>NZ_JAVAYO010000012.1:0-261926 GCF_054863005.1 Bradyrhizobium sp. 25ACV
GCCGATGTGACCCACGTCCACCGCCGCCCGGCCCGCGTTCGTGACGATCGCGATACGCCCCTCTTCGTTGGGCCGGGATGCAGCGACACATACGCGATTTCCGAATTTCGGTAAAGTGGAATATTTTTGATGATGTGGGTTGCCCCACCGCTGGCATGTTTTGCCCGTCGGCCCACACCAGGTCTTGTAGAGATCCTGCCGGCGGCGGCTCGGGTTTTCCGTGGAGGCGCGATTCCCGACGCGCTGCCGCGTCTTCATCGACGCGAAAGCGGCCAAGCATGAGGCCGCGGGGCTGCCGGCATGCGCCTTGAATCAGGGCGTGTACCCATAAATGTCGGCTCACCGCGTAAAGCGGAAGTCGACCACCTTGAGCGTGATCTGCAGCTTGTGACCCAACCTGGACATGGCTGCGCCGCAGCCATGTCCGGCTCGATCGTCACGGCGAAAATGAACGGCATCGACCCGCAGGCGTGGCTGGCCGATGTCCTTGCCCACATCGCCACTCATCCGGCCCATCGGCTTGACGAGCTTCTGCCTTGGAACTCGAAGCCAGCGACAGCACCAATCTCCGCTCAAGCGGCATGGGAGCGGCGCGTTCCACAAAGGTTATCGTGGCAAAGCCTATCGTAGGCATGCAAAATGCGAAATCTTACGAGTCTCGGCGCAGCCCGTGGCTCTGCGGCACCGAGGCAGACATAGGAATAATCGATATGGAGCACTTGCCGGAGGTCGGACTTGCCTTTGGTGCCTTTGCACTTGGTATGTTTAGTCCTGGTCCCAACATCCTTTCTGTCATCGGCACTTCAATGGCAGTCAGCCGCAGGGCAGGCGTCGCTTTGGCGACAGGTATCTCGGCCGGGTCGTTTCTCTGGGCGTCCATGACAGCAATCGGTTTGACGGCGCTGATCGCCGCATATGCCTCAGTGTTGACCGTCATCAAGATTGTCGGGGGACTCTACCTTCTCTGGCTGGCGTACAAAGCATTCTGCTCAGCGGCCTCTGCGAAGCCGATACCGGACCCGCCACAGTTAGCGGCACGGAGCCTCATCGCATTTTTTCTTCGCGGTCTTATCATCCAGATGACAAACCCGAAGGCCGCCCTGACATGGATCGCGATCATGTCGCTTGGTCTCTCCCATTCTGCGCCGGCGTCAACAGCGCTAACTATCGTGGTCGGTACGACGATCCTGTCGGTTATAGGGCATGTCGCCTATGCTCTAGCCTTCTCCACCGAGCGTGTGATCATCTTGTACCGTCGCGCTCGCAGGGGAATCGACGCTGCATTGGGTGTCTTCTTCACAATAGCTGGAGTGAAGTTGCTCACGAGCAGAACCTGAATTTTTGTAGAGACTGTCTTTGGCCGTTCCCACCGAATAAGCGAGAGTCCAACGCACCCAAGCTGCGGCCTTCAACCGGAGGGGCATACATGTGCACCGGGACAAGTAGCCCTTGGTGTCCGGTGAGGCTGCCGCCTCACCGGACCGATGAAGCTTCGACCGCTTTAGTTGAATGTTTGCAGCCTCAATTTGAGCGCGCCGTCGGCTTGGCGTTCGAATACGTGCATCGCCAAGCCACCCAACGGAGATGGCTTGCCCTCCTTGTCCTTACGTCAGCCACGTTGACAAATGGGAGAGAGCGACGGCGCATATAATGCCTGGGCCGGAAATCCTTGCGCTTATCACCGGAGTAATTCGCCTTTTGGCCCGAAGGCGAGGTTCGGGCGGCGTCCTCCGTTGTCGGCTCGTGGGGGTAGACCGGAAGCACCGGCCGACCTTCCAAGCGGCGCTAATGGGCTCATGGCGGACTTAAGGATGCTATGTTTGCCAAGGGAAGATTATCCCTCCGGTCCGGGAATGAAGCAGCGCCACAAAGGAGTCATTCTTCCATCGGCATAGGATGGCCACCACCAAACCATCGCCCTGCCGCTGAGGTTCTGCCGGTTGAGCACGACAGAGTTTGGCACGTCAAACCATTGACCGCGTTCGCTTGGCCGCTGCGGATTTTTCAGAAGGACTCTATAGCCATTCTTTGCCGTATCCCACTCGGCCTCCGCATATTGGCCGTCCCCTCCATCACAGCACGGCTCACCTGCTTTGTTCTTGAGACTTTTGAACCAAGCGTTCAGTTCTGGTCGCATCAGGTCATGTGAATGGGCTGTGTTGATGCCGAAAGATGTGACCGCACACAATCCCAACGTGCGCGCTACCATCAACCGATAAAGATGCACCTGGCGTCCATTGGAACTGGTCATGGAAACCTCCGTTTCCCTGCCCACGAGCGTGGGTCATCGGAACCGCGCGAAGGTTCAACGTGCCGGTCACTTCATCGGCAGGGCTTTACTTTTTCGCGTGACGCGGGGTCAATTTCGCCTCTTGGCCCGACTGAGAAATCCTCACGGCCGAAATCGTTGTCTGCCATCTGCGGTAGTGCAGACCAGATTTGCTCTGAGCGGGACTTTCGGCCTTTGACCCGTAGCCGTCTTGCACGATGCGACGCAGCAATTGCCGCCTCAGCGGGTGCGACGACCATCGATGCGTGATACGCTGCGTCACCTCGTCCTCAAGCTGCGATGAGGATCCGATGAAGCGGCGGGAGTTCATAGCGGCTACTGCGGCACTGCTCGTTTCGCGAAGGCGCTCGTGGGCGCAGGGAGCTCGCCGTCGACTTGGCTTTCTTGCCATAGGTGATGGGAGCGGGCGGGCCCTAAACCAAGCCGAGCGTGTGTTCGTTGATACGCTGCGAAGTCTCGGCTGGGTGGAGGGAAAAATCTGGTGATCGAGTATCGCTTTTCCCAACCCCTGGATCGACTACCAGCCTCCGTCGCCGACTTGGTTGCACTCAATCCGGATGTCCTCGTTGCTCCGGCATGAGTCCGCAGATGTCCCATCTGCGACCTCGGAGGCCATCCGCTCCTCGGCCGATGCTGCCGGTAAGCCGGGCGTCAGGCGGACAGCCGATTAGCGAGGCCAGGCCTTAACGGATGATCGTCGTCAGCGACGAATAACGCTTGTTCGGCTTTGCATCGCTCGGCGCAAACCGCGCGAACGCGTCGCTGACGCGGACCGCCGGCGGTGTGTCGCTCGCAAAGCGAAATTCCTTCGGCCGCGGCGCATAGAAGTTGGCGCGGTAATAGGCGTCGTCGAAGCGCATTTCGCCGACCCCGAACAATGCATCGCAAACGACCAGGAGCGCGTAGACTCCCGCGACCGCTGCAACGATCTCCCTTAGAATTGACATGCCGATAGCCCTGCCCTTTTGCCGGCAGGATGCAGGTCGGTTCCAAAGGTCTGGTTTAAGGCACCACGCTTCTTGTCCGCAGGGTTTGCCGCGGCTGAGCGGATTGCAGACAATTTTATCGATCTCAAAAAGAGCCCGCCGGATCGGACGATCAGGCGGGCTCAGGATTGGCCGCTCGGGAGGTTATCGGACGGCCAAATCAGATGGCTAAGTTCATCCACACGGCCTTGGGCTCGGTGAAATTGTCGAATGCGGCGGTACCGTGCTCGCGGCCGAGGCCGGAGTCGCGCTCGCCGCCCCAGGGCAGACGCACGTCGGTATAGCCATAGGTGTTCATCCAGACCGTGCCGGCGCGCGCCCGCTTGGCGAAGCGCTGCAACTTGCCGAGGTCGCGGCTCCAGACGCCGGCGGCGAGGCTATAGGCCGTGCCATTGGCGATACGAAGCGCATCGGCTTCGTCCCTGAACTTGATGACGCTCACGACAGGCCCAAAGATCTCCTCCTGCGAGATGCGCATCTCGTGGGCGACATCGGCGAACACGGTCGGGGTGACGAAATAACCGCGCTCCCCGACCCGTGTCCCGCCGGTGACGAGCCTCGCCCCCTCCTTCTGGCCGATGTCGACATAATCGAGGATCGATTTCATCTGCTTCTCGGAGATGACAGGACCGAGTGCCGTCTTGCGATCGAGCGGATCGCCGATCCGGATCGACTTCGCGCGCGCCGCGAGCCGCTCGACGACTTCGTCATAGGCCTTTTCCTGCACCAACACGCGAGAGCCGGCCGAGCAGACCTGGCCCGCATTGAAGAAGATGCCGGAGGCCGCAGCCTTGCTGGCGGCTTCGAGATCGGCGTCGTCGAAAATCACGTTGGCCGACTTGCCGCCGAGCTCGAGCGAGACGCGCTTGAAGTTGCCGGCCGCGCCCTTCATGATTCCGCGCCCCACGCCGGGCGAGCCGGTGAACGTGACCTTGTCGACATCAGGGTGATTGACCAGCGCGTCGCCGACGACGCGGCCGGGTCCCGTCACCACGTTGAACACGCCCGCCGGCAGGCCGGCTTCGAGCGCGAGCTCGGCGATACGCAGCGCCGACAGCGAGGTCAGCTCGGCCGGCTTCATGACGATGGTGCAGCCGCAGGCGAGCGCCGGCGCGAGCTTCCACATCCCGATCATCAGCGGGAAATTCCACGGCACGATCGCCGCGACCACGCCGACCGGCTCGCGCACGGTATAGGTCAGCGCGTCCTCGCGCACCGGCACGACGTCGCCACTGATCTTGTCGGCCCAGCCGGCGTAGTAGACCAGCGTGTCGACGGCGGCCGGAAAGTCCTGGCGCGTGGTCGCGGCGATCGGCTTGCCGGCATCGATCGACTCCAGCTCAATGATCTCCTCGGCGTTGCGCTTGAGCAGATCCGCCCAGCGCAGCAGGATCTGGCCGCGCTCGGAGGCGCGCATGGTGCGCCACGGGCCTTCGAACGCGCGGCGGGCGGCGGCCACGGCAAGCTCAACGTCGGCCTCGCCCCCCTCGGCGATGGTAGCGATCACCTGCCCGGTGGCAGGATTGAGGGACTTGAAGGTGCGGCCGGAGCTGGCGGGGACGCGGCGGCCGTCGATGAGCAGATGCTGCGGCCGCGCCATGAACTCGCTGGCCGGCGAATGCGCAAAGTCATATGCAACAGACATCATATTTCCTCCTGATCTGGTATGCCAGACTAGGCAGCTATTGGCTGTAGTAAATATGATATGGTTTGCAAATGGGCTCCCCATATATGAAGCCAAGTTCATAAGGACAACAGATGCTTCAGATCGAGATCGAGGCCGTCTGGCGGTTTCGCCGGGAGGGCAGCCCGCGCACCGCCGTCATCATGCTCGGCGTCCTCAACGAGATCCGGAAGACCGGAAAGATCACCAGCGCCGCCAGCGATGCGCACCTCTCCTACCGGCACGTCTGGAATCTGATCGAGCAATGGTCGGAGTTCTTCGGCACCCCGCTGGTCGAAACCCAGCGCGGCAAGGGCTCGAAGCTCACGCCGTTCGGCGAGCGCCTGGTGTGGGCCGGCGAGCGCATGCAGGCGCGGCTCGGGCCGCAGCTCGAAAACCTCGCACAAGAACTCGCCAGCGAGATCAAGCCGTTCCTCGAACAGCGCCCGTCCGTGATCCGCGTCCACGCCAGCCACGGCTTTGCGGTGGCCAAGCTGCGCGAATTCCTCGACCGCGAACCCGGCATCGGCGTCGACCTCCGCTATGTCAGCAACCAGCATTCGCTGGTCTCGCTCGCGCAAGGCGCCTGCGACCTCTCCGGTCTGCATCTGCCGCACGGCGCGCTGCGCGCGCAAGGCATCAAGGCCGCGCGCGAATGGCTCGATCCGCGCGAGGATCGCATCATCAGCTTCGTCACCCGCGAGATGGGCCTGATGGTCGCGCGCGGCAATCCGCAGCGCATCGCATCGCTCGATGATCTCAGCAGGCCAAACGTCCGCTTCGTCAACCGCGACCATGATTCCGGCACGCGCCTCTTGTTCGATCAGTTGCTCGCAGCTCACGGCATCGACGAGAGCAGGATCAACGGCGCGCAGCAGATCGAGTTCACCCATGCCGCGGTCGCGGCCTATGTCGCGAGCGGCATGGCGGATGCGAGCTTCGGTGTCGAAGCCGCCGCCCGGCATTTCGGCCTCGACTTCATCCGCATCCTCACCGAGGACTATTTCTTCGTCTGCAAGCGCGCCTTCCTCGAGACGGGGCCGATGCAGCGCATCCTCGAAATCATCCGCAGCGCCGATTTCCGCGCCGCCATCGCCACCCTGCCCGGTTACGTGCCGTCGGACACTGGCACCGTGACCGGCGTGAAAGCGTTTCTGGAGATGCACGCCGTGCGGTGATGGCCGCATGGCGCGGCCGCCTTGTCCGCGACGGGCAAGAGTGGCAATGTTGCGAAGCAGAATCCGAGAGACTCGTCATGTCGCGCGCGAGCGCCAAATCGCTGCCCCAGCTGAGCCTTCGCATCGACCTCGACGGCGAGGATCGGATCGGGCCCGGCAAGATCGAGCTTCTGGAGCAGATCCGCGAGCACGGCTCGATCTCGGCGGCCGGGCGCGCGATGGATATGTCCTACAAGCGGGCATGGGATCTCGTCGACGAGATCAACCGCATCTGCGGACATCCCGTCGTGGAGCCGCAGGCCGGTGGCAAGGGCGGCGGCGGCGCGATGCTGACGCCGTTCGGCGAAAAACTCGTCGCGCGCTACCGCAAGATCGAGCGCGACGCAGCGCGCGCCGTGCACAAGGAGCTGGAAGCGCTAAAGAGCGACATCGGCCGCTCCCGAAAGTCGTGACCTAGTTCGGCCGCACCGTCATTTCGGGCATCGATTGGGTCAGGGCTTCGCCCAGAAGACCCTGCTCGGCTTTCGGGATCGAGAACCGCACCTTGAAGCCGTTCTCGGTCTGCAGCGTGATGATGCGCTGGGATGTGTCTGTCGACTGCTCGATCGCCCAGGACGCCAGCGGATAGGCGTAGCGCAGGCTCTGGTCGCCATAGCGCGCCTTCAGCGCCGCCTCGAGCAGGCCCGGAAGCGTCATGATCAGCGCGCCGACCTGGTTGAGCGAGACACTGACGGCGGCGGAGCTGCCCGTCATATCCTCGAACCCCAGCGAGATCGCACCGCCGTCGGCCGCGACCTCGCAGGTCGTGAGCTGCCTCACCTTGATTTCCATCGCCGATCCCGGGCCTCGCACCTCGCTATATCCATCACGATATATCGATAAGTCCACCCGCGTCCAGCTCGCTTTTCTGGAATTGATCGAATCCGCTGCCATGGCCGACCCGAGGAAGGCGTGATATATAATTCGATATAACGAGGCCCGAACGGCCCGTTCTGCAAGGGAGCGCAAAGCCTATGAGTGACTTCAATCTTCTGATCGACGGCAAGATGGTGCCCGGCGACATGACGATGCCGGTTCTTAATCCCGCGACCGAAGAGGTGCTGGCGCAGTGCCCGCGTGCCTCCAAGTCCCAGCTCGACACGGCCGTGGCCGCCGCGAAGGCCGCCTTCCCGACCTGGGCCGCGACGCCGATGGAGGATCGCCGCAAGGTCGTGATCGGGATGGCCGACGTCATCGAGGCCAATGCGGGCGAACTGGCACGCCTGCTCACGTCAGAACAGGGCAAGCCGCTGGCGGATGCGACCGGCGAAGTGCTCGGCATGGCCGCCTTCTTCCGCTATCTCGGCTCGCTCGAATTGCCGATGAAGGTGATCGAGAATTCCGGCGACCGCAAGGTCGAAGCCTATCGCCGCCCGCTCGGCGTCGTCGGCGCCATCATCCCCTGGAACTACCCGCTCCTGATTCTCGCCTTCAAGCTTCCCTCCGCCCTGCTCGCCGGCAACACGCTGGTGGTCAAACCGGCGCCGACCACGCCGCTGGCGACCCTGCGCTTTGCCGAGCTGATCAAGGACGTCGTGCCGAAGGGCGTGCTCAACTTCATCACCGACGCCAACGATCTCGGCGGCGAGATGACCAAGCATCCTGATATTCGCAAAATCTCCTTCACCGGCTCCACGGCCACCGGACAGAAGGTGATGGCGAGCGCGGCGCAGACCCTCAAGCGCATCACGCTGGAACTCGGCGGCAACGATGCCGGTATCGTGCTCGACGACGTCGATCCGAAGAAGGTCGCGCCCGGCATCTTCGAAGGCGCATTCCAGAACTCCGGCCAGGTCTGCCTCGCCATCAAGCGGCTCTATGTCCATGAGTCCGTCTATGACGAGCTTTGCAACGAGCTGGTTGCGATCGCCAAGAACACGGTGGTCGACGACGGCTCCAAGCAGGGCACCAAGCTCGGGCCGCTCCAGAACAAGATGCAGTACGAGAAAGTGAAGGCGTTCCTCGAGGATGCGCACAAGAACGGCAAGGTGGTTGCCGGCGGCGCCGCAATGGACCGTCCCGGCTATTTCATCGAGCCGACCATCGTGCGCGACATCCAGGAAGGCTCGAAGCTGGTCGACGAGGAGCAGTTCGGGCCCGTGCTCCCGTTGATCAAGTATTCCGACAAGGACGATGTGATCCGCCGCGCCAATGCCACCACCTACGGCCTCGGCGCCTCGGTCTGGTCATCCGACATCAAGCGTGCGCACGAGGTGGCAACGCAGCTCGAGTCCGGCACAGTGTGGATCAACAAGCATCTCGACATGGCCCCGCACATCCCGTTCGGCGGCGCCAAGCAGTCGGGCATCGGCACCGAATTCGCCGAGGAAGGCCTCGCCGAATTCACCCAGCTTCAGATCATCAACGGACCGCCGGCGGCCTGATCCGAAAGCCGGGGCCGCGGCGACCGTCGCGGCCCCATCCACTATTGAAGACGGAGGCGGACCATGTTCGATGCGCAATGCGACCTCGCCGCCCTCGTCTACGAGCCGCATCAGGATCCGGACACGGTTTTGCGGAACTTCGCCAGCGATCTGCATGCGCGCGGCGTTCGCGTGGTCGGCATGATGCAGGCGGGACAGTGCGCCGACTCGAGCCTATCGGCAATTCTGCTTCACAGCGGAGAAACACTGCTCCTGGCGCAGGATTTCGATTCTGCCGCCCGAGGCTGCCGACTCGATCTGGCGCGGCTCCAGAATGCCGGCGAGCGAATCGCGGACGCGCTCTCTCTTGGCGCCGATCTCGTCATCATCAACCGCTTCGGGAAGCGGGAGCGCGAGGGCAAGGGACTTGCCCATCTCGTCGACAAAGCGCTCGATGCCGATATCCCGGTGCTGATCGCGGTTGGGAGCGATCGGTTCGATCAATGGATCAAGTTCGCCGGCGGCATGAGCGTGAAGCTCTATTGCGCCCGTGCCCCACTCGATGCCTGGTGGCGAAGCGTGACAGCGCCGCGTGCGGATCAGACAATGCCGCACGCGACGATCTGTGAGTTCAAGTAGGCCTACTTGCCGATCATCACGTCGGACGCCTTCACCACGGCATGCACGCTATCGCCGACCTTGAGGCCGAGATCGTCCACCGCCTCGTTGGTGATCGACGATGTCATCGTCACGCCCGAGGCGAGCTCGATCTTAACGTGAGCGGTCGTGGCGCCCTTGTTGATCGCGACGACCTTGCCCGGAAGCTGGTTGCGAGCGCTCAGTTTCATCTCAAAATCCTCTCTTCGACGGCAATTCGAACACTGCATCGCCGCGCACGGCTCAGTGTAGGATTACGACCGAAAGTCACCGAAGTCCGTCCGGCTGATCACCATGATTCGCCGTGACGTCAGATAGCTGCCCTTGGCCTCGGCCGTCAACCGGCCAAGAGCTAGCCGCGCGAGCTCAGCCGTGGCCGGCCTCCCTGCGATGGCCGTTGTCGCTGAGGCGGTCGACCCAGGCGATGCCGATCGCCGAGACGATGAAGGTCATGTGGATCAGCACCTGCCACATCACGCCGGTCTCGGTGAAATTGCTGCGCGTGGTGCCGAGATTGCCGGCCTCGATGAAGGTCCGGAGCAACGAGATCGAGGAGATGCCGATGATCGCCATCGCGAGCTTGATCTTGAGCACGCTGGCGTTGACATGGCTGAGCCATTCCGGCTCGTCGGGATGACCGGTCAGGTTCAGGCGGGACACGAAGGTCTCGTAGCCACCGACGATCACCATGATCAGAAGGTTCGAGATCATGACGACGTCGATCAGGCCGAGCACGACCAGCATGATCTGCTGCTCGCTGGCATCGAACGAGTGCGCGACCAGATGCCAGAGCTCCTTCAGGAACAGCAGTACATAGACGGCCTGCGCGACGATCAGGCCGACATAGAGCGGTACTTGCAGCCAACGCGAGCCAAAGATGAGCTGCGCGAACAGGCCTAGGCGCGGCGGCGCGGCTTGCGCCGAGGGCGCTTTGGGTTCGGACGTCATGAATTACTCCGGATTGCGGAAAGAGGTGTCGCCTCAGAGACTCGCGATGACAGGCGCGAGCTCGAGCGAGCCCCGATAGATCATCTCGAAGGCGACGTAAATGATGATGGCAAGGCCGACATAGGCGACCCAGCGATGCTTCTGGAGCACGCGGCCAAGCAGATCGGCGGCAACGCCCATCATCGCGACCGACAGCAACAGCCCGAAGACGAGAATGTAGGGATGCTCGCGCGCGGCGCCGGCGACCGCGAGCACGTTGTCCAGCGACATCGAGACGTCGGCGGCGACGATCTGCACCGCAGCCTGACCGAAGGTCTTTCGCTGCACGGTCGCACCATCCGCACCGCCGCCATGGCTGAACGCCAGATGCCTCGCATGCGCCTGCTCGCGCAGCTCGCGCCACATCTTCCAGCAAACCCAGAGCAGCAGCACGCCGCCGGCAAGCAACAGGCCGATGACCTGCAGCAACTGGGTCGCGACGCCGGCGAAGACGATGCGCAGTACCGTGGCGGCGGCGATACCGACGATGATGGCGCGGCGGCGCTGTTCGGCCGGAAGTCCCGCTGCGGCGAGGCCGATGACGACGGCATTGTCGCCGGCGAGAACGAGGTCGATCAGGACGACTTGAAGGAGGGCAGTGAGCGCTTCGGGTGTGATGAATTCAATCATGTTTGATCATTTTTTGGCGCAGACGGATCGAGCCAATGCGGCTTCTTGCGCTCGACCCAATCCAGGACCTTCGAACGTGAGGAGCGCAACGCAGGCACGTCCTCGGCAAGCAGCGCGAGACCGAGCGGCAGCATCCAGACGCCGAGGATCGGAAGGAAGGAAAGCACGCCGCCCACGATGAGGAGCGCGCCCGATGGAATTCTGACCCAGCGGCTCGACGGCTTGAGCAGATAGGTGACCGTGTCACCCATACGGGGCGGCAGCCGATCGACGAGCTTTTCGAGGCGCGGGTCGCCGCCGGCCATTTCGCTGGCGGGACTTGCGGCTTCACTCGTACGCTCGTGCGATGCTGCGTTCATGCTCACTCCTCTATGGCCGTCTGCCGTTCGGTGCGCCCTTGACCCGACGTGACCGGCTTCGCGCGCGGCAGCACCAGCGTCAACAAGCGCAACAATTTGATCGCCTGCACTTCATGGGGATGGACGTCCTCATCCGCCGCAGCCACGCGCTCCGACAGCTCAATCAAATGGGACGACAGCGGCAAGTTCGAAACCGGTCGCAGCGTGTCGATCACGACATTGGCAAAATCCGGTTCCTCGAGCCGTTCGGCGAGTTCATCGAACATCGCATAGAGCCGTTCGTCCGAAATGTGCGGCGCCAGCTTGCGATCCTTGATGAAACGGATCACTTCGTCGCGCTCGACCGGCGAAACCCGCCGGTCGGCAACCGCGACCAGCGCGCCCACGATCACCAGCGCGACCGCGGCCTGCTCGTTCAGGCTGGACGGTTCCGTGATCTCGATTTCGATCGGATTTGAATGCTTGGCGTCAGTCATCGTTGCTCCTCAATGTTGCGAAATGACCGCACGGAGCTGCGATGGGGGACGAATGGTCGGAGAGAACGTACAGAGGCCCGACGATCGGCCGATCCATCGCATTCGCGCGGGACAGGTCATCCGACATCACGAGGTTTGCCGACATCGTCGGCGTCCTCGCCAGAGGGGCCCGGATTCTTGTTCGTGTCAGACATAAAGGTGGGTCCGTCGGAATCAAGACGAGATGACTGCGACCAGCCGCCGCATCGGTTCCGTGATTGTGTCCGGGAGTTAAAGCGCTTCAGGCGCTATTGCGCAGAGCACGGGAACCAGGAGGCAACGAAACTTCGTTGGATAGGCCCCGGCCCCGCAGCGCACCGCCGAAGCGCGCCGCGCCGCTTCCGGGGGCAAGAGACCACCATCTCGGCGCAACTGCATCAACGCGCGTGTCACCCCACCGGCTCCACCAGATGCGCACGGGATGGCGCGGGATCGAACCGGTCGCCGAAATATTGCGTCTCGTGCGTCACCAGCCCGTCATGGAATTCCATGATGCTCACGACATATGACGGCACCCCGTCATAGCTCAGCACGAATTCACTGACCCAGAAATCGCCGCCGCCAACGATCCGCCGAACCGTGAAGCGCTTCTGGTTCGGCTGCACGAACCTGCTCTCCTGAATGTTCCTGCGACCGCGGATGCGCTCGCCCGACTGCGGATAGTCGAGCACTGCATCCTCGCGATAGATATCGTGCTCGACCTCGAAATCATTGGCGTCCGAGGCGTCCCAATGTCGCTGAAGCGCGGCCAATACGGCTTGATCGTTCATCGCGGTCTCCAATTTCGAAGTGCCGCATCGTAACACTGAAGCCGCCTCTGGTCCTGATCGCTGCTTGGCGCGGGGAACCACGAGGCCGGCACGTCGGTTAGTGCAACTCACGACCCATCCGCCGCCTCACAGGAACACTCATGTGCCGCTGGATCGCATACCGAGGCGAGACCACCTCGTTTGAGCCTTACGTCACCGAGCCCGAACATTCGCTGGTCGCGCAAAGCATCCGCTCGCTGCAATCCACGGCGGGCTCGAACGGTGACGGCTTTGGTCTCGGCTGGTACGGCGAGCATCCGGAGCCCGGCCTTTATCGCGAAACGCGCCCGGCGTGGTCGGACGAAAACCTGCGCTATCTCTGCCGGCATCTGCGCTCGCATTTGTTCTTTGCCCATGTGCGCGCCGCCACCGGCACGGCGGTAACGCGGCAGAACTGCCATCCCTTTGCCTGCGGCCACTGGATGTTCATGCACAACGGATTCGTCGGGAGCTGGAATCGGCTGCGGCGCAAGGTCGAGGCGCTGATCCCCGATGCTTATTATCCGTCGCGGCTGGGCACGACCGACTCGGAGGCCGTGTTCCTGGCAATGATGGGCGCCGGGCTCGACAGCGATCCGCTGCAAGCGACGCGGCGCGTGCTGCACGCCCTCGTCGGCCTCGTCAATGAAGGCCAGCTGCGCGAACGGCTGCGCTTCACCAGTGCGATCGCCAACGGCCGGGATCTCTATGCGTTTCGCGTTGCGGTCAACGACGCCGCGAACACGCTCTACTACCGGGAGGACGGCGGCCAGGTCATCGTCGTGTCCGAGCCCTTCGACAAGGAATCCGACTGGACCGAAGTGCCGCCGAATCACGCGCTGATCGCCCGCGCGTCCGAAAACGTGAAGATTGTTCCATTCGACGCGACAATTTGCAGGTGCGCCGACACGGAACCCGCCCCGACCAGAAGGATTAGTGCCCGCAGGTGACCTTTGCCGGGTGGGATATGGCATTTGCTTCAGACGTTTTGAAACTGCTTCGCCTCGATTCCTCGGGTGACAAGCAGAATCTCGTGATTCGCTCCGCTGGCGGCGGCGGCAAGGCGGCTGAATATTCCTTCGGCATCGAGGAGGAGTACTTCCTGGCCGATCGCCGCAGCTTCGAGGTCGCCATCCAGACTCCGAACGAGCTCTTCGAGTCGGCGAACTGGTCGACCGGCGGCCAGGCCATGCGCGAGATGCTGCAATCCCAGCTCGAGGTCGCCACCAACGTCCACGTCGACGTCAACGACGCCCGCGAAGAGCTTCGCTTCCTGCGGCGCGAAGTCGCGAACGTCGCCGCGCAATATGGTTTCGTGATCATGGCCTGCGGCACGCACCCGACCGCGGTCTGGCGCATGTCGCAGCCGAGCCCGAAACCGCGGTATGAGGAGATGATCGAGGATCTCCGCAGCATCGGCCATCGCAACATGATGTGCGGCATGCATGTGCACGTCCAGCTGCCCGATCCCGAGAAGCGCATGGCGGTGATGCGGGCGATGCTGCCGCATCTGCCGCTGTTCATCGCGCTGTCCGCGTCCTCCCCGTTCTGGAATTCGCACAAGACCGGACTGAAGGGCTACCGGCTTGCCGCCTATTCCGAGCTGCCGCGCACCGGCCTGCCCGAACTGTTCGAGAGCCGGCAGGACTACGACGATTATGTCGGCGCGTTGCAGCGCTCCGGGGTGATTCCCGACGAGAGCCACATCTGGTGGGCGATGCGCCCGTCAATGCGGCACCCGACCCTCGAGCTTCGGGCGCCCGACACCTGCACCTTCGTCGACGATGCCGTCGCCATCGCCTCGCTCTATCGCTGCCTGACGCGCCACCTCTATCTGCGACCGGATCTGTCCAAAGGGGTCACCGCGGTCGAACGCGCAATTGCGGTGGAGAACAAATGGCGCGCCCAGCGCTACGGCACCGATTGCATCTTCGCCTCCAGAGACGGGCCGGTCACGATCTCGGAGATGCTCTCCCGAATCATCGACGACACCGCCGGGGACGCCGACGCGCTCGGCTGCGCCGCCGAGATCGAGCATTGCCGCACCATTGTGGACCGCGGCAGCTCGGCCGAATTCCAGCTTCGCGCCTATCGCGAAAACGGCGACGACATCGCAGCCGTGTCACGATGGATCGCTACATCGACGATTACGGGGACGAGCGCGCCCATCGGGCGCAGTGCGCCAGCGCCGTCATAGCGCCCGCGCAAGCTTCCCGGACGAGAACGTCATTCTGAATTGCTACGCCGTGGGGGGAATGCATGACTGACATCGCCTGGTGCGCCGGTTGCGGCCACAGCCTGGTCCCGATCCTGTCCGAGAACGGCCGCGCGCGGCCAAGCTGCTTCTGGTGCGAGGGCGTCGACGCCCAGGCCATGGAGATGGCAAAGTGGGCTGACAGCCCGGCCGGCAAGCCGGATCGGGCCGCGCCTCACGCTTTTGATTGAGCCGGCCTCCGCGTCAAACCCGCGCCACCACGCGCGGACGGAACACGGAATCGACGGTCGGGGAAAGAGCCGCGACCGGCTTTCGCGTCGGCCGGCGCCGCGGGATGAAGAAATTGTTCACGAGGATCGGCTCGTCATCGCCGAGCGCGATCCGCTCCTTCACGAGCAGGCTCATGACCGAGCGCATCTTGATGACTTCCTGCGCCACGAAGCTGCAATCCTCGTCACGATTGATCTGCTCATGCATGATCGCTTCCGCTTCGCGCATGCTGACGCGGAGCGCTCTGATGGTTCTGCGAATTTCGTTGATACGGCTGTCCATGGCGGCCTCCATCTCGGTCGCACCATTAGAACAAAACGTGAACAATCTGTCAATCGCCACCCGGCCCGGTTGCGACGTTTTCGCTAAATCCCGAAGGCGCCATCGGACCGATCCGGCACCGCCACCGCTGCACGCGCACTCGCGCCTGCCGACAAATTAGACAGGTCCCCTCGCTACGCCGCAAGCGCGCGTCCCTGGTACGCGTCCGACCATCAGAACAAGCCGTAGATCTAACCCTCCGTGCAACCACCGGATTTTTCCCGAACGGGCACGCCGGCATCGCGGCGCCAGGCCGGCTTGCTGCTTCGCAAACCAACTGGCCCAAAATTCGCAATGACGGTGCAAGCGAAGCAACGGCGCAGAGCGGAGAACGTCATGAACGTGCATGCTGCGGGCGATCTCAAGACGACCGGCCTCACCCATCCGAATGGCGCGCCGCTCCGCCTCAACACGCAGGACTTCGTCGCAATCGATCGCGACCGGAACGCGAAGTTCGAGGCAACGTATCGCCCGCAAGCGCTCTACAATCGCGCCAACGAAGGCTTTCACGCCAACAACGAAACCTTCCTGCTCCACGAAGTCGCGACCAATCTGCCGATCTACCGTCCCGACACCGGTCCCACCGACTTCCATCTGCATCTGCCACCCGGCGGCTTTCAGCTCGTGCTGGTCACCTCGGGGGCTTTCACCTTCGACTATGACGGGCGCTTCTACAATGTCGGCCCGGGCGCGGTGATGCTGCAAAGCGCGATCGTGCATCGCCAACTGTTCTACACCTGGTCGGGCCTTTCGACCGAAGAGAATTTGAAGACGCCGCAGACGGTGGTGCCGGATCCGGTCTCGATGGGCTATTCGGGCAAATTCCTCGAAGCCTTCATCACCGATCCCACCACCTTTCCGAATCCCACCATCGTCGGTCCCGATCAGATCAACGAAGCCGAAACGCCGCGCGTGGCCTGGAGCCATCCGCTGCACGATCGCCCGGCCAATGCCGGCTTCTGGCTTCAGGATCCCCTCGCGCTGGATGCACTGTTCAAGCCGCTTGCGGACAGCTCGATCAAATCGGCGTGGCCCGTTTACGTGCGCGATATCGGCATCGAGGCACCGAGCGGTCAGCTCGTCACCGGCCACATCATCGCAACCGATCCGCGCGGCCGGTCGCTTCTGCCGAAGAGTCCGTCGGCATCCGCGGACGCCGCCTCGTTCGCCAAGGGCGAGGTCGTGATCTATCGCGTCATTCGCGGCACGGCCGAATTCAAGAAAAAGGCGGGCGAGACCTTCGAGCTCGCGGCTGGCGACGTCGTGACCGCAGGCAAGAGCTCGATCAGCCTCATTGCGGTCGGCGAGAACACGCAGGTGCTCCGGCTCGGCCTTCTCAGGGGTATCGACGACCTTCGCGGCTGGACGCCGACGCAGCGCGACGAGATCGACGGTCTCGCCGGCCAGATCATCACGCAGAAAGACATTCGTCCGCTGCGCACCGAAGGCCGGCCGGTCGGATATCTCTACGCTTAGGAGACGCCCTACTCCGCGGCCTGGCGCACGTGGCGCGCGGTCGGGGTGCGCATGGTGACGAGCTCTTCCGCCGCGGTCGGATGCAGCGCGATGGTCGCGTCGAAATCGGCCTTGGTCGCCTTCATCTTCACCGCGATCGCGACGGCTTGCGTGATCTCGGCGGCGGCATCGCCGACGATGTGGCAGCCGAGCACGCGGTCGGTCGCACCGTCGACCACGAGCTTCATCAGCACGCGGGTGTCGCGGCCGGACATCGTCGCCTTGATCGGGCGGAACGAGGTCTTGAAGATGTCGACGTGACTGAATTGCGCGCGCGCCTCGGTCTCGGTGAGACCAACGGTGCCGACCTCCGGCTGCGAGAACACCGCGGTCGGGATATTGGCGTGGTCGACCTTCACCTCGCGCTTGCCGAACACGGTGTCGGCGAAGGCGTGGCCTTCGCGGATCGCGACCGGCGTCAGGTTGAAGCGATGGGTGACGTCGCCGATCGCATAGATGCTGTCGACCGAGCTCCTGGAGAAATGGTCGACCGCGATGCCGCCATTCGCAGGATTAATGGCAACGCCGGCGTTCTCGAGCCCGAGATTGGCCACCGCCGGATGGCGGCCGATGGCGAACATCACCTGCTCCGAGGCGATGCTCGATCCGTTCGACAGATGCGTGGTGAATTCATCGCCGTGGCGATCGACCTTGCTCACCGTGCAGCCGGTGAGAATGGTGATGCCCTGCTTCTCCATCTCGGCACGAACATGGGTGCGAACATCCTCGTCAAAACCGCGGAGGATGTTGTCGCCGCGATAGATCACGGTGACGTCGGAGCCGAAGCCGGCGAAGATGCCGGCGAATTCCAGCGCGATGTAGCCGCCGCCCTGGATCACGATCCGCTTCGGCAGCTTCTTCAGGTGGAACGCTTCGTTGGAGGAGATCACGTGCTCGATGCCGGGAATCGACGCGCCGTGGTTGGGCGCGCCGCCGGTAGCGATCAGGATGTATCTTGCGGTGATCTTGCGGTCGTTTTCGAGCAGGCGGACGGTGTGCTTGTCCTCGATCACCGCCCGGCTCTTGACGATCTGCGCGCCTGACTTCTCGACATTGGCGGTGTAGGCCGCCTCCAGCCGCGCGATCTCCTTGTCCTTGTTGGCGATCAGCGTCGGCCAGTCGAAGTTGGCGGGCGGAACGGTCCAGCCGTAACCTGCGGCGTCCTCGAGCTCGTGGCGAAAATGCGAGCCGATCACGAACAGCTTCTTCGGCACGCAGCCGCGGATCACGCAGGTCCCGCCCATGCGGTACTCTTCCGCGATCGTCACGCGGGCGCCGTAGCCCGCCGCGATGCGGGCGGCACGCACGCCGCCCGAGCCGCCACCGATGACGAAGAGGTCGACGTCGAATTCAGCCATTGTCCACTCCGCCCCCTGTCAGGAATCCCTGATCAGATAGTGTCTGTCAGATCTCCTTGCCACGCTTGCGCATCTCGGCGCGGAAGGCTCCCATCACGGTCTCGGCGAAGTTCTGGGCCCAGGAGTTCATGAAGGCCATGGACAGGCCGATGGCGCGCGGCTCGGCATCGATCAGCTTCTTGCCCAGCGGCGACTTGTAGAAGGTGACGAGATCCTTCAGCTCCTGCTCGGTGAACTCGCTGGCATAGATCTGCGCCATGCCTTCGCCGATCTCGTTTTGGCGACCTTGCAGCTGCTGGGCGACGATCGGGGCGACCTCGTTGAGATCCTTCTGGTAGTTGAGGTTCTGCTGGGTCAGCGCGATCTTGGTCTTCTCGACGAGACCGGGCACGGCGCCCGCGTACATCGCGGTGGCGTTCTTGATCTGCAGGATCTCCCTGGCCGCCGCGATCGCCGCAGGCGAGGCTTTGGGCTGGGCGGGTGCGGCGCCAGCCTTGGGCGCGGCCTGCTGCGCGGCGGCCGGGACGACCGAGAGGGCCAGTCCCACAGCGAGGGTCGCAGCCGGCAAAAATTTCAAAACGCACTTCATTCCTAGTCTCCTTTCGGCTTACGCCGTTCAATCACGCGAATTCCCTCGCCGCCCGCCAGAACAGCCGAGCTGGCCAAGCCGATGAACAACCCATGCTCGACCACGCCGGGGATCGCGCTCAACGCGCTGGCGAGGCCGGCAGGATCCCCGATGTGTCCGAGCTGGGCATCGACGATCCAGTGGCCGCCGTCGGTGACGAAAACGTGGCCGTCCTTGTCCCCGCCCTTGGCCTTGCGGACCGCCATTTGCCCGGAAACGCCGCATTCGGCAAATGCCTTCTCGATCGCCCGGCGCGTTGCGCCAAGGCCGAACGGGATGACCTCGATCGGCAGCGGAAATTTGCCGAGCGTGGGCACCCATTTGGTGTCATCTGCAATCACGATCATGCGATCCGAGGCCGCTGCCACGATCTTCTCGCGCAGCAGCGCGCCGCCGCCGCCCTTGATCAGGTTGAGCGCGGGATCGATTTCGTCGGCGCCGTCGATGGTGATGTCGAGATGGTCGATCTCGTCGAGCGTGGTCAGCGGCACGCCGCACCGCATCGCATCGAGGCGAGTCGCCTCGGAGGTCGGCACGCCGATCACCTTGAGCCCGGCAGCGACGCGCTCGCCGAGCAGCTCGACGAAATGCTTGGCGGTCGAGCCGGTGCCGAGCCCGAGCTGCATGCCGTCCCGCACCTCCTCGAGCGCGCGCGCCGCGGCCTGTCGCTTCAACTGGTCCATATTCACGTTTGCGCCCGCCTCTGAAGTCTCGAATGTGTCGCCGATCGTGGCCGCTTTCGGCGGCCTATGTAGCCTCGTTTTCCGCCGGAGAACAGGGTCTGGGGAACCAGGCTATAAGCTGATCTTATGGCGCCGCCCCTTGCACTGACCTGACCGGGCCGGTAGCGCTTGGACCATGACCTCCCCTCACACCATCGTCTTCGATCTCGACGGCACGCTTGTGGATACGGCGCCCGACCTGATCACCGCGCTGAACCACGTGCTCGACCGCGAAGGGCTGCCGCCCGTGCCGATGGCCTCGGCCCGCAACATGATCGGCGCCGGCGCCCGCAAGCTGATCGAGCGGGGACTGGAGGCCGAGGGTCGCACCGTCACGCCCGCCGACATGGACCGGATGACCGCGGATTTCATCGCCTATTACGCCGATCATATCGCGGTCGAATCCCGGCCCTTCGAGGGGCTCGAGGCCGCGCTGGACCATTTTTCCGCGCAAGGCCATCGCCTCGCCGTCTGCACCAACAAGCTGGAATGGCTGTCGAAGCGGCTGCTGGACGAGCTCGACCTCAGTCGCCGCTTCGCGGCGATCTGCGGCGCGGACACCTTTGGCGTCCAGAAGCCCGACCCGACCATCTTTCGTGAAACGGTGGCGCGCGCCGGCGGAGCGGTCAAAGCCAGCATCATGGTCGGCGATGCCGGAACCGATGTCGGGGTGGCCCGCCGGGCCGGAGTGCCGGTGATCGGGGTCAGTTTTGGCTATACCGACGTGCCGATCGCCGACCTGAAGCCGGACCGGCTGATCCATCACATGCGTGACCTGCCAGCCGCCGCCAGCAGCCTAATGACGGCATGACCTCATCAAGATACTGATATCGCTTCGGTATTCCGCGAGACCCCGCGCTAACCATCCACTAACTATGCGCAGCGCGCCGGTTGCCTGCCCCAGACGACGCTCCTAAGGTCCGCGCGGGGTTATGTGGCGGTTTGTCGCAGTTCAAGTGGATGGGTCATGCGTCGTGTCATCGCGGTTGCGTTAGCCGGAGCGAGTCCATTGGGAGCGGCAAGTCTTGGGGCTGCTCCTCGATGTCCTGGGACATGTTCAAATCGGCCCCGCCGACCGTCCAGGTCCGAATCGAATCCAACCCGCCAGGTGCCGACGCCACGACCTCGCTCGGGCCGGGCTGCAAGACACCCTGCTCCGTCTCGGTTCCCGCACCCGAGGCCCCGTTTACGGTCGCTTTCGCGCTGCCCAAGTACCAGCCGGCGAGCGTCCCGGTGAACGTGATCAAGAATCCCGGGGATTTCACCACCCCGGCCTCGGTGGCCACCGACCCGAATCCGGTGTTTGCGGAACTCCAGCCGGCCACTCCGCCGAAACCGATCCGCAAGCCGCACCGGCCCAGGAAGCCCAAACCGGCCGCCACCGCGCCTGCCGCGGCACCGACTGAGGCCGCAACGGCCGCGGGCTCACCGTTCCCCGATCCGAATGCCGGCAGGCGATGATCTACGTATACCACCCGATTGTCCTCGTCGCTTCCAATGCTTAGATTGGGTCCCAAGCACCGCTGAAGCCAAGGTGCGCTCGTCGCCGTTAGTGACAAGGCCTCTCGCATGAACGGATCCGCCGCGCTGTCCACCCCGATGACCGATCCGTTCGGGCGGACCATCAGCTATTTGCGCGTTTCGGTCACCGACCGCTGCGACCTGCGCTGCTTCTACTGCATGTCGGAGGACATGACGTTCCTGCCCAAGGCGAACCTGTTGACGCTGGAGGAACTCGACCGGCTCTGCTCGGCCTTCATCGCCAAGGGCGTCAAGAAGCTGCGGCTCACCGGTGGCGAGCCGCTGGTCCGGCGCAACGTGATGACGCTGGTCCGCTCGCTGTCGCGGCATCTGTCGAGCGGCGCCCTGAACGAGCTGACGCTGACCACCAACGGCACCCAGCTTGCGAAACACGCAAGCGAGCTCGCCGATTGTGGCGTGCGCCGCATCAACGTCTCGCTCGATACGCTCGATCCCAAGAAGTTTCGCGAGATCACCCGCTGGGGTGAGATCGACAAGGTGCTGGAAGGCATCGAGGCCGCGCGCGCCGCAGGACTTGCCGTGAAGATCAACGCGGTGGCGCTGAAGAACCTCAACGAGGACGAGCTTCCCGACCTGATGCGCTGGGCCCACGGCAAGGGCATGGGCCTGACGCTGATCGAGGTCATGCCGATGGGCGAGATCGGCTCGGGTCGCATCGACCAGTATCTGCCGCTGTCGCTGGTGCGCGCGCGCCTCGCCCAGCAATTTACGCTGACGGATTTAGCGGAGAGCACCGGAGGTCCGGCCCGCTATGTCAGCGTCACCGAGACCGGCGGCAAGCTCGGCTTCATCACGCCGATGACGCATAATTTCTGTGAATCCTGCAACCGGGTTCGCATTACCTGCACGGGGACGCTGCACACCTGCCTCGGCCACGAGGATGCCTCCGATCTGCGCAAACCTCTGCGTGCATCCGATGACGACATGCTGCTTGCGGATGCGATCGACCGCGCCATCGGCCTGAAGCCCAAGGGCCACGATTTCATCATCGACCGCCGCCACGACCGTCCCAGCGTCTCCAGGCACATGAGCGTCACCGGCGGCTGACACCCTCGGCTGCGGCCTTATTCCCCTTAACTATCAACAAACTTCCAATTGACGGGCGGCACGCCCGCTGGTTTGGTGCGGCAGCCTCATGCCTGCGCGGCGAGACAAGCCACGCGCCCGCTTCGGCGCAGTCAAGACGGCCGGGGCACACCATCGGGGAGGACCTATCGTTGCAAGCGCTCCTGAAGCTGAGCCAAGGGATCGACGCGTTCACACGCTGGACGGGCAAACGCCTGGCGTGGCTGATCGTGGCCGCCGTCATCATCTCGGCGGTCAATGCGATCATCCGCAAGACGTTCGACACGTCCTCCAATTCGTGGCTCGAGCTGCAATGGGTGCTGTTCAGCATCGTGTTTCTGCTGTGCTCGCCCTGGACGCTGCTCGACAACGAGCATATCCGCATCGACATTGTGAACAACACGCTGCCGAAGACGGTCCGCAACCTCATCGATGTGATCGGTCACCTGTTCTTCCTCATTCCGCTGTGCATCGTCATGATCATCACCGGCGTGCCGTTCTTCCAGCGCTCATTCCATATCAACGAGCAATCCGGCAACGCCGGCGGTCTGCCGCAATGGCCCGCCAAATCCCTGATCATGATCGGGTTCGCCTTCCTGCTCGTTCAAGGCATCTCCGAGCTGATCAAGCGAATTGCCGTCATGCGCGGAATGATTCCGGACCCGCATGAATCCCAGGTGTCGGCGCTGGAGGCGGAAGTCGAGCATCTCGTCGAAGCGATCGAGAAGAAGTAGCCGTTGGCGACGGTTTAGGGGAAATCATGACCGCGTTTATCATCGCCAATATGGCGCCCATCATGTTCGCGTCGCTGGTCGTCATGCTGCTGCTCGGCTATCCGGCGGCATTCTCGCTCGGCGCCGTGGGCCTGTTCTACGCCATCGTCGGCATCCAGCTCGGCGAGTTCCGCCCGGACTTCCTCCAGGCGCTGCCCGAGCGCGTCTACGGCGTGATGAACAACGACACGCTGCTCGCCATTCCCTTCTTCACCTTCATGGGGCTTGTGCTGGAACGGTCGGGCATGGCCGAGGACCTGCTCGACACCATCGGCCAATTGTTCGGGACCATCCGCGGCGGCCTTGCCTATGCCGTGATCTTCGTCGGCGCGCTGCTCGCCGCAACGACGGGCGTGGTCGCCGCCTCCGTGATCTCGATGGGCCTGATCTCGCTGCCGATCATGCTGCGCTATGGCTATGACCGCCGCGTGGCCGCCGGCGTCATCGCCGCGTCCGGCACGCTCGCGCAGATCATTCCGCCCTCGCTCGTTCTGATCGTGATGGCCGACCAGCTCGGCAAGTCCGTCGGCGACATGTACGAAGGCGCCTTCATCCCCGGTCTCGTGCTCGCCGGCCTCTACGCCGGTTACGCCTTCCTCGTCAGCATGTTCTTCCCGAAGGCCACCCCGGGCCTGCCGAAGGAAGCCATCGGCTTCCGCGAGGAGAGTGGCAGCCGCGGCCTGGTCTCGCTTGGTATGCTGTTCCTCGCGAGCTGCGTATTCGGTTGGTTCATGATGCGCAATTCGACTGTGCATGGTGCCGATTACGTCGTCCTCAGCATGTTCTGCGGCATCATCTTCGCCTTCGTCGTCGCCGTGGTGAACTGGGTCATCGACAAGCTCACCGGCTTCCGTTTCCTTTCGAAGATGGCGCAGCAGACCACCTTCGTCATGGTGCCGCCGCTGTTCCTGATCTTCCTGGTGCTGGGTACGATCTTCATCGGCATCGCGACCCCGACCGAAGGCGGCGCGATGGGTGCCGCCGGCGCCCTCATCCTCGGTGCCGCGAAGCGGCGGCTGAGCTGGGACCTGATCCGGCAAGCCACGGAATCGACGGCCAAGCTGTCGGCTTTCGTCGTATTCATCCTGGTCGGCGCCCGCGTGTTCTCGCTCACCTTCTACGGCGTCAACGGCCACGTCTGGGTCGAGCACCTGCTCACCTCCCTGCCCGGCGGCCAGGTCGGCTTCCTGATCTTCGTCAACGTCTTCGTGTTCGTGCTGGCCTTCTTCCTCGACTTCTTCGAGCTGGCCTTCATCGTGATCCCGCTGCTCGGACCTGCCGCCGAGCATCTCGGCATCGACCTGATCTGGTTCGGCGTCATCCTCGGCGTCAACATGCAGACTTCGTTCATGCATCCGCCGTTCGGCTTTGCGCTATTCTATCTCCGCTCGGTCGCGCCGAAGGAGCGATACACCGATCGCGTCACCGGCAAGCGGATGGAACCGGTCACCACAGGCCAGATCTATTGGGGCGCGGTGCCATTCGTCGTCATCCAGATGATCATGGTCGGTCTGGTGATCGCGTTCCCGTCGATGGTCATGCACTACAAGGGCGTGCAGACCAACATCGATCCCAACACGATCAAGATCGAGGTGCCGCAGATCGAGCTGCCGCCGCTGGATCTCGGACCACCGTCGAAGTAGCCGCGGACGCCCCTCGCCGTCGTGCTCCGCTCAAGCGGCGCATGACGCGCGACGGCGCGCGTGACAAGCACCGGAAACGGAGGCATACCGGGCCATCCTCAGCCCTAAGGATGGCCACTCATGCCTCGATTTCGCCCTGCTCCATTCGTTGCCCCGTTGATCGCCTCACTCTGGCTGACCTGTGCCGCAACGATGGTGCGGGCCGAGCCGGTCGCCGATGTTCACGCGCTGGCGCAGAAAGAGCAGCAGCCGCTGCTCGATACGCTGCGTGATCTCGTCTCCATCGAATCCGGCAGCAAGGACATCGAAGGCCTAAACCAGATCGCCGAGCGCGTTGCCGGTCAGCTCAAGCAGCTCGGCGGCGCGGTGGAGATCCTGCAAGCCACCGACATCTATCGCCTCGACGACACGCCCGAGAAGATCGGGCCGGCCGTGCACGCCGTGTTCAAGGGCACGGGAACTAAAAAGATCATGCTGATCGCCCATATGGACACGGTGTACCTGAAGGGCATGCTGAAGGATCAGCCGTTCCGCATCGACGGCGACAAGGCCTATGGCCTCGGCATCGCCGACGACAAGCAGGGCGTCGCGCTCATTCTCCACACCGTGGCCTTGCTGCAGAAGCTGGCCTTCAGGGACTACGGCACGCTCACGGTGCTCACGAACGGCGACGAGGAGATCTCCTCCCCCGGCTGGCGCAGCACCATCACCAAATTCGCCTCTGATCAGGACGCGGTGTTCTCGTTCGAAGGCGGCGGCACCGACGGCACGCTGCGCCTGGCCACCAGCGGCATCGGCTCGGCCTATCTCACGGTGCAGGGCAAGTCCTCCCATGCGGGCGCGCGGCCGGAGGGCGGCGTGAATGCGCTGTACGAGCTCTCTCACCAGGTTCTGCAGATGAAGGACCTGTCCAAGCCGGAGCAGGGCCTGAAGTTGAATTGGACGGTCTCCAAATCAGGCACCAACCGCAACGTGATCCCCGCCGACGCCACCGCCCAGGCCGACGCGCGCGCGCTCAAGGTGTCCGACTTCGACGAGTTGGAGAAGGCGCTGCAGGACAAGATCAAGAATCGCCTGCTGCCGGACTCCAAGGTCAATTTGAAGTTCGAGGTGCGTCGCCCGCCGTTAGAGGCCAACGAGGCCTCACGCCGCGTGGCAGCCTATGGCAAGACGATCTATGGGGAGATCGGCATGTCCCTCAAGGTCGACGAGAAGGCGACCGGCGGCGGCACCGACGCGGCCTTTGCCGCGCTGAAGACCAGTGGAGCCGTCGTGGAGGGCATGGGCCTGTCGGGCTTCGGTGCGCACTCCAACGACGCCGAATATGTCCAGATCAACAGCATCGTGCCGCGGTTGTATCTGGCCACACGCATGATCATGGATCTGTCCACGGGCAAGCTGAAATAGCGACGGCCTTTCTTCCTTCTCCCCCTCATGTCCGCTGAAGCCCTGGCGAGGCGGATGGGGAAGTAGGCAAGGAGACCGTCTTGTCCGCTAGCCGAAACCGCAGCGTGAACTCGGCCCCGCCGCCGGGGAGGTTCTCCACCGCGACCGTGGCCGCGTGATCATCCGCCACGGCGCGCACGATCGAGAGTCCCAGTCCCGCGCCGTCGCTGCGGCGGCGGTCGGCGCGCCAGAAGCGCTGGAAGATCAGCTCGCGCTCGGCCTCCGCGATCCCCGGGCCGCTATCGCGCACGCGCACCGAACCGTCCTCGCGCACCTCGACGTCGACGGTGGTGTCTTTTGCCGTGAACTTGATGGCGTTTTCCGCGAGGTTGAAGACCGCGCGCTGCAGCATCTCCGAATTGCCGTGGATCCTGACAGGCGCGTCGGTACCCCGGAGCGCGATATCCTTGTGCTGCGCGATCGCGAACGGGGCGATCGAGGCGACCACTTCGGCGCAGACGGCGCGCAAATCCGCAGTCTCGCCGGGATCGAGCACCAGGGTGTCCAGCTCGGCGATCTCCAGCAATTGCGCGACGAGGCGGCTCATGGTTTCGATGTCGGCATGCAGCGCATGCCGTGCCGCCCGATCGTCGAGCGTCTCGATTCGCGTGCGCAGGATCGCGAGCGGCGTGCGCAATTGATGCGCGGCATCCGCGGTGAACTGCCGCTGTACCCGAAAGCCGCCTTCGAGGCGGTCGAGCGCCTGGTTGACGGCGGTGACTAGCGGCAAGATCTCGCGCGGGATCTGCTCCGTCGGCAGGCGGATGTCGGTGCGCGCCGGACCGATATTGCTGGCCTCCTCGGAGGCCTTCCACAGCGGCGCGATCGCGCGGCGGAAGATGATGATGTCGGTGGCGAGCAGGACCAGCAGGATCGGGATGGTGATCCATCCCACGCGCCGGAAGAAGTTCGACACGATGTCGTCGATGATGACGTCCCGGTGCGCGAGGTCCTCGGCGACCTGGATGCGCACCGTCTTGCCGTCGATGTCGCGGGTGACGGCGGCGCCGGAGATGCTCTCCGACGAGCGCGGTGCAGCGGTGGCGGCGGAGCGCCGATGGGAGGAGAACAGCAGCCGGCCCTCGGCATCGCGAATGTCGTACTGATAGCGGCCATACGCTTCCGAATAGAGGCCCTTGAGACTGTCGGGCAGATTGAACGTCAGCAGTCCGCCCGGCTGGACAACGATGCGCTCCGCCAGCACCTCGGCCTGGGCGCGCATGGCGTCGCGATGCAGCTGGTCGATCTCGGAATTGAGCAGCCAGAACAGCACCAGCGGCAGGAAGATCGCGACCACCGCGACCGCCAGGATGTGCAGGAACACGATGCGCCAGATCAGCGATTTGAACGTCGGAGACCTGCCATAGGACCCGGCATAGGATCCGACGTTGGATCCGAGCTGGGCCACGCTATTTCTCCACGTCCATGAGATAGCCGACGCCGCGGATGGTATGGATCACGACCTTGGCGCCGTGTTCGGCGAGCTGCTTGCGCAGCCGCGAGACATAGACCTCGACCGCGTTGGAGGCGACCTCGCCGTCGAGCCCGAAGATGTGGTCCTCGACGTTCTTCTTCGGCACTACCCGCCCCTGCCGGCGCAGCAAAATCTCCAGCACCGAGGTCTCGCGCGCGGAGATGATCCGCGGCTGGTCGTCGACGAAGATCTGGCGGCTCTCGGTGTCGTAGACGAGGTTGGCGAGACTGAGCGAGCGGCCGAGCAGCTGGCCCGGCCGGCGCAGGATCGCCTCCAGCCGCGCCACCAGTTCCTCCATCGCGAACGGCTTGGCGAGATAGTCGTCGGCGCCGCTGCGCAGACCGCTGACGCGGTCCTGCAGACCGCCGCGGGCGGTCAGCACCAGCACGGGGAGCGGTTCCATCTTGATGCGCAACTCGCGCAGCACCGACAGGCCGTCGCCGTCGGGCAGCCCGAGATCGAGGATCATCGCGGCATAGCTGACGCTGCTCACCGCCTCGCGAGCCTCGGCCGCGCTGCCGACGATGTCGCTCTGATAGCCAGCCGCCGCCAGCCCGCCAGCGACGAGGCGCGACAGCTCGGCATTGTCCTCGACGATCAGAAGGCGCATCGCATATCCGCCGGATACTCAGGTCACCGCACGCCTCGCGCGGCATCTTCGCTGTCTTCCATCATTCCGGACGCCTCGGCCAGCGAAAAAGCGTCCGGCCGAACCAGTCGTCTGTCAGGTTTTTGTAAGCCGACCAGGTGTGCCCCATAGCCAAAGGCAGGGCCTGCAGACGTTCGTAGCAGCTATCCTCCTAGCCTCGTCCCTCGAAATAGGCGCAAAGCAGGGTCGTGTCCTTTGGAGCTATGGATTTCCGGAACAGCCGGCACTTGAAGCGACGATCCTTCCCCTCTCCGCTCTCGATCAGGAACATGCACCTGCCGCAGACGTCGGCGTTGTGACGGCGCTTGGCAACATCGAGCCCATCGAGGACGCGGCGAAGCGTATCGCGCAGCTGAGATCGATCCGGGAGCTCAAGTGTCACGAGCTGATCTCGAAGGACGTTAATTGGATCGCGCTCGAGGAACTTCTCGCCTTCGCTCGTGATGCAGAGCGCAATCGAGCGCTTGTCTTCTGCAGATGGCTTGCGAACCATCAACCCCTTGCTCTCGAGCACGGCGGCGATCTGCGATGCGACGCTGCGGGTCGTGCCCAGAAAGCTGGCGAGAGCCGTGGGCGTCCGCGAGAACCTGTTTGCGCGGGCGAGAAAGCGCAAGGCCATCCATTCCCGATCGCTCAGCCCCGCAAGGCTCCCTTCAAAAAGCCAGGTGTCGGCCGATTGGACCAGGAGTTGTAGAATTTCAATTGCCAGTCTCATTTGAGAAGTCCCACGGGAAACGGCGGCCCTGGCATCTCGATCAACGATCGAGAGCCGCCGTGTTCGATGAATGCTGCATTCCCGTCGGGACTGGTTGAGTCCGGTATACCGTACCGTGAAGCCCGACCGGCGCGATGACACGCTGCGACTTCAGCCCGATTGCCGGATTCCGATAACTCGACCGTTCCGTAAAAGGAACACCGAAAAACTACGCAGCGCGTGGACGTTGAATGACACGAAATCTCGCGCGTCCGAACGCGATGGTCTCTCCCGGCGCAGCGCTGATGAGCAGGCATCAAAGAAGGCCACTCTTGTCAGGTTCGTGTAAGCAACGGGCACTTCAGCATGCAGGGATGGAGAGAGCGCAGCGAAGAACCACCTTATGGATGGATACGTTCCGAACAGACACCTCCGGCAAGTCTCAACGGAAAGCAACGCATGCACGTTGTCAGATTCACGCTCACCTTCGCCTTCTGCCTGATGGTGCTAGCCCGACTTGGTATGGCTCTGCTGAAATGCTGCCCTTAGTTCGGCTAATTGATCGCTCGTTGCTCCCAGCAACGCGTCGGCCTCATCTGCAGGCAAGTCCGCATAAGCGATCGGCCGGTCGAACTGGCCCGCCGTGAAGTCGTACCTCTTGCCTTCGATCCGATTGTAAAAATGGTCGCCGGCCGGCAGTGGCGTCTTCAGCAGGTCGCCGCCGAAGAGTTCATGAACGAGCAGCGACGTGACGTTGCATTGTCCTGCGGCCGGATTGTCCGCCGTCCATTGGCTCGCGGTGGACCGTGACCACGCCTTGAGCAGCGCGCTTTGAACGGCCTCGGGATCGAAACTCATCGTCATGTCCAAACGGCTGCCGACGAACCATATTTCGGATTATTAGATCCTAACATTCTGCTTTGCCCGACAAGTCAAGTGCTCCTGGTTTCAAAGGAGCTGCCGAGCGAAGCCATCCCTCGATAGAGCCGGTTTCGGAATAGCCTCCTCCCGCACACCGCAGCACCGACCCGCCTTCACGAAGGCCGCTTGAACCGGCCGATTTTTTCTCATGACTTATCAAGCCGCTGGCTACTGTGCATGGGGTTGTTTTTCAAATTTTGAGTCGGGCACCGACCAGGACAAGAAGCCCCGGAGCTTTCGCTCCGGGGCGCTGCATCCAACCGGTGATGAGCTCAGCTCTGCGAGCGCCGCGCCATGAAGATGTCGTAGCCGACCTCGGCGACCTGGAACCAGGCGTAGCCGTCGCTCGTGAACTTGGCGAGGGAGTCGTGCACCTTCTTGAAACTGGCGTTGGTCGCGCCGACTTCGGCATGCAGCTCCTTGGCGGCCTTGTGGCAGGCATCCATGATCGACGGCGAGAAGGCGTGCAGCTTGGTGCCGCCCGCGAGCAGCTTCTTCAGCGCCAGCGGATTGGCGGTGTCGTAGCGCGCCATCATGTAGTTGTTGGCGTAGTGGCCGGCCTGCTCCAGCACGCTCTGATAATATTTCGGCAGCGCGTTCCACTTGTCGAGGTTGACGAAGGCCAGCAGCATCGGCCCGCCTTCCCACCAGCCGGGATAGTAGTAGTGCGGCGCGATCTTGTAGAAGCCGAGCTTCTCGTCGTCATAGGGGCCGACCCATTCGGCGGCGTCGATGGTGCCCTTTTCCAGCGCGGGATAGATGTCGCCGCCAGCGAGCTGCTGCGGCACCACGCCGAGCTTCTGGAGCACGCGGCCGGCAAAGCCGCCGACGCGGAACTTCATGCCCTTGAGATCCTCGGGCGTGTTGATCTCTTTCCTGAACCAGCCGCCCATCTGGCAACCGGTGTTGCCCGCGAGCAGCGAGACGACGTTGTAGCTCTTGTAGAACTCGTTGAGGACATCGCGCCCGCCGCCCTGCATGTACCAGGCCTGGTTGATGCGCATGTTGGGGCCGAACGGCACGGCCGAACCGAAGGTGAAGGTCGGATCCTTGCCGAAATAGTAGTAGGACGCGGTGTGGCCGATTTCGCAGGTGCCGTTCTGAACGGCGTCGAGCACCTGGAGGCCCGGCACGATCTCGCCGGCCGCGAAGATCTGGATCTGGAATTTGTTGTCGGTCGCCTCGGCGACCATCTTGCACATCATCTCGGCGCCACCAAACAGCGTGTCGAGCGATTTCGGCCAGCTCGTCGGCATGCGCCATTTGATTTCCGGCATCGACTGCGCGATCGCGGGAGCCGCAAGCGTGGCCGCGCCGGCCGCACCAAGTCCTGTGACCTTGATGAAGTCTCTTCTCTTCATGATTTCCTGCCCTGATGTACCAGTGATTGTGGGCCTTCTTGCCGAGGCTTGGCACCACCATGACGCAAGCCACGGCCCAACGCCATCCCGATCGCACTGCGGCAAAGAAAAAGCCCGGCCTCCACTGGAGGCCGGGCTTTCCGGTCTTGCGACTTTAGGCCTAGGCGATCAGCCGCGCGTGCGCGAGCGGATCATGAAGCTGTCGTAGGTATATTCGGCAACCTGCCACCACAGATATTCGTCGGAGCGATAGGCCTGCATGGCGTCGATCGACTTCTTGAAGTCGGGGTTCTTGCCCGAGATCTCCGCCCAGAGCTCGTTGGTCGCCTTGAGGCAGGCTTCCAGCACCTCGTTGGTGAAGGGACGAAGCTGGGTGCCGCCGGCAACCAATCGCTTCAGCGCCGCCGGGTTCTGCATGTCGTAGCGCGCGGCCATCCAGGCGTTGGCGTTGGCCGTCGCGTTGGTGAGGATCGCCTGATAGTTCTTCGGCAGCGAATTCCACTTATCCAGGTTGGTGAAGGCATGGACGGTCGGACCACCTTCCCAGAAGCCCGGGTAGTAGTAGTACTTGGCGACCTTGGCGAAGCCGAGCTTCTCGTCATCGTAGGGACCGACCCACTCGGCGGCGTCGATGGTGCCCTTCTCCAGCGCCGGATAGATGTCGCCGCCGGCGAGCTGCTGCGGCACCACGCCGACCTTCTGGAGCACCTGGCCGGCAATGCCGCCGATGCGCATCTTGAGGCCGGAGAGGTCGGCAACGGTCTTGATCTCCTTGCGGAACCAGCCGCCCATCTGGGTGCCGGTGTTGCCGCAGGGGAAACCGACCACGTTCGACTTCTTGAAGAACTCGTTGGCGAGCTCGTTGCCGCCGCCCTGATAGAGCCACGAATTCTGCTGGCGCGCGTTGAGGCCGAACGGCACCGAGGCGAAGATCGCGAAGGTCGGATCCTTGCCGACGTAGTAATAGGACACCGTGTGGCACATCTCGACGGTGCCGCTGGAGGTCGCATCGAGCGCCTGCAGGCCGGGAACGAGTTCACCGGCGGCGAACACCTGGATCTGGAATTTGTTGTCGGTCATCTCGGCGACGTACTTCGCCAACTGCTCGGCACCGCCATAGATGGTATCGAGCGACTTCGGGAAGCTCGAAGTCAGGCGCCACTTCACCTCGGGCGAGGACTGCGCGATCGCCGGCGAGGCCACCGCGGTCGCCGCCGCGCCTGCTGCCGACACTTTCAGAAAATCACGACGCTTCATCTTCAGGTCTCTCCTTGCTGGGGCGTTTCCCCTTAACTTCTCTTCTTGCCGCCGCTCATTCCGGCGACGCGTTAGGGCCGCGTCGAACCGAAGGGGCTTGACTGCCGTGGGCCTTTACCACGGAAGCCCCGGTTGCGGAACGCGACAATGGCATGACGGGGCTCTACGAAAGTCGCATGCCCCCCAAAAGGCCAATGAAAGCGTGGCCGCGGGCGGCCGGCTCAGGCCGCCGCGATGACGCCCTTGAGCTGGTCGCGGACCTGCCCTGCAATGGCGCGGTAGATCGCCGCATGAGGACCGTCCGGCTCGCTGTCGACGACGGGATTGCCGGCATCCGAGCTGGCGCGAATCGCCATGTGCAGAGGGATCTCGCCGAGGAAGGGTACTTCGAGCTTCTCGGCCTCGTGCCGCGCCCCGCCATGGCCGAAAATGTCCGACCGCGTGCCGCAATGCGGGCATTGGAAGTAGCTCATGTTCTCGACGATGCCGAGCACGGGCACGTTGACCTTCTTGAACATGGCAAGCCCGCGTCGCGCGTCGATCAGGGACAGATCCTGCGGGGTCGAGACGATCACGGCGCCCTTCAGCGGCACGTTCTGCGCCAGCGTGAGCTGGGCATCGCCGGTGCCCGGCGGCATGTCGACGACCAGCACGTCGAGCTTGCCCCATTCGACGTCGCGCAGCATCTGCGTCACCGCCGACATCACCATGGGACCGCGCCAGATCATCGCGGTCTCTTCCTCGACCAGGAAGCCGATCGACATGATGGCGAGGCCGAAGCGCCGAAGCGGAATCATTTTTCGCTCGTCGTTCAGCTCCGGCTTGTCGTGCAGGCCGGTCAGCCGTGGCACCGAGGGGCCGTAGATGTCGGCGTCGAGCAGCCCGACCTTGAGGCCGAGGTCGCGCAGGCCCAGCGCCAGGTTCAGCGCGGTGGTCGACTTGCCGACGCCGCCCTTGCCGGAGGCGACCGCGATCACGGCGGCAACGCCGGGGATTTCCGACTGCCGCGCCATCGGCGATTGGGCGCCACCCTGTGGCGGCGGCTTGTGGGCATGGACCGGCTGCACGCCGGGCGTGCCGCGGCTGGGTTGCGGGGGTGGCGGCGGCGCGGAGCCCGGTTTGCGCTCGGCGGTCAGCGCCACCATGACGGTGGTCACGCCGGGAATGGTGCGCACAGCGGCCTCGGCTTCGGCCCGGATGGGCTCCCAGGCCCTCGCCTCGGCGGCATCGACATTGATCGAGAAGAACACCTTGCCGTCGGACGCGCTGATCGCGCTCAGCACATTGGCATTGGTGAGCGCGACCCCGCGGGGGGATTTGATCCGGGCGAGAGTGTCGAGAACCTGTTGCTGCGTCACGCTCAAAGCGCATCTCCTGAACGGAGCATGATCCGGACCGGGAGGACGGCACCAGCGCAAAGCGTGGCGCGGCTTTCCGGCAAGGTCATGCTCGAGACTTTAGGATGCCCCATTAGAGCGGAAACGCCCAAAAGGCTACTGCCTGCCGATATCGTCAGCCTTCTCGGCGGGCGCCGCCCCCTGCTCCCTGGCCGCCTCGTAGTTCAGCTCGATCATGACCCCGTTGGGGTCGTTGACGAAGATCTGCCAGAGGTCGCCGCCGGGCACCTGGCGGGACTCGAACTTCATGTCCTTGGATGCCAGCCGCTGCTTCATGCCGGCGAAGCCGCTACTGGCGAAGGCGACATGATGGACAACGCCGGAATCCGGCTTTTGTGGCTCGGCCGTCGCAGAAATATCGACGAGGTGCACCACCGCCTTGCCCTCGCTGTACATCCAGGCGCCTGGGAAGGCGAAATTCGGCCGGGCGCCTTTTTCCAGGCCCAGCACATCCTCGTAGAAGCGGACGGTCTCGGCCAGATTCCGGGTCCGGATGTTGAAATGATCGAGGACGCCAACGCTCACGCCGCCCATGCTTTCGCTCCCTTTTTTGAAGTCCTTAGGTCCGCCATCCTAGCACAGGGGGCCGCCAAACGAAGCCGTTGCCCTCCCGGCTTAACGGTTTATGGTGCGCCTCCGATCCGCCCTCGCGGCGGAACTTCGAGGACGCCGCCCTGGCGCCCTCGCCCGGCTGCAACCGTAAAACTCAAGCTACGGACAAGGTACCACACATGGCTAAAGTCGCTTTCCTCGGTCTCGGCGTCATGGGCTACCCCATGGCCGGCCACCTCGTGAAAAAAGGGGGCCATGAGGTCACCGCCTACAACCGCACAGCGGCCAAGGCGAAGGAATGGGCGGACAAGTTCGGCGGCAAGACCGCGCCGACCCCGAAGGCCGCCGCAGAAGGCCAGGATTTCGTGATGTGCTGCGTCGGCAACGACCACGATCTGCGCGCGGTCACGATCGGCCCCGATGGCGCCTTCGCGGGCATGAAGAAGGGTGCGACCTTCGTTGACCACACCACCGCCTCCGCCGAAGTCGCGCGTGAACTGGATGCGGCCGCGACCAAGGCCGGCTTCAAGTTCATCGACGCGCCGGTCTCCGGCGGCCAGGCCGGCGCCGAGAACGGCGTGCTGACGGTGATGTGCGGCGGCGCGCAGGACGCCTATGCCGGCGCCGAGCCCATCATCACAGGCGCCTATGCGCGGATGTGCAAACTGCTCGGGCCCGCCGGAAGCGGCCAGCTGACGAAGATGGTCAACCAGATCTGCATCGCCGGTCTGGTGCAGGGTCTCTCCGAGGGTATCCACTTCGCCAAGAAGAGCGGCCTCGACGTCGCCGCAGTGATCGAGACCATCTCCAAGGGCGCGGCGCAGTCCTGGCAGATGGAGAATCGCTACAAGACCATGAACGAGGACAAGTACGATTTCGGCTTCGCGGTCGAATGGATGCGCAAGGACCTCTCAATCTCGCTGGCTGAAGCCCGCCGCAACGGCGCCAACCTGCCGGTCACCGCGCTGGTCGATCAGTTCTATTCCGAAGTCGAGAAGATGGGCGGCAAGCGCTGGGATACGTCGAGCCTGCTCGCGCGCCTGCAACGCTGAGGAACGCATTGACGGCCGCAGCCGGGGCAGCTGCGGCCCGCGCGGGTCTCGACGCGGCGCCCGTCGCGACGAGGCTCGCATTGAGCCGAAGAACGGATTCCGGGGGGAATTGACTTGCTGAGCGTGATAGCCGCCGTTTTCATCGTTGCGTATGCTGCCATCGCGCTCGAACATCCGCTCGGTGTCAACAAGAGCGCCTCGGCTCTCCTGGGAGCGGGCCTGCTCTGGACCATTTATGCGCTGTCCGTCGGCGACCCCTCGCTCGTCAACCATCAGCTCGACGAATCCGTCGCCTCGACCGCGCAGATCGTCTTCTTCCTGATCGGTGCCATGACGATCGTCGAGGTGATCGACGCCCACAACGGCTTCGAAGTCATCACCTCGATCATCCGCACCACGAAGCAGACCACGCTGATGTGGATCATCGGCTTCGTGACGTTCTTCCTGAGCGCGATCCTCGACAATCTCACCACCACCATCGTGATGATCTCGCTGATCCAGAAGCTGATCGGCAACAAGAGCGATCGCCTGCTGTTCGCCTCCATCATCGTCATCGCGGCCAATGCCGGCGGCGCCTGGACGGTGATCGGCGACGTCACGACGACGATGCTCTGGATCGGGGGCCAGATCTCTCCCGTCAACATCATGAAGTCGGTGTTCCTGCCGTCGCTGGTCAACCTGCTGATACCGCTGATCATCATCGGCTATTCGCTCAAGGGAAAGGAGATCGTCCCTCCGCTGCAAGGCCAAGCACAGGCCCTCAGGGTCGAGGTGTTCGAGCGCAATCTGATGTTCTATCTCGGCCTTGGCACCCTGGTTGCCGTGCCGGTTTTCAAGGCCGTGACGCACCTTGCGCCTTTCATGGGTATTCTTTTCGGGCTGGGCATCCTCTGGCTGGTCGGCGAGGTCGTGCACCGCCACAAGGACGAGGATGCGCGCCGTCCCCTCACCCTCGTCCATGCGCTGACGCGCATCGACATGAGCTCCATCGTGTTCTTCGTCGGCATCCTCATGGCCGTCGCGTGCCTGGAGCATGCTCGCGTGCTGGAACTGTTGGCGAAGTGGCTCGACGCCACGGTCGGGCGTCTCGACGTCATCGTCATCCTGCTCGGCCTCTTGAGCGCCATCATCGACAATGTGCCGCTCGTCGCGGCCACGATGGGCATGTACAGTCTGGTGCAACATCCGCCCGACAGCTTCATCTGGGAGTTCATCGCCTATTGCGCCGGCACTGGCGGCTCGATCCTGATCATCGGCTCGGCCGCGGGCGTTGCCGCCATGGGACTCGAGAAGATCGAGTTCTTCTGGTACGCCCGCCGTATCGCAGGCCCCGCCCTGGCGGGGTATCTGGCGGGCGCGATGGTCTACATCGCCCAGTACGCAGCGCTGCATTGACGGCGCAGGCGAGATCAAAATTAACGCCGGGTTAACGTAATTCTTTAGCTCCTTAAGTCACCTCTTAAGGATTTCTTGCCAGAGATAGACAATGCAGAAAGCCCGCGTCCGGCGTGGGCAGGAATCGTTGTTGCTTGATGAGTAACCCCGCTGAAAAGCCTGAGGTTGTGGAGCTTCCGGCCGAGCCGGTGAGCGCTCCATCGGCGAGCAGCCGAAGGGCTGCGGCGCAGCGGGTGCGCGAGGCGCGGGACAAGTTAACGTCGACCAGTGGAACCCGGCCGGCCTTCGACGCCGAGATGCTGCGCCAATATGCCCAGACGCGGCTGTCGGCTTCTTATGTCGTGATGCTGCTGGTGGTCGCGACCGGCGTGCTGTTCGGCCTGTGGATGCAGCCGATCCCGGCCGCGGCCTGGACCGCCGGCATGCTCTGCATCGACAGCGCCATGACCCGCAGTTGCCGGCGCTTCCTGACCGAGCCCGCCTCGCCCGCGGCGACGCGCGCATGGCGGACGCGGTTCGTCGTGCTCGACCTGCTCTATGGCCTGTGCTGGATGGCGATCCTGATCCATCCCGTGCTCGACATGGTCACGGAAACGCTGATGATGTTCCTGATGCTGCTGGTGATCGCAGTGTCGAGCATGCTCGCCGCCAATCTGCCGATCGCAGCCCTCGCCGCCACCGCGCCGGTCGCCGTCGCCATGGCGCTGAGCTTCGTGATGACCGGCTCGCTGGACAATTACATCCTGGCCGCGCTCGCGCTCGCCGCCGAAGGCTATTTCGTCCTGCTGGCGCACCGCCTGCACTCCTCCACCTTCGCCACGCTGGAAGCGCGCGCGGAGAAGGACGCGCTGATCGGCGAGCTCGAACAGGCCAAGGCGATCTCGGACGAGGCACGCCACCGCGCCGAATCCGCCAACGTCGCCAAGTCGCGCTTCCTCGCGCAGATGAGCCACGAGCTGCGCACGCCGCTGAACGCCATCCTCGGCTTCTCCGAGGTGATGAAGAGCGAGATTTTTGGCGCGCATGCGGTGCCGGTCTACAAGGAATATTCCGCCGACATCCATAATTCCGGCGTGCACCTGCTCAACCTCATCAACGAGATCCTCGACCTGTCGCGGATCGAGGCCGGCCGTTACGAGCTCAACGAGGAAGCGGTGTCGCTGGTCGGTATCGTCGCCGACTGCCATCACCTGATGAAGCTGCGCGCCTCCAGCCGCGGCATCACCATCCACGAAGTGTTCGAGCAGGCCATGCCGCGGCTGTGGGCCGACGAGCGCGCGATCCGCCAGGTCGTGCTCAACCTGCTCTCGAACTCGATCAAGTTCACTCCGCAAGGCGGCGAGATCTGGCTCAAGGCCGGCTGGACCGCCTCGGGCGGACAATATCTCTCGGTGCGGGATTCCGGCTCCGGCATTCCCGAGGACGAGATCCCGGTCGTGCTCGCCTCGTTCGGCCAGGGCTCCAACTCGATCAAGTCCGCCGAACAGGGCGCCGGTCTCGGCCTGCCGATCGCCAAGAATCTGATCGACCTGCATGGCGGCACGTTCACGCTGAAATCGAAGCTGCGCATCGGCACCGAGGTGATCGTCACCTTCCCGCCGGAGCGCGTGATGAGCGCGCTGGCGCCGCTGTCGGATGATTCCCCGCCGCTCCAGCCGGAGAGTTCCGTACTGCCCGAGGAGAAGCGCCGGCCGCGCCACAAGCCGATCATGAGCGCAGGCACGGGCTCTTAAACCAGATGCTTGCAGACATGCCCGACAATCCCCCACTATGTCCGAATGAGCAAAGAAACGCCGTGCGTCGCCGTCTGCATGATCGATCCCAGGACCAAGCTGTGCTTCGGCTGCGGCCGGACCTTGCCCGAGATCGCGCGCTGGCACGCCATGGAAAGCGCGGACCGGCTCGCGGTCATGGCGCTGTTGCCCACACGCATGACGGAAGCTGGACTGGCGCCGATCGCGGCATCGCCGAAACGCACCTGACCGGCCAGTACGCCTGCGGAGGCGCGCGATGATCCGCTTCCTGCTCGTTCTCGTCATGCTTGCCGGCACGGCGGGCGCGGTCGTCGCCTATGGCGATCCCGATCAGATCGTGCGCGCCAGCCACAAGGTCTCCCACATTTTTCGTGCACAGACGGCAACGCCCGCTCCCGCCGTGCAAATCCCGCGCGGCCAGGGTGGCGAATTCGCGCTGCGTGCGAAGATCAACGGCATCGCCGCGCCGATGGTGATCGATACCGGCGCGACGTCGGTGGTGCTGACCTGGGAAACCGCGAAAGCGATCGGGCTGCCGCTCGAGATGCTCGAATACGATGTCGACCTCGAAACCGCGGGCGGCCATACCAAGGCAGCCCGCCTCACGCTCGACCGTCTCTCCGTCGGCCATCTCGTCGAAAAATCGGTGCCGGCCCTCGTCGTCCAGCGCGGGCAGATGAAGACCAATCTGCTCGGCATGAGTTTCCTCGACCGGCTGGAGAGCTGGGGCGTGCGCGCCGACAAGCTGATGCTGACCGGCTATCCCGAGCTTCAGAGCAGCCATCGCCGCTCGCGCACGGCGCTCGACTAGGTCATCCGCAAGAACCGTCGCGCAGGTGCCGACGGCCTCGCTTCAAACGGGTCGTGACTCAATCCATGCGCCGCGCGTGCATGCCGGTTGGTGCGGCCAACAGAAAACGCGAAAACAACCCCATGCACAGTAGCCGATGCTTGTGCAATCAAGGCCTTACGCGGGACAACGATTAGCGCCTCTCCGGAGTTATTGGATACGTCGGGGCAAGACATTGGTGACACGTCGGGCAAAACACCGGCAGAAGGGCAACATCACATCGGCCCGCAGGAATGCGGCTAGGCCGCAGCTTCCTCCGCAGGAGCGCGCGCACCGACGCGCGCGATCGCATCGCGCAGCACCTCGGGGCCGGCGCCTGCTTTCACCCCCTGCTCGGCCAGATGGCGGCGGAAGGCCCGCGCGCCGGGCACGGCATGGAACGCGCCGACGAAATGCCGTGTGATCGCATGCAGCCGCGTGCCGCGCGCAAGCTGCTGCTCGATATAAGGCATCATCGCCTCGAGCGCGTCCTGCATGGTCGCGTGCGACGTCGCCTCGCCGAAGATTTCGGGATCGACGCCCAGCAGCCGCCACGGGTCCTGATAGGCGGCGCGGCCGAGCATCACGCCATCGACATGTTCGAGATGCGCTCTCGCTTCGTCGAGGCCTCGAATGCCGCCGTTGATGATGACAGGCACGTCAGGCATTGCGCGCTTGAGCCGATAGACGCGCTCATAGTCGAGCGGCGGGATGTCGCGGTTCTCCTTCGGAGACAATCCGTTGAGCCAGGCCTTGCGGGCATGCACGATCAGTGCATCGCAGCCGGAGGCGACCACCGCGCGCGCAAGCGCATCAAGGGCGACTTCCGGATCCTGGTCGTCGATGCCGATGCGGCACTTTACCGTAACGGGAATCGCGACAGCGCGCTTCATCGCATCGACGCACCGCGCCACCAGCTCTGGCTCCGCCATCAGGCAGGCGCCAAAGCGGCCGTCCTTCACCCGGTCCGACGGGCAGCCGACATTAAGATTGATCTCGTCATAGCCGAACGTCTCGCCGATCCGCGCAGCCTGCGCCAGTTCGCGCGGATCCGAGCCACCAAGCTGAAGCGCCACCGGATGCTCGCTCGCATCGAACCCAAGCAGCCGCTCACGGTCGCCATGAATCACAGCGCCCGTCGTCACCATTTCCGTATAGAGCAGCGCCCGCCGCGTCAGGTGGCGGTGGAACACGCGGCAGTGCCGGTCGCTCCAATCCATCATGGGGGCCACGGAAAAGCGATAGTCTTGATATTTCAATAAGTTGTCCTATTCTTTCAATGGACTAGAACGTGAACCAGGTGCACACGTGTGCACTTAAACTAGCCCAAATTGCACACGTTTGTACCGCATTTGATCTCCCGGTGCACACGTAGCGCACACGAAATCGGGGTGGAGTGCACACGCAATGCCGACGTTTACAAAACTCAGATCGGGAAGCTGGCGCGTTCAGGTCAGGAGGAAAAACGAGTACATCGCAAACACGTTCGTGCGACGGCGCGATGCTGAAGAATGGGCGCTTGATGTGGAGCGCTCTATCGATCGCGGCACCCCAATTCGACGTTCCCGGCCTTTTGAGCAGCCTCGAATTTTTTCCGATTTGATCACCCTGCATCTCGACGATCTTGCCCAGGTCGGCAAGCCCGTACGACGATCCAAGTCGATGGTGCTCAAGGCCCTCAAGATCTCGCTTGGACGAACAAACCTCAAAGAGCTGACCAGGGAGAGATTGATTGAGTTCGGGCGAAAGCGAGCTGCTCAAGGCGCTGGACCGGCGACCCTTGCGATCGATTTCTCATTCATCCGAACGATCCTACTTCACGCTGCCGCAGTCCACGGCATTAACGTTTCAGTCGAGAACGTACAGCTGGCCAGAGCTGCGCTAAAGCACCTGGATCTCGTCGGAAAGTCAAACGAGAGAGATCGGCGCCCTAGCCAAGACGAACTCGATCGACTGATCGGATACACCGAATCTAACGCCCAACAGTATCTACCACTCGGTAGAATTGTTCGCTTTGCTGTGGCGACAGCAATGCGCCAAGCTGAGATCTGCCGCATCGAGTGGACTGATGTCGACATGTCAAAGCGAACCGTCACTATTCGCGACCGCAAAGATCCTCGACGCAAAGACGGAAACCACCAAGTGGTTCCTCTCCTCAATTCGACCGGGTACGATGCCTGGCAGCTTATGCTCGAGCAGCGGATTCTCACGCGCGGCCTCGGACGCGTTTTTCCATACCACTCGAAGTCGGTAGGAGCTGCCTTCCGCAGGTCATGCAACGCTATCGATATAGATGACCTATGCTTTCACGATTTGCGCCATGAAGGAACAAGTAGACTCTTCGAAGCGGGCTTTTCGATACAGCAGGTTGCGATGGTGACAGGCCATAAAGACTGGCGAATGTTGCGCCGATATACAAATCTCAAGCCCGAAGATCTGCACAAGATGCAGAAAGCTGCACAGCCATCCATGGAGCAATTCCTAGCCACCTTGGTCGCCAGCTAGAGCGCGACCTTCGTCAAATTTGAACCTGCTCGCTGAATATGTAACTGCAAGGGATCGTCTTGCCTGCTTTGGCCTTGAGAGCGGACTTCGGCGGGTAACTGCATCACGTCAGCCTTGCGCCATGAGCTGACTTGCGACAGGTGGTGGCTGTCGGCGGAACGCAGACTCATGATGGGCTTTCCGGCCCGCTGTGAGTCCGTCTTAGCGATACACGGCGCGTAGGCGAGAAGCCGTAACACTCAACCCGCCAAAAATGGCCCACTTAAAAAATGACGGGTTTCAGATCGGACCCCATAAGGCTCCCCGAAGCCAACTCTGGCCAAATCCGGTCCTTCGGCTTCTGATCGCCGCAGGGGAATGAGCCCGCTTAATCGCGCATCCGAAGATCGGTGGCGATGAAATGCGTAATGGTTGGAGCGGCTGATGCGTTGACGCCGCCGATCGCATCCTGGATGCACGGTCAGCGTTTGTCACGCGCTGGGCTGCCTCAGGTGCTCGAGCCACGAGGCGACCTTGAAAGCCTCCAGGTTGCGGCCGTTCACAGCCGCGTCCTCGAAGAGATCCCACGCGTAAGCGCCGTCGCACCGTCGTTGCTGCTCCAAGCCGGCGATCGCCTGCAGATGCGCTTCTCGTTTCGCTGGATCAATCCGGTATCCCACACCGGACGAGAAAGCGCCCTTTCCGATTGCCCGTTATTCGGGCGGCTAATGAGCCGAGCAGCGGCTCGAAGGCCCTTGCGAGCGGGCGCGCTGTTCTATTTGCCAGCGGGGCGGATCTCGTACGACGTCGTCGCCGCTGATGGCAGCGTCGCAGTGCGATGGCTATGTTTCCAATGTACCAGGCCGAGGCTATTGCTTCCTCCCCGACGGATGACAGGCGGCAGCGATTTCGGCAGCCGTTCGGCGGCAGCCAACTCTATGGCCAACGGGTTTCCATCGAGTCGGCGACACCGAGTTCGAAGCGAAGCGCAGGCGCCTGACACGCCTGGCCCATCGGATGATGGGCTCGCTCGCCGAGGCGCAGGAGGTCGTTCAGGACGCATGGCTGCGGTGGGTCGGGGTGGAGGATTACGTCGATTCGCCTCCCGCCCATCTAACCCGCATCGTCACACGCCTGTGCCCTGACGACGCGCGCCGCGCGCGCGCGCCGGGAAGCCTACCTGGGACCCTGGCTGCCAGATCCTCTCGTGGGTTCCATGGAGCCAGACGAGACGGTCGCCGACGACGTCACGGTCACGTTGATGCTGGCCCTCGAGCGTCTGTCTCCTCTGGAGCGGGCCGCTTTTCTTCTCCATGACGTCTTCGACGTGCCGCTAACCGAAGTGGCCATCACCCCCGCGGGCCAGCCGCGGTCCGTACGCTCGCGGCGCGCGCTAGTGCTTGGATGAATAGAACGGATCCTGATCGAAGCCCGTGCAACTTCAAAGCGGTCGGGCCTCGATCAGCGATTTCTTCGCCGTCCCTCGATAAGATCGAGAACTGCCATAGCGGCCTCAAGTACGTTGGTACCAGGTCCAAACACGGCTGCCACTCCGCTCCGAAGCAATTCCTCGTAGTCCTGCCGTGGCACGACGCCCCCGCAAACAACAATGATGCCGCCAGCGCCAGCCAGCTTCAACTCCCTGACAACCTGAGGAACGAGCGTCCTGTGACCGGCCGCGAGCGACGAGACCCCCAGAACATGTACCTTTGCCTGAACGGCCATCGCGGCAGCTTCGGCTGGCGTCTGAAACAAAGGACCGGCAACAACATCGAACCCCATATCGCCGAATGCCGACGCAATAACCTTCGCACCTCGATCATGACCATCTTGTCCTAGCTTGGCGACCATAATCTTTGGCCTCACGCCAATCACTTGTGACACTTCGTCGAGCCGCGAGACAAGATTGGTGAACTCGGGATCGTTTCCATAAGCAGTGCCATAGACACTCGAAACAACATCGGGTATCGCCTGGTGATCTCCAAAAGCCTGCCGCATTGCATCAGACATTTCGCCGACGGTTGCTCGAGACCTAGCGGCCTCAATCGCGGCTTCCAGCAGATTTCCCTCACCTAATTGCGCGACCCGGGTTAGTCGAGCCAACGCACTGGAGACGCCCTTAGAATCTCTCGACCGTTTGATATCGGTCAGGCGGCGAATTTGCGAAGCGCGCACAGTCGAATTGTCGATCTCCAGAATGTCGATTGGCTCCTCTTGTTCAAGCCGAAACCGATTAACTCCGACAATAACCTGATCGCCGCGATCGATCGCGGCCTGCTTGCGCGTCGCCGATTCTTCGATCAATCGCTTAGGCCACCCTGTCGCGATCGCGTTCGCCATCCCTCCCCGCTCTTCGACCTCCTCCATGAGTTGCCAGGCAGCCTTGACGAGATCGTCCGTCAGGCGCTCGACATAGTAGGATCCCGCGAGGGGATCGACGACGTCGGCGACGCCCGTCTCATGCTGAAGGATCAGCTGGGTGTTCCGGGCTATCCGAGCCGAAAACTCAGTAGGCAATGCGATGGCTTCGTCGAACGAATTTGTGTGCAGCGATTGCGTGCCGCCCAGAACGGCGGCTAAGGCCTCATAAGCGGTCCGCACGATATTGTTATACGGATCATGCTCCTGGAGCGACACTCCCGACGTCTGACAGTGCGTACGAAGCACTAAGGACGACTGCTTTTTAGGATTGAATTCCGCCATAACACGCGACCAGATAAGCCGAGCAGCGCGCAACTTCGCCGCTTCCATGAAGAAATTCATTCCGATAGCGAAGAAGAATGAAAGCCGCCCTGCAAAGTCATCGATGTTAAGGCCCTTGGCAAGAGCAGACCGGACGTATTCACGTCCATCAGCAAGCGTAAAGGCCAGCTCCTGGACGAGCGTCGCCCCCGCCTCTTGCATATGGTAGCCTGAAATCGAGATGGAGTTGAAGCGCGGCATGTTCTGCGCGGTAAACGCTATAATGTCAGCAACAATGCGCATCGATGGTTCCGGCGGATAAATGTATGTATTGCGGACCATGAACTCCTTCAGAATGTCATTTTGGACAGTTCCCGAGAGAGCTTCGCGCGGAATTCCCTGCTCTTCACCGGCGACAATGAAGGTTGCGAGAATGGGGATTATCGCTCCGTTCATGGTCATCGACACCGACGTTTCCCCGAGGGGAATGCCGTCAAAGAGGATCTTCATGTCTTCGACTGAGTCGATGGCAACGCCCGCCTTCCCGACATCACCTAGGACGCGAGGATGATCAGAATCATAGCCGCGGTGGGTCGCCAAGTCGAATGCAACCGACAAGCCCTCCTGTCCTGAGGAAAGGGCGGAACGATAGAATGCGTTTGACGCCTCTGCAGTCGAGAATCCCGCATACTGGCGGATTGTCCACGGTCTGCCAGTATACATCGTCGCCTTAGGACCGCGAACGAACGGCGACATGCCAGGTAACGTGTCCAGATGCTCGATCCCATCTAAATCAGAAGCCGTATAGATCGGCTTGACTTCAATGCCCTCCGGAACCTTCCGCACGAGCGCGATGGGATCGCCTTTTAGTTCCTTCTCGGCAATCCTCTTCCATTCATCTGGAAATGACATCGACATTCCTGATCTCGCACCGGTTACCGACCTAATTGTCAACCACGCATCTCGGGCTACATGGCCTGCTTACGCAAATTCCAAGATCAGCGCGTCCACCGCCAGCGTCGCACCGGCGCTGGCGTGGATCTTCTTCACCGTACCGTCCTGCTCGGCACGGAGCACGTTCTGCATCTTCATGGCTTCGACCACCGCCAGCGTCTCGCCGGCCTTGACCTCCTGGCCTTCGCTGACCGCGATCGAGACCACGAGGCCGGGCATCGGGCAAAGCAGCTTCTTGCCGCTGTCGGAGGCCGTCGTCACCGGCATCAAGCGCGCCGAGGCCGCTTCGGCCTCGGTCCAGACATAGACCGGCACCTCGACGCCCTGATGCGCGAGACGGATCCCGTTCGCGATGGGGCGCGTTTGCACAGCGACGAAATGGCCGTCGATGGTGCCCTGCCAGACCGGCTCACCGGGCTTCCATGGCGACTGCAGCAGATGGGCATTGCCGGCCTTGCCCTCGGAGTCGACGAAGCGGATCGCGATGGCGTCGCCCTCGCGCGCGACCTCGAGCAAGATCTCCTGGCGGTCGAGCCAGACCGCGCGGCGGCGCTCGCGCTGCACGATGCGGCCGCCCATCTGGCCGGAGATCTGCCGCTTGCGTTCGCCGAGCACGTGATCGATGGCGGCGCCGACCGCGGCGATCCGCCGGGCGACCTCGCCTTCGGGCACGCGCACCGCAAACCCCTTGGGGAATTCCTCGGCGATGAAGCCGGTCGACAGCCGGCCCTCGCGCCAGCGCGGATGATGCATCAGCGCCGACAGGAACGGAATGTTGTGGCGGATACCGTCGACGTAGAACGAGTCGAGCGCAGTCGCCTGCGCCTCGATCGCAGCAGCGCGGGACGGCGCGTGCGTGACGAGCTTGGCGATCATGGGATCGTAATGGATCGAGATCTCGCCGCCTTCCTGCACGCCGGTGTCGTTGCGCACCGTGATGCCGTCCTGGCTGGCTTCCGCCGGGGGACGGTATTTCACCAGGCGCCCGATCGAGGGAAGGAAATTGCGGAACGGATCTTCGGCATAGAGGCGCGACTCCACGGCCCAGCCGGTCAGCGTGACGTCCTTCTGCGCCAGCGCGAGCTTCTCGCCGGCGGCCACTCGGATCATCTGCTCGACGAGATCGATGCCGGTGACGAGCTCGGTGACGGGATGCTCGACCTGGAGGCGCGTATTCATCTCCAGGAAGTAGAAGCTCTTGTCCTGGCCTGCGACGAATTCGACAGTGCCGGCGGAATCGTAGTTCACGGCTTTCGCCAGCGCGACCGCCTGCTCGCCCATCTTGCGGCGGGTTTCCTCATCCAGCAGCGGCGACGGCGCCTCCTCGATGACCTTCTGGTTGCGGCGCTGAATCGAGCATTCGCGCTCGCCGAGATAGATCACGTTGCCGTGCTTGTCGCCGAGCACCTGGATCTCGATATGGCGGGGATCGACGATGAACTTCTCGACGAAGACGCGGTCGTCACCGAACGAGGCCTTCGCCTCGGCCTTGGCAAGATTGAAGCCTTCGGCGACCGCGGCCTTGGAATGCGCGATGCGCATGCCCTTGCCGCCGCCGCCGGCGGAGGCCTTGATCATGACGGGATAGCCGATCTCGTCGGCGATGCGGACCGCGTGCTTGTCATCCTCGATGACGCCGAGATAGCCCGGCACGGTCGAGACCTTGGCCTTCGCGGCCGCCTTCTTGGATTCGATCTTGTCGCCCATCGCCGCGATCGCGCCCGGATTGGGGCCGATGAAGACGATGCCGGCCGCCTCCAGCGCGCGCGGAAACGCCTCGCGCTCGGACAGGAAGCCGTAGCCGGGATGCACGGCCTGTGCGCCCGTCTTGCGGCAGGCCTCGACGATCTTCTCGATCACCAGATAACTCTCGGCCGCCGCGGGCGGGCCGATCAGCACGGCCTCGTCGGCCATCTCGACATGCAGGGCATCGCGGTCGGCCTCGGAATAGACCGCAACCGTCTGAATTCCCATCTTGCGGGCGGTCTTGATGACCCGGCAGGCGATTTCGCCGCGGTTGGCGATCAGAATCTTCTTGAACACAGCTCTTCCTACAACGGCATGTTGTCGTGCTTCTTGGCCGGGATTTCCATCTTCTTGTCACTCAGCATGGCCAGCGCCCGCGCGATCCGCTTCCTTGTCGAGTGCGGCATGATGACGTCGTCGATATAGCCGCGCTCGGCGGCGATGAACGGCGACAGGAAGCGGTCTTCGTACTCCTTGGTGCGGGCGGCGATCTTGTCGGGGTCGCCGATGTCCGAGCGGAAGATGATCTCAACCGCACCCTTCGCGCCCATCACCGCGATCTGGGCGGTCGGCCAGGCGTAGTTTATGTCGGCGCCGATCTCCTTGGAGGCCATGACGTCGAACGCGCCGCCATAGGCCTTGCGGGTGATGATAGTCACCAGCGGCACGGTGCACTGCGAATAGGCGAACAGCAGCTTGGCGCCGTGCTTGATCAGGCCGCCATATTCTTGGCTCGTGCCCGGCAGGAAGCCCGGCACGTCCACAAAGGTGACGATCGGGATGTTGAAGGCATCGCAGAAGCGAACAAAGCGCGCGGCCTTGCGCGAGGCGTCAGAGTCGAGCACGCCGGCCAGCACCATCGGCTGGTTGGCGACGAAGCCGACCGTGCGGCCCGCGATACGGCCGAAGCCGGTCACCATGTTCTTGGCGAAGCTCTCCGCGATCTCGAAGAAGTCGCCCTCGTCCACGACCTTAAGGATCAATTCTTTCATATCGTAGGGCTTGTTCGGATTGTCTGGGACCAGCGTGTCCAGCGACATGTCGACCCGCTCGATGGAATCGAAGCTCGGCCATTCCGGCACGCCGTCGGAATTGTTCGACGGCAGGAAGTCGATCAAGCGCCGCATCTGCAGCAGCGTCTCGACGTCGTTCTCGAAGGCGCCATCGGCGATCGAGGAGCGCGTGGCGTGCACCGAGGCACCGCCGAGTTCCTCGGCGGTGACGACCTCGTTGGTGACGGTCTTCACCACGTCGGGACCGGTGACGAACATGTAGCTGGTGTTCTTCACCATGAAGATGAAATCGGTCATCGCAGGCGAATAGACGTCGCCGCCGGCGCAGGGGCCCATGATGACGGAGATCTGCGGGATCACGCCCGAGGCGAGCACGTTGCGGCGGAACACGTAGGAGTAACCGGCGAGCGCGGCGACGCCCTCCTGGATGCGGGCGCCGCCCGCGTCATAGAGGCCGATGATGGGCGCCCGCGCCTTCATCGCCATGTCCTGGAGTTTCGTGATCTTCAGCGCATGGGTTTCCGAGAGCGAGCCGCCGAACACGGTGAAATCCTTGGCGAACACGAGCACCTTGCGGCCGTTGACGGTGCCCCAGCCGGTGACCACGCCGTCTCCCGGAATCTTGGTGTTCTCCATCCCGAATTCGGTCGAGCGGTGCTGGACGAACATGTCCATCTCCTCGAACGAATGCTTGTCGATCAGCAGGTCGATCCGCTCCCGCGCGGTGAGGCGGCCGCGCGCATGCTGCGCGTCGATGCGCTTCTCGCCGCCGCCGAGTTTGGCGCCGGCGCGACGTTGTTCGAGGGCTTCGATAACAGACATTGATTGGGTCAACTGATCAAACGGTTTCTGGCGATTGGAGGCAGGTCGGTGCAAATGCCCTCGTAGACTTCGGCAGCCATGCCGATCGTCTCGCCGAGGGTCGGATGCGGGTGAATGGTTTTGCCGATATCGATCGCGACAGCCCCCATTTCGATCGCGAGACAGATTTCCCCGATCATATCGCCGGCATGCGGCCCGACGATCACGCCCCCGACCATGCGATCGGTCTCGACGTCGAACAACAGCTTCGTCATGCCATAGGACGCGCCCGACGCGATGGCCCGGCCGGACGCGGCCCATGGGAATTTTGCCGAACGGATCTTCCCTCCGGAATCGGCGACATCACGCTCGGACTTGCCGACCCATGCGATCTCAGGATCGGTGTAGGCGACATTGGGGACGATCTTCGCTGTAAAGGCCGCCGGCTTCCCGGCGGCTACTTCCGCGGCGACGTGCCCCTCGTGAACGGCCTTGTGGGCCAGCATCGAACCGCCGACGACGTCGCCGATGGCGAAGACGTTGCGCACCGTCGTTCTCATCTGCTCGTCGACCTGAATGAAGCCGTTCGGATCGATTGCAACGCCGATCCGTTCGAGGCCGAGCTCGCCGCTGTTGGGAACGCGGCCCGCAGATTGCAGCACGAGATCGTAGGATCGTGTCTGAACTGACGCGCCCGTGATAGCAACCGTCACGCCGTCGGGCGTCACCGCGGCAGTTGATACGCTGCTTTCAAGGTCGATATGCTCGAAGCGATGCGCATTGCGCGAACGCCAGATCTTCACCGCATCGGCATCCACGCCCGCCAGGATATCGGGAAGCCTTTCGACAAGATCGATCTTAGCGCCGAGCGCGCTGTAGACGGTCGCCATCTCCAGCCCGATGATCCCGGCTCCGATCACGAGCATGGAGCCCGGAATGCTTCGCAGCGAGAGCGCGCCGGTCGAGGTCAGGATCCGCTCGTCCTTGGGAAGCACCGCCAACTGCACCGCGCGCGAGCCCGTCGCGATGATACATTGTCCGAAGTCGATCTGCTGCGAGCCTGCCCCTTCGCCGGCAACCTCGAGCCGCGTCGCGGAGATGAATTTCGCGGTGCCGCGGATCACCGTGACGCGGCGCGCCGCCGCCATCTGGCTCAGCCCATCCGTCAGCTTCGTGACCACGCCGTCCTTGAAGGCGCGCAGCGCCTGCAGATCGATCTGCGGCGCGCCGAAGCGAATGCCCAGGTCAGCGATCCGCTCGGCTTCCTCTTTGACGGCCGCAACATGAAGCAGCGCCTTCGACGGGATACATCCGACGTTCAGGCAAACTCCGCCCAAGGTGCCGTAGCGTTCGACGATCGCGGTCCGCAGTCCAAGGTCTGCGGCGCGATAAGCTGCTGAATAGCCGCCGGGCCCCCCTCCGATCACCACGAGGTCGTAGCGCGTGGGGTCGATTGCGTGCGGGCCAGCATAGGACTGTTCCGGCGAGATCGTCTCGGCTTGCGCGCCGCCCCCGTCGGACGCCGACGTCGTGCCGATCATGAAACCTTGAGACACCTTGTCTCCAACGCGCAACGAAATGCTCGTGATCACCCCTGCAATCGGCGACGGAATCTCCAGCGTCGCCTTGTCGGATTCCACGGTGATCAACGCCTGCTCTCGCGCGACGACGTCGCCCGCCCTGACGTGGATCTCGACGACTTCGACGTCTCGGAAGTCCCCGATGTCGGGGACCCGGATCTCCTCTGTCCGCATCTGCGTCCTCACAACGCGAAACGCCGCAGATCGGAGAGCACCGACGCGACGAAGCCCAGGAACCGGGCCCCGGCTACGCCGTCGACGACCCGGTGATCCCACGACAGACTCAGGGAAAGGACGAGCCGCGGTTCGAATTCGCGCCCATTCCAGACTGCCTCGGTGGCGGCACGACCGGCTCCGAGGATTGCCACCTCGGGCGCATTGATGATGGGCGTAAATCCCTGACCGCCGACGCCTCCCAGAGACGACACCGAGAAACAGCCGCCCTGCATGTCGCCCGACGCGAGCTGCCCCGCGAGCGCCTTGTCGGCAAGCGAGCGCATCTCGGCGGCGATCTGCCGAAGGCCCTTCTTATCGCAGTCCCGGATCACCGGCACGACCAGACCTTTCGGCGTGTCGACGGCGAAGCCGATGTGGACGTAGTGCTTGAGGATCAGTTCGTCGCCATCGAGCGATGAATTGAAGCGCGGGTACTTCTGCAGCGCCAAGGCCGCGGCCTTGATCAGCAGCGACACCATGGTGAGTTTCGCCGTGTCCTTCGCGGCCTCGGCATTGGCGAGCTGGCGGAAGGCTTCAGCGTCGGTCACATCCGCTTTGTCGAAATTCGTCACGTGGGGAATGACGGTCCAGTTGCGCGAGAGGTTCGCGCCGGTCAGCTTCTGGATCCGCGTCAGCGGCAGGCGCTCGACCGCGCCGTACCTCTCGAAATCCACTTTGGGCCGATCGACCGGCGCGTCGGGCGCAAGCGCCATCGCCGGTCCCGACCGCGCCAGTCCGTTGACGAAGGCCGCCACATCCTCGCGCAGAATCCGGCCTTTGGGGCCGGTGGGCACGACAGAGTCCAGCGCCACGCCGAGCTCACGGGCCAAAGCGCGCACCGACGGCGACGCATGCGCAGCCCCGCTGGGCCGCGGCTGTTGTGCACGTGCTCGCGAACCATCGACTGGAGCGGCGGGCGCCAGCTGTGACAGCGCCTCCTGCTGCGAGAACCGTTGCTCCACCTGTGGCGCCGACGCAGCCGCCGGCGAAGGCGCGGTGTATTCACCGCGACCTTCGAGGATCATCAGAACCGAACCTTGTGAAACCCGCGCCCCGACGTCGATCATCAGTTTGGCCACCGTGCCTGCGGCCGGGGATGGCACCTCCATCGTCGCCTTGTCGGACTCGATCGACAGCAACGGCATGTCGATTGTGACCTCGTCGCCGACCAACACATTGATTTCGACTACCGGAACATCCTTGTAGTCTCCGATATCCGGCAGAACGACTTCAATTGAATGAGACATGCGCGCTCCGCCCTCTGTCAGCGAGACCAAGGCGATGCAACGCCGGTCGGCAATTCGTAGCTGGCGATGGCTTCGGCGACCTGCTCACGCGCCACGTCACCCGATTTTGCCAGCGCCGACAGCGCCGCAACGACGATCTGCTTGCGATCGACCTCGAAGAAAGATCTCAGCGCGGCGCGCGTATCGCTGCGCCCGAAGCCGTCGGTGCCCAGCACCGTATAGGGGGCCTCGATGTAAGAACCGATCAGTTGCGGATACGCCCGGACATAATCCGAAGCCGCGACGATCGGCACCTTGCCGCCGAGGCATTGTGCGACGTGGCTCTCGACCGGGGTCGACAGCGGCGAGAGCCGATTAGTTCGCTCCACCTCACGCGCCTCTCGCGCCAGCTCGGAAAAGCTCGTTGCCGACCAGACTTCGCTGGGCACTTTCCATTCGCTTTGCAGCATCGCCGCGGCAGCGAGCGCCTCCGGAAGAATGGCGCCCGAGCCGACCAGCCTGATCTTCGCCGGCCCGTCAGCGCTCGGCAGAACCCGATAGAGACCCTTGATGATGCCGTCGCGCGCATCGTCGGGCATCGAGGGCTGCGCATAGTTCTCGTTCATCGCCGTGAGGTAATAGAACTCGTCGTTGCCCTGCTCGAGCATCGACCGCATGCCGTGATCGACGATGACGGCCACCTCGTAGGAGAATGCCGGATCGTAGGCCCGGCAGTTCGGAACGGTCGCCGCCATCAGATGGCTGGACCCGTCCTGATGCTGCAAGCCTTCGCCGCCGAGCGTCGTCCGGCCGGCCGTCGCCCCGATCAAAAAGCCACGCGCGCGCTGGTCCGCCGCCGCCCAGATCAGATCGCCGACCCGCTGAAAGCCGAACATCGAATAGTAGATATAGAACGGCAGCAACGGGAAGTTATGGATGCTATAGGAGGTCGCCGCCGCGGTCCATGACGAAATCGCCCCCGCCTCGGTGATCCCCTCCTCCAGCAATTGACCGTCGATCGCTTCCTTGTAGTACAGCATCGAACCGGCATCTTCCGGCTCGTAGAGCTGTCCCGCCGGCGAGTAGATGCCGACCTGTCTGAACAGGTTCGCCATTCCGAAGGTGCGGGCTTCGTCGGCGACGATCGGAACGATGCGCGGGCCGAGCGTTTTGTCCTTGAGCAAATTGGTGAACAGCCGCACGATCGCCATCGTGGTCGACGTCTCCTTGCCATCGCCGCGCAGCGCGAACTCCGCGTAGGATTGCAGCGGCGGCACCGGCAGCGCCGCCGAAGCGCGCCGCCGCGCCGGCATGTAGCCACCGAGTGCCGCGCGACGGGCGCGCAGGTACTGAATTTCCGCGCTGTCTTCCGCAGGCGTGAAGAACTCCAGATTCTCGACCTGCTCGTTGCTGAGCGGCAGAGCGAACCGGTCGCGGAACGCATACAGCGCATCGACGTCGAGCTTCTTGGCCTGGTGCGACGTCATGCGCGACTCGCCGGCGCCGCCCATGCCGTAGCCCTTCTTGGTCTTCGCCAGAATGACGGTCGGCCGACCCTTCATGTCCTTAGCGGCAGCAAAGGCAGCGAACAGCTTCTTGAAGTCGTGGCCACCGCGCTTCAGGCCGTCGATATCCGCGTCCGACATGTGCGCAACCAGCGCCCGGACCTCGGGGTCCTCGCTGAAGAAGTTGGCGAGGTTGTACGCGCCATCCTTGGCGCCGAGCGTCTGATATTTGCCATCGACGGTGTCGGCGAATTTGCGCAGCAGCGCATGCTTGCTGTCGCGTGCGAAGATATCGTCCCAGTCCGATCCCCACAACACCTTGATGACGTTCCAGCCGGCGCCCTGGAAGAGAGATTCGAGTTCCTGAATCACCTGGCCGTTGCCGCGGACCGGCCCATCCAGGCGCTGCAGGTTGCAATTGACGACGAAGGTGAGGTTGTCGAGATTTTCCCGCGCCGCAAGGGCGAGCCCGGCGATCGATTCCGGCTCGTCCATCTCGCCGTCGCCGAACACGCCCCAGACGTGGCGACCAGCCGTCTGCACCAGGCCGCGATGCTGCAGATACTTCATGAACCGCGCCTGGTAGATCGCGCTGATCGGGCCGAGGCCCATCGACGCCGACGGCACCTGCCAGAACTCCGGCATCAGCCAGGGATGCGGATAGGACGACAGACCCGGACCGCTCAGTTCCTGGCGATACAGCTTGAGATTTTCGTCCGACAGTCGGCCTTCGAGATACGCTCGTGCATAGACTCCGGGGGACGAATGCGGCTGGAAATACACCAAGTCCCCCTCCGACTCGGAGCTTGACGCGCGAAAGAAATGATTGAACCCGACTTCGAAAATCTCCGCGGCTGAGGCGTAGCTGGCGACGTGCCCGCCGAGTTCCCCATAGGCCCTGTTGGCACGGACCACCATCGCGAGCGCGTTCCAGCGAATGATCGCCGTCAGGCGCGTCTCGATCGCGATGTTGCCGGGGTAGGGCTTCTGCTGCTCGAGCGGAATCGAATTGCGATACGGCGAAAACGGCGGAGAGTCCGGCAGAACTCCAAGCTCCTTCGCACGCCGATCAAGCGCAGCCAGGATGTATCGCACGCGCTCGGCACCAGCGCTGCGGTGGAGCGATCCAAGCGATGCGAGCCAATCGGCGGTTTCGACCGTGTCCTGATCGGCGTTGACCGCCTTGCGTGGCGGATCGATGTGTGCAGTCATGCGTCGGGCTCCAGAAAGCCCGCACTTGGTAGCATCGGGTGCTATGGCACGTGCTGCTGAATACGGCCGCGTTCCGACGGATTGCCCGACTCCGGAGGGTGCCGAGGCTCGCGTCGCAGCATTCTCTGCTGTTGGTTTAATCAGCAAGTGATCGAACCGTGGGCCGCCTGACAGGTGCTTCCGCTTGGTCACGGCGCAACATGACGCATCACTAAGCGCTCACGCCTCAGGAGCGGGCATCTTGTCGCAGATCAGCGAACTCAACGGCTCGCCGCGACTAGTGACCTGACCTTTCAAAACAGCTAACCTCGGTTAACAGCAGGATCTGCATCAAGGCTTGACTGACTTGACGAATTGGCAGGATTGAAATGCCGCCCGAGACCGAGTTCGATCCGGATTTTGCGCGAATGGATCTGCCCGATCTTCGGATCAACTATGATCCGGTCGATCCGGATCAGTTCGATCGTCCCGTCACTTCATTCTGTCTCGAAACCAGCAAAGACAACGACGACCTACCGCTGCACTCACACCGCAAAGGCCAATTGGTCGTCGCATCTCATGGCTCGGTGATGTGCCGGGCGCCTGGCGGCTTGTGGATCGTACCTCCGCAAGGCGCGGTATGGATCCCGGCCGGCGTGCAGCACAGCAATTGCGTGGCCGATTTCGGCAAACTCTACACCGTGTTCATCGATCCACAGGTCAGCATGCTGCCGCGGACCTGCTGCACGCTGATGATCACGTCGCTGGTGCGCGAATTGATCCACCGCCTCTCGGTGTTCCCACCGCTCTATCCGCTGGAAGGACCGACCAGCCGTCTGGGCCGGGTATTGCTCGACGAACTCGTGCAGATGCCGACGACGGATGAAATGTATCTGCCGATCTCCCCCGACGCCCGTCTTCAACACCTCGCCACTTCCTTGTTGAATAATCCGGGCGACCGCAGCACGATGGACGAAGTCGCCTCGCGCTACGCAATGAGCGAGAGCACGTTCGCACGCTTCATCGCCAAGGAAACAGGGATGACCTTCGGGCGCTGGCGCCAGCGTCTCCACATTCTGATCGCCATGCAACGCCTCACGGCGGGCAGTTCGGTCCAGGCCGTGTCGCTGGAACTGGGCTACGAAACGCCCAGCGCGTTCATCACGATGTTCAAGAAGACGATGGGACAGAGCCCTCGCCGCTTCCTTGCCGAGCGGTCGCGCCTGATAAATTCGGACAGTTTGCCCTAGCTCGCACGTCCCTGCCTCGGTATTTGACGACCGCGACCCCACGACACTTTCGCGGGGCCGCACGGGACGAGCTCAGCGTTTGCTGTAAGGCGCAAGCGGATATTCGAGCGACGCTTCCGCGATGGCCTTTGGAGCCACCACCCGCGGCCTGCCTTTCAAACCCTGCAGCATCACCATCGAACAGTGGATGTTCTGGCCGGTCTCGTCGAACTTGGTGTTGTCGCCGTACATCAGGATCGGCTTCATGTCGGTCTTCTTGAGCGCGCCGTGAATCGCCGCCGACTCCGGCGAAGCCGCCCGCGTCACGGCGTCTGCGACGATCTGAACCGCCTCGAACGCGCAGCCCGCATTTGCATCGAACCAGTCGTTCGGGTAGTCGGTCGCGAACATCTTCATGATCTTGTCGGTCTCGGCGCCCTTGGGATTGAGCCACAACGCCGACAAAACCGGACCGTCACCATACTTTCCGAGCGCGTCGTGATACGCCTTGTCGGACACGCCGTTGGAGTTGGGCGAAAACACCATCTTCGGGTCCCAGCCCTGCTTGATGCATTCGCGCGCGATCATGATCGCGTCGTTGACGCGCGTGACCGAGATCAAAGCATCGGCACCCGACGCTTTCGCCTTGGCAACTTCCACCGACAGATCTTTGGCCTTCTCGTCATAGGCAACGTACTGCGCGATCTTGAGCGGAACATCCACTTCCTTCCACGCCTGATCGATGCTGGCCGCCGTCGACTGCCCCATCGTGTTGTTGAGATGGAGAACGACGGCGCTGCTCGGCGGGTCCTTCAGCGTGCCGAGCACGGACTTCAGCTCGGTCAACGATTGCCGCACGATGGTCAGCGACGTGGGGTAATAGCGGAACACTTGGGTGAAGCCCTGTGAAGTTACCTGGGTGGCGCTCGCGATGTGGACCACCATCGGCACCTTGGCGGCCTCGCAGGCCTGCAGCGCCGAAATGGTGGCCCCGGAATCCCACGCGCCGATCAGCACGGTGCAGCCCTGCCGGATCAGGCTCTCGGCGGCAATCCGGCCGTTCTCCGGACGGCTTTGCGTATCGGCGTGAACGATCTCGATGTCGAGGCCGAACTTATCACGCGCGAATTTGGCGCCGAGATCGATGCCGCGCACGCAGGCCTGACCGGGAAACGCCAGCACGCCGCTGCTGGGCATGATCGCTCCGACTTTCACTGTCGTGTTCGCCGCAAACGATGGCCTTGATACCAGGCCTGCCGCAATTCCCAATCCGCTTCCGACAATCGTCCGCCGCGTGATTCCGCTTCGCTTGGTCATCTCGATGTCCTGTTGCTGAAGGAGTGAAATCTTATCTCGACTGGTAGCTTCGTACGTTTTGGGACCGACCGCCGACCTCAAAGGCCCATCTCGGCCTTGATCAATTCTTCCTCGGTTTCGTCGTAGAGCGACGCGATCAGCGACTGATAGCGCTCGTTGATCTGCTTGCGACGCTTCTTCCGCGTCGGCGTCATCACGCCGTTCTCGAGCGACAGCTCCTCCGGCAGAATGCGGAACGCCTTGATCTGCTCGGCTCGCGCCAGCCTTCCGTTGGCCTTGCCGATCTCCGCCTCGATCAGCCGGTTGACGATCTCGGAGCCTGCCAGGTCCGCGTAACTCGCGATCTTGTCGTCGCGCGACTTCGCCCAGTCCATTGTGGCGGTGGCATCCACTTCGATCAGGGCGGTGAGATATTTTCGCCCCTCGCCGATCACTGCCGCCTCGGAGATGAACGGGCTGTGCCTCAGCTCGTTTTCGATCTGAGTCGGGCTGATCGATTTGCCGTTCGACGTGTTGATGATCTCCTTCTTCCGGTCGACAAGCTTGAAGGTTCCTTCCGGCGACACTTCGACGATGTCGCCGGTGTAGAGCCAGCCGTCGCGAAGCGCCGCTTTCGTCTCGTCCGGCTTGTTCCAATAGCCCGCGAACAATCCCGGTCCACGGACGATCATCTCGCCGTCCTGGAGCACGGCGGTTTCCCAGGCTGGATCCGGCAGCGGGACCCCGACGTTGCCGGCCTTCGGCCACTCCGCCATCTGCACCAGATTGGCACCGACCAGTTCGGTCTGGCCGTAGCACTCCTTGAGCTGCAAGCCCCACAACTGCCACAGCGACATCAGCTCCGACGGCATCGCCGCCGACGAGGTGAACGCGACCTTCAGCTCGTCGAAACCGACCTCCGCGAGCAGCGGCAGGAACACTTGCTCGCGGCAGGCCGCGAACAGTTTCGAGACGAAGGCATCCTCGTGGCCGCGCTGACGGTCTTCGAGCGCCCTGCGCGCGATTGTCATGGCGAGCGTGTAGTTCTGATCTCCCCCTTCCCCGGCGGGATGCACCTTGCTGAGGATCTGTGTCGCAAAGCGCTGGTAGAACCGCGGCGGCGCCATATAGTAGGTCGGCTTCACCTCTTTGATCGTCTGGGCGAAGTCCGCGGTCGTCTCGCCGAAATATGGAACTGCGTCGGCAATCAGCGGCAACGTGGTCGCTTGCCCGCGCGCGACGGTGTGCGACATCGGCAAATGCACGACCACCCGGTGTTCCTCTTCGCGCATGCTGGGGCCGAACAGGGTGATGCAATGAACGCCGGCGAGAATGGAAAGGTGCGTCAGCATGGCGCCTTTGGGGTTTCCGGTCGTCCCGGACGTATAGCCGATGCTGACGACATCGGACGCCTTTGCTGTCGCGCTCTCCTTCTGCAGATAGTCATGCGCATCGACATCGTGTGCTCCAACAAAGTCGGCCAGCGACTTGATCGACGCCGAGGCCTCGCCGGTCCAATCCGGGTCGAGCACGATGATGCCGCGGAGCTGCTCGGCCCGACCGGAGGCGAGCACGATGCGAAGCTGCGGCTCCCCGCCGACGAACGCGAACTTCGCGCCTGAATCCGTGAAGCAGTAAGCCACTTCTTCGGGTGAAGAGGTGAAGTAAACGCCCACCATGACGCCGCCGGCGCACATCGTGGCCATGTCGGCGATCAGCCATTCCTCGGACGAATCGCCCATGATCGCGACCCGATCGCCGCGCTCGAGACCAGCACGCCGCAGCGCGCTGGCCAGGTTCACGACACGCTGCGCATAGGCGCTCCACGTCATGGCGGTCCAGGCGCCGTGACGCTTTTGTTGCAAGGCGATCTTGTCGGGCCGCTCCGCGAGCCGCGCGGCCAAAAGCTGCACGACGGTCGTATCCGCCAACTGGGCGCCGGATGTCATCTCAGCGACGTTCATCTCAGCGCTCCGCGAAACGCTTGCGCTTGGCCGCGAATGCGGCAACCGCCTCGGCCCGCTCGGGCGACTTGAACGTCAACATCTCCAGCGCCGCAGAGGTGTCGAGCAGCAGGTGGGCGTACTGCTTGATGATCTTGTTGACGCTGTACTTGGTCCACACGATCGATTCCTTCGGCCCGCTTGCCAGCAGTTCGGCGTATTCGATCGCGGCATCGAGAACGTTGCCGTCTGCGACCACCTCGTTGATCATGCCGATAGCAGCCGCTTTCTCGGCGGAGATGAATTCGCCGGTCATCAGATAGTGCTTCGCGCGTACCGGCCCCATCAGCAGCGGCCAGATCACCGCGCCGCCATCGCCCGCGACGACGCCGGCATTTACGTGCGTGTCGGCGAAACGGGCTGTCGAGCTCGCATAGATCACGTCGCAGAACAGTGCGAGCGTAGCACCCAGGCCGACCGCGACACCGTTGACCGCCGCGACGATCGGCACTTCGACTTCCAGCATGTTGCGGATGAGGTGGCGACCGCTGCGCGTCGGGGACGGCAGCGTTCCCTTATCCAGCGACTTCTGATCGCCACCAGAGCAAAATCCGCGGCCCGCACCGGTGAGAACGATCGCATTGACAGAACTGTCGTGATCCAGCTTGACGAAGACGTCTTCGAGCTCCTCGTGCATCTCCCAGTTGATCGCGTTGAGGATCTCCGGGCGGTTCATCGTGACGATCGCGACGCCAGTGACGCGCTGCTCGACGATCAGGTACTTGTAGCCGTATTCCGACATTGATTTCACCGTTCGATTACTGCTTCTGGGTCCGCATCAGCCGGATCTGCCCGAGGATCTCCTCGGTCGGCCGCACGACGTTGTTTCTGTCGTTGAAATGCGGGATGACGTAGCGACCGACCATCTCGATCGCCTCCATGATCTTTTCGTGCGGGACGGAGTCCATGTGCAGCAGCACCTCGTCGATACCCATGGCCTCGAACTTCTCGATCTGACGAATGACCGTATCGGGGCTGCCGCACACCGTCGTGGCCGACTCGTTGACCAGATAGTCCCAGTCGTTGGCGGCGCGCTCCATCGACGGCACGCTCTCCCCCATGTATTTGTAGTCGTCGGCAATCGCCGCGAGACGCGGATAGGCATCGGTCGAGATCTTGGCATAGTGCATTAGCGGGCCGGCATAATCCGCCTTGGCCTGCTCGTCCGTTTTCCCGATGCCGATGAACAGCGGAATGCCGATACGCGGACGCTGCAGCGGTCCCTCCGCGTCGCACTTCCAGTTTTTTTGATAGGCGTCGATCAGCTTCTGCTGAGCTTCCCAGCCCTGATAGATGTTGCTGCTCATCACAGCGAAGCCCTGCGACGCCGCCCAGAGATGACTGCGCTCGCTGGTCGCCGCGATCCCGATCACCGGATGCGGCTTCTGCAGCGGCTTCGGAACCAGCTGGCGCGGAGGGATCTGGTAGTACTTGCCGTCAAACGTGAAAATGTCCTGGCGCATCGCCGTTTTCAGCAGCGCCAGTCCTTCTTCCATCTGTGCCAGCGTTTCGTTCGGATCGACGTTGAACGCCCGCATCGCGATGGTGGTGTTGGCGCGGCCGCCGTAGAATTCCATGCGGCCGTTGGACAGGATGTCGGTCACGGCAAGCCGCTCGGCCGAACGCAAGGCGTGGTTGATGCGCTGCGGCATCAGCGTCACCGCCGCGCGCAGCTTGACGCGCGAGGTCACCGCGGCCAGATAGCCGAACACCACTTCGGGCGCCGAGCTCGAGATCCCGCCCAGTGCCACGTGCTGCTCGGAGAGCGCGACGCAGTCGAAGCCAACCTTCTCGGCCAGACGGACTTCGTCGACCAGTTCGTGAAGCCTGCGCGAGTAACTGTGGCCGACCTGGGTTTCCTGTTCAGACCAGAACCCAAACGTAAGTGCCATGTCTCAATCCTTTTAGCTTGCGAGATGGCACAGGGTTTCATAGGCGTGGCGATATTTTCGCCCGAAAGCCGCGTTGCGTAGTAACGCTTTCCGAATTTTATGCTGTCAGCATTCGCAACATGGCAGACGCCCCGGGAAGCTTCGCCACGCAGCGGACGGGCTGACCGTCAACGGCGGGCGCTGGCGGCTCCGGCCTCGCTATCGAAGGTCTTGATCAGCAACTCGGCGACCGCCGCGAGGCACGCTTCGCCGATGGCGTAGCTCGAGCCGATTGGACTTCCGATCACGCCGTTCTGCGAAACCGATCGGATGCCGTTCTTCCACATCAGCTCGAGATCAGCCTCCGACAAGCCGCCAAGATGGCCCACCTCGAAACGGTCCGGTCTGACGCTGTCGGGCCGAATGACCATCATCAGCGACGTCTCGGCGATATCGGCGTGGCCGCCGACGGCCGACACGTCTCCTCCGGCTTCGCGCACCGCATCGCGCCACGTGTCGATCCATTTCGTCGAGTCGACGAACGCCAGGATGGCAACATCCGAGGGCACGGCCTCGCGCAAGCGACCGAGCATGTCCTTCAGGACCGGAAAATTGCCGATGTGACCCGAGTGAATCAGGATACGCTTGAAGCCGTGCCGGGCCAGGCTTGTGCAATAATCGACACAAATCGCTTCCAGCGTCTCCGGCCGTAGCGAGATCGTACCCGCAAATGGCAGATGGTGAGACGAGCAGCCGACCGTGATGGTCGGCGCCACCAGCGTGTTGCCGCGGCTGCGCGCGATCCGCTCGGCCAGAGCATCGGCGTGATCCGCATCCATGCCCAAAGACAAATGCGGCCCATGCTGCTCGACGGCCCCCAGCGGGATCACCACCGTCGTGCACCCATCGGCCAGCGCCGCGGCGACTTCCTCGTGGCTCATCTGCTCTAGATAGATCTGATCGGGATATCCGCGCGTCATCGGCTCAGCCCTTACTGTTCTTTGACAAAAATCTCGCACGCGCGTTGGTTGAGCTCTCGGCTGTGACATAGGCGTCGAGGTCGGCCAGAGTCATTTTTTCAAGCGCCTGATCGCTCATTTGCGCGGTGAGGTTGAGCGATCGCTTGATGGCATGGAACAGCTTGCGGTCTTTCTGCCGCAACGCGCCGCACACGTCTCGCGCGCGGGACGCGACCTCCTCGGTCGGGACGATCTCGTTCACGGCGCCGATCGCCATGGCGCGCTCCGCGCCGACGAGCTCGCCCCAGTACAGCAGCTCTTGCGCCGCCCGCACGCCGAGCTTCTCGACGGCCCGGCGCATGCCTTTGGTCACCGGCAGCAGGCCATGGTTGATTTCCGGAAATCCGATCTTGCACGCCGCATCGGCCACAACATAGTCCGCATGCAGCAGAAACTCCAGGGCGCCTCCGACCGCATAGCCGCGGACGGCGCAGACGATCGGGCCCGGATAGTTCTCCATCGCCACGAGGAGTTCGTGGAAGAACCGGATGCGCGGCCTCGCGACGTCGATCCCGACGACTTCCTTGATGTCGCCGCCTGCGCTGAAGAAGCGGTCGCCGCTTCCGGTGAGCACGATGCCGGGCGGATTCTCGTCGTCGGCAAGGCGCCGGATCGCCTCCAGCAACTCGACGATGAGTTGCGCATTCAGCGCATTGGCCGGCGGCCGGTTCATCGTGATCGTGACCAGGTCTTGATCACGCTCGATCAGGAGAGAAGTGGCAGTGTTCATCAATGAGACCCAAGCGAGAGGCGGCTGCAACAGCCGGGGAGCGGTGGACCGAACGGCGCGGGACGAGAGCCGCAACGCCCGACGCCCCGCCGAGACGGCGCGCCTCACAATCCCAGATAGGCGCGCTGGACATCGGGGTTCTCGAGCAGATCGCGGCTAGATCCATGCAACACCACGGAGCCGTTCTCGAGCACATAGCCGCGGCTGCTCAGCGCGAGCGACTTGGCGACATTCTGCTCGACGAGAAGGACCGTGATGCCCTGCTCGTTGAGGGATTTGACGACGCCGAACATCACATCGGTCAGCGCCGGTGACAGTCCGATCGACGGCTCGTCGAACATCACGATTTCTGGCTTCGACATGATCGCCCGACCGATCGCCAGCATCTGTTGCTCGCCGCCGGACAGCGTGCCGGCGAGTTGGTCGCGGCGCTCGCGAAGTCGCCCGAACAGCCGATAGACGGAATCAAGCGTATTTGCCAGGTCGTGCCTGGCCCGCTTCAGCGAGCCGCCGATCAGCAGATTGTCCTCGACGGAGAGCGCACTGAAGATCTGGCGGCCCTCGGCGACCTGAGCGATGCCCATTTCGCAGATGTCCCACGGCGGTCGCCGCGAGATTTCGACTCCGTTGATCCTGACGGAACCGCGCGACGACGGCACGATCCCCGCGATTGATCGGATCAGAGAGGTCTTGCCGGCGCCGTTGGCGCCGACCACGCAGATCAGTTCACCCTTGCCGATGCGGAGCGACACGCCGTTCAGCGCATTGGAGCCGTCATAGGCCACGCACAGGTCGTCGATGGCGAGAAGCGCGTCGTCAGGCATGGAAGCCGGCTCCCAGATAACTTTCCAGCACCGCAGGATCCGCCACCACCTCTGACGGCTTGCCCTCGGCGATCTTGGCGCCGTGGTGAAGCACCACCACGGTCGACGCCACCTCCATCACGATCCGCATCACGTGCTCGACCAGCAGGATCGTCAGTCCGCTCTCGGCGAGCCTGTGCAGCACGCCGACGACGCCGGCCGCTTCGGTCGGACGCAGCCCCGCCATCACTTCGTCGAGCAGCAGCAGCTTGGGGCGGGTCGAGAGCGCCTTCGCCATCTCCAGCATCTTGCGATCGGGCAACGTCAACTGATCCGTCCGGGCATTGGCCTTGCCGGCGAGCCCGACATTTTCGAGCGACTCATACGCCTTGTCCCGCGCCTCCTTGACGTTCGTCGTCCAGCTGAAGGCGCCCACCATGGCATTCTCGAGCACCGACATATCTTTCATCGGCCGGACGATCTGGAAGGTGCGCGCAATGCCCATGCGGCACACCGCTTCGGGCGGCTCGCGCTCGAGCGAACACCCCTCGAACAGCACCTGCCCGGCGGTCGGTCTCAATGCCCCGGCGACGAGATTGAAGCAGGTGGTCTTGCCGGCGCCGTTCGGTCCGATCAGGGCGGTGATGCGGCCTGCCTGCAACGAGAAGCTGACGTCATTGACCGCGACCAATCCAACGAACGCTTTGGTCAGGTTCTTCACTTCGAGCAGCGCGGTCATTCCTCGACCTTCCGCAGTTGTGAAATCCGGCCGCGCGCCGGCAGCTGGATCGCCCCGTAGAGCCGGACGATCGCCGGCCATATGCCGTCGGGCAGAAACCACACGACCAGGATCAGCACCGCCCCGTAGGCGACGCTGTTCAGTCCGGGGAGCCCCAGGCTGTCGCCGAGAGCCCCCATGGCGTGGTGCAGCGGGATCGCGGCCATCGAGCCGACCAGCGGGCCGAACGCAGTGCCCAATCCGCCGACTACAGGGCCGATCAGTACGTCGACCGAGATCGCCATGCCCATGATCGAATCCGGAAAGATCGCGCCTTGCACCAGGCCCAGCACGCCGCCGCCGATCGCGGCCGTCGCGGCCGATATCGAGACCACCAGCACCTTGTGGCGAAACGTCCGCACCCCAAGCGCACGGGCGGCCTCGTCGTCATCCCGCATCGCCCGCCAGACATAGCCCCAATAGGACCGCGAGATCAGCTCCGTTCCCGCGACGCCGATGGCCGCAAGCGCGAGCGCGACGAAGTAGTAGAACCGCGCGTCACCGCGCAGCATCCCGAGGTCCATCACGCCGCTCGGCGCCTGATAGAACAGCCCCTGCATGCCGCCGACATAGTCCCACCCACCGAACATGATCCGGGCGAATTCGGCGGCGGCGATCGTGAGCAGCGCGAAATAGATGCCACGGACCTCGAAGCGGAAGCTCAGCCACGCCAGCACCGCGCCGACGAAGCCCGCAATCACCGCGCCCAGCAGCAGACCGATCCACGGGGTAACCCCGTATTTGATGTTCAGGATCGCCACCGCATACGCACCGATTCCAACGAACAGCGCGTGACCGATAGATAGCTGCCCGCCGATCCCGAGCATCAGGTTCCACGATTGTCCCATGAAGCTGAATAACAGGACGATCGTCAGAAGCGAGATGACGTAAGCGTTGGACATGCCACCCACCACGGCCAGCGCGGCGAAGACCAGAACGCCGGCGCCCCAACGCCTGGTGTCGCTGGCTTGATCAGATGTCCTTTGCACCGAAAAACCCCCTCGGACGGAAAATCAGGATGATGATCAAAAGCGCGTAAGGGAGTGCTGTTTTCATCGACGGCGTGAACATCAAGGCCGCGATCGCTTCGGCGACCCCGATCGTCAGGCCGCCCAGAAGAGCGCCGCCGAAGCTGCCGAGACCGCCGACGATCACCGTCACGAAGGCCAGCAGCGTGAAGTCAACGGCGAGATAGGGCTGCGCATCGAACAGCGGCGAGATCAATGCGCCGGCGATGCCAGCGCAGGCGGCTCCGATGCCGAAGGTCACCGCATAGACCCGAGGGATATTCAGCCCGACCACCAGTCCGCCCAGTCGATTATTGGCGGCGCCCCGCAGCGATCGCCCGAATGCGGAGTACTTCAGATAGGCTCCCAGTGCGGCGATCAGCAGTCCGGCCGTAGCGGCCGCCTGGATGCGGGCCCAATCCAAGGTGAGCGGTCCCACGCTCACGGTCTGGAAGGACAACTGAGACGCCGTCGGCCGCGGATCCGGACCGAATGACATCAGCAATACGCCGCTGAAAAGCAGTGAGAGGCCGATGAAGACGATGAACTGATAATGATGCGGCCGATTGACGAACCGCTTCACGACGAGCGTCTCCAGCAGGTAGCCGAAGACGAACATGACGACCGCGGCGATCGCGGCGGCTAAAACGATCGGGATGTCCCAGATTCGAACGGTCCAGTATCCGATGTAGATCCCGAACACGACCATCTCGCCATGAGCGAAATTGACCACGCGCATGACGCCGAAGATGATCGTGAGACCGAGCGCGACGAGCCCGTAAACCAGCCCGATGAGCACCCCGCCGGCGATGACATTGAGCCAGAGCGACAGCATCAGCGACCGACCGCCGATGGATGCGCGATAGAAAGTCTTCGTCTTCCTTGCATGCTGATCGGTTCCATCTTGGCTGTAGCGGAAACGTAGCGGCGCCTGACGTCGTCCTGTGTTTCAGACCGCCTTTGGCGCGGCGAAACATCCGTCGATGTAGACGAGCGACTCACATCCGGCCCTCGTGGTCTGAGCCACCACCTCTCCGGTGAAAATGGTGTGACTACTGTCGCTGTAAGCATTCACCACGCGGCAATCGAAGCTGCAGACCGCGCCGACCAGACTTGGTGCTCCGGTTTTGAGATCGCACCACAAACCGTCACCGAAGCGGATATCGCCCTTGCTGCCGTCCTGCCCGGAAAACTTGAGCGCCAGATGGCGATGCTCGACCCCTAGAATATTCCAGCAGAACGACCCACTGCTGAGAATGGTGTCGTGCGCACCGGCAGATCGATTGACGCAAACCAGCACGCTGGGCGGAGCCGCCGACAGCGAGCAGCCCGCCGTCAATGTCAGACCATGGCGGTTCGGCGCCCGGCCTGTCGTGACGATCGACACGGTGCCCGGCACGCTGCGCATCGCAGCACGGAATGCTGCGGCATCGAGTGGGCTCGTTTCGGACAGCGGCGGTGTTGCGGACGGCATGGCGACGACCCTTGGATTCATGGGATGGATGCGCCCTCTTTGTCTGGTTGTGAGTCCGGGCATGCAGCGCTGCCCCGGGGAACGTCTGAGCTATCCGGCTGCTTGATAGAACTGGATGACGTTGCCGCCCGGATCCCGCACCTTCACCGCACGGCCGTGACTTTCCATGTCCCGGACCGCGCCGACGTGCGCCCCCATGGCTGCGGCACGCTCCATGGCGGCATCGAGGTCATCGACATCGAAGACAAGAACGGCATCTTGCAGCTGGTCCGAGACCGACTCCGTCGGTCCGGCGACGCAGAACGCAGCCGCATCGCTCACGAACTGGATCCACTTGCCGGGATCAGCGAAGCGCACCTTCAGACCCAGGCCTTCGTAGAACTCGGCCAGGGGTCCAGGATCGTTCGCTGTCAAATAGACTTGCTTCAGTTTCACGCTCGACATCCAAACCGTCGCTACCCAAGTGCGATCGTGGGTGGATAGTCGCCCGAGCCTCTCAGCATTACTGCTTGAACAACGCCTGTCACAGAAGCTTCATCAGCATTTTATGCTGTAACGCCTTGTCGAGTCGCTAGATCCAACTCTGCATCCGGCCGATCTTTGCCATTTTCTGGTTGACGAGGGTGGGCGTCGTTGCTGCGCCGAACCTTTTGTCTCGCGCAACGCCCGCGGCGTGGTCAGCGACGTGGGACCGGGGCCACACGCGACGACAGGCGGTTGTACGAAACAGGGCAGCTCTCGACATCGAGCTCTGCTGCACGTCCCGTCAAGTGACATGGGGAGCCAATCGATGGAGCGGCGGGCATTACATCTTGACCGAATCCGTGGATCAACGTCGGCCTGCATATCGCATAGGCAAAAAATGTATCGGAAGTAGGCAACTAACCCCCTGATCGCAATGCACAATGCGAAGGTTGACGGTTTTTCGATACAAATCGACGATTTGTCGAAATCCCACAAACGCAATTGCGGTTAGCTTTTACCACGCGATTGTCATCACCCCGCAAACGACGGTGATACGCGCCGCAGAAGACTGCCATACTTGGGAGATACGCGATGTCGACAACCTCTCTCGACAGAATAGATATCAAGATCCTCAACGAGCTCCAGCAGAATGCGAGCTTGACCAATGTCGAGCTCGCATCACGCGTCAATCTCTCGCCGTCGCCGTGTCTGGCACGCGTCAGAACACTCGAAAAACTCGGCGTGATCGATCGACGGATCGCCCTTCTCGATCCCGCCGTGCTCGGCATTGGTGTAACGGCTTTCATCCAGATCAAGCTGGAAAAGCAGGTCCAGACGTCCCTCGAGAATTTCACCCGATCCATCGACCGGCTGGCCCAGGTAATGGAATGCTATCTCATGACCGGTGAGAGCGACTACATGCTCCGCGTCATGGCGGCCGACATCGAAGATCTCGAAGACCTAATCGTCAACAAACTATCCCGCATTCCCGGCGTCAGCAGCATTCGATCAAATCTGGCCCTCAAGCGCATTTCGCACAAGACCGTGCTGCCGATCGACGCCAATCGGCCGGTCACCGTCAAGGCTTGCGCCACCCCCTCGCGCCCTCTGGAGCGCTCACCAAGACCCCGATACGACCCAACCGGTCCTTTGCTGTCCGATGCGCCGATCGGGCTCGACACCAATCGTCCCAGCTACAGCGTGGAAAGCCTATGAGGCGCCCCGCCATGGGCTCCGGCCAGTTGGCAATAATGGTGAAGTTAAGATCGGCAGAGTGCTCGAGCGGCGCTGCGAGCCTGACAATCCGCACACGACACAACGCGAGCACCCGTCGGTTCCAGCGAGCAGAGCGACCGAGATGACGGGATCGATCGAAGCGGCCCTGCAGGCGCTCGCCGACGGCGAAATCGTCGTGGTCACCGACGACGACGATCGCGAGGGCGAAGGGGACCTCGTCGTTGCCGCCTCGCGGTGTACGGCTGAGAAGATGGCCTTCATCATTCGCCATACATCGGGAATCGTCTGCGCTCCGATTACCCTCGAAGACGCGAGACGCCTGCGGCTTGACCCGATGGTTGTCAACAACGACTCGGCTCACACCACGGCGTTCACCGTGTCAGTGGACTACCGGCCGGATAACGGTACGGGCATCTCGGCCAAAGAGCGGGCCTCGTGCTGCCGTGCACTCGCCAACCCCAACGCTGGCGCCGGCGATTTTTGCCGGCCGGGACACGTTTTCCCGCTGATCGCAAAAGAAGGGGGCGTACTCATGCGCTCGGGTCACACCGAGGCCGCCGTCGACCTGTGCAGACTGGCAGGTCTCGAGCCGGTCAGTGTCATCAGCGAACTGATGAACGACGATGGCTCTGTGATGAAGGGTCCGCAAGTCGCGGCGTTCGCCGACAAGCACAAGCTGAAACAGGTCACCATTGCTGACCTCATCAGCTTCCGGCAGGCCCGCGAGACGCTGATCGAGCGCGTCTCGAGCGTCACGGCGGAGAGCCCGATCGGCCCGCTCCAGGGCTATTCGTATCGCTCGCCGTTCGACCCCATTCATCACGTCGCTTATATCTACGGAGAACTGGGCGACGGCACCAACGTCCTCACGCGCTTCTACAAACCAAACATCTTGCGCGATTTGTTCTCGGGTCAGGAACAGGCTAAGATGACCGTCATTCTGCAACGCTTCAAGGATAATGGCAGCGGCGTGCTCGTCTATCTGCGCGACGGCGCGGCGGGCGTTCCGCCTGCGCCGTTAGGCCCGACCGGTTCGCGCGAACACGACCGCAATCGGCAATGGCGCGAGATCGGCGTCGGCGCCCAGATCCTGCGGGATCTCAAGATCAGTTCCATCCGTCACCTCACGTCGTCGACGCATCACTTCAAGGGACTGTCAGGCTTCGGTATCGAGATCGTCCGAAACGAAGCGCTCTAATTCCAGCCATCTGCGTTGCGAAAGTCCATGAGCGGGTCCCGCACCTCAGGCATCCGGCGACGCTTGCAGTTCGTCTCGCGACAGATCTCCCCCGGCCCAGTCTGGCCGGCCTCGCGCTCGGAGAAGTAGCGCGCCGGCGACTTGCCAAGCGCCTTCTTGAACATAGTGATGAACGCGCTCACCGACTCATAGCCGAGCGCCCCGGACACGGACTGAAACGTGTCGCCAGCAGAGCGCGCTTGACGAACAGGAAATGCGCGACAACAGCGTTGAACCCGCGAACTTTCAAAATTGCCAACGCTTGATGGCAATCGCACAGGAGCTGTTGCCTGCTGGCGCAATCTGCGGTCCAAATATCTCGCCCATCCAAATGATCAAGTATCGTGCAACGGGGTCCGAGATCAGCCAGTCCGGTCCATCATGGGCGCCACGGAAAAGCGATAGTCTTGATATTTCAACAGTTTATCTTACTCTTCAATGGGATGAACAGCGAACGTGTGCACTCCAAACTAGACGAAATTGCACACGTTTGTACCCGTTTTGACCTCTCAGTGCACACATAGTGCACACGAAAGTCGGAGTGCACACGCGTGGCGACCTTCATACAAATGGCATCCGGAAACTGGCGCGTCCAGGTCCGCCGCAAGACCCGTTATGTGGCCGAGACATTCCGACGGCGCAAGGACGGCGAAGAGTGGGCGCTCGAGATGGAGCGCAACATCGACCGCAACGGTTCAGCCAAGCCACGCGCGGCACGGAACGTTCGCACGTTTGGCGATCTCATCGACCTACATAACGACGACATGCACGAAGTTGGAAAGCCCCCTCGCCGATCAAAAGCCGCCGTGATGGCGTCGCTCAAGACTGAGCTTGGGAGTGTGAAGCTCTCCGCGCTCACTCGGGAACGGCTGATCGAGTTCGGCAGGAAGCGCGCCAAGCAAGGCGCTGGTCCCGCAACGTTGGCGATCGATATGTCATTCATCCGGACAATCACTACCCACGCCGCCACTGTGCACGGCATCGAGGTTTCAGCCGAGGAAGCTCGCCTCGCACGCGTCGCGCTAAGTCACCTCAATTTGGTTGGAAAGAGCAAAGAGCGTGACCGACGGCCCACACAAGACGAACTCGACGAACTCATCGAATACTTTGAGACGAACCGTCGGCAATTCATACCGATGGGGCGGATCGTCCGATATGCCGTGGCAACGACATTGCGACAGGAAGAAATCTGCAAACCCGAGTGGCCACTGGTTGACATGAAAAAACGACTTGTCGTCATTCAAGACAGAAAGGACCCCAGGAATAAGGATGGAAATGACCAGAAAGTGCCTTTGCTCAATCTAACGGGCTATGATGCGTGGGAAGTCGTGCTTCAGCAGCGAATTGTGACTCGAGGCTATGGGCGGGTCTTTCCTCATAACCATAGATCCGTAAGTGCGGCATTCACTCGGGCATGTGCTGAACTCAAGATCGAAGACCTGCACTTCCACGATCTGCGTCACGAGGGAACGAGCCGTCTGTTCGAAGCGGGACTCCCAATCGAAAAGGTGGCACTGGTCACCGGCCACAAAGATTGGCGGCAGCTCCAGCGCTATACCAACCTCAAAGTCGAAGATCTTCTCAAGCTGCAGTACGCCCAGCAGCCGTCCATGGAAGAATTTATAAAGATGTTGGCGTGAGGAGTCTCTCAAATTGATACGGAGGCATGCCATGCATCTCGGTCGCAAGAACGGGAAGACCGGGACAGCAGTGGCCGTCGTCGACGAACGCCCACAATTCAAAGCGCAACTTCAGCAGATGTCCGCAAACTTTTCGGCGAGGCGCCCGGTCTTACTCAAAACGACGTGCGGCCGGGTCCTTCGAGAAGCGAAGGATCAACGTGTCGTCGTCCTCATCCAGTCCTCCCTTCTCGAATGAGATCTCACTTATCACGAAGCCCTGCTCCAAGAACCCGCCAATGGTCGAGCCACCCTCCCCGTCACCTAGACGGTGGCGGAATTGCTTCTCCGTAATTCGATCCGCCAAGAAATCCTGAAAAGCCCGGCTGGACATACGGTACGTGATCTCGTCTCTTGTGCTCGATGTCATCGTTGTAGCTCCATACCATCCCGATGCGTCGGGGGCGAATGCGCCCTGCCGAAACAAAGACCGTGCCTGGGAGCCGGTGAACCGAGGCAGGGGCAAGGCGGCCTCGATATTGCGGAGGCCCTCCAATAGACCCGGGATTTCTTGATGCGAGAAGACGGTGATCTTCCAGCTTCGTCTTGGCTCTTGAGCGAACGAGCGATAATCCTTTTTAGGCACGAAGACCACAACGGCATCGACCCGCCCTTTTTTGTCGAAGAGAAAGCGGCGTATGATTTTTTCCGCGGTTGCGTTCCTTTCGACCATGTTCGGAAACGGCGCCGCTAATTCATCAAGGGTCCGTGAGCCGATCTCTGAAAGAAAGATAATCCGATATGTCCCTTCGGGTGCCTCTTCGATTTGTGACAGCTTCTGGCTAAGGACATTGTAGATCGGATTGTCCGTCTCGGAATAGACGCGCGGTGGCCGAGAAGTCCAGACGTTGTGATACCGAATCTGCTTGTAGTCTTTCCGCTCGACCTCGACACATAAGTCATTCTCCTCAATCCTCAGACGCGGGAGCGGCTCAGTATTCGACAGCACCCATTCCTTGATCAGTGCCTTCGCTGCATCAGATAGCGCGTAACTCTTCGGCGCGGCAATCCCGCGTATCCTAATCCCGCGCTCGATTCCGACCGTCTCAGCAAATCGGAAATACAGATATTCGCCGAAACCCTTTTTGACCGCATTGGCGTGGGCAATGATGGTTTGCGAACATCGATCCATAAGTTGTTCGCCGGAAATCGAGTTGTCGTTAGTGGATGCAATCTCAACGACCGCGGGCCTACCCGGCAGCAGCCCCTCAACATAGGCATCCGGCTTCTTCCCATTCACCCACCACACCGGTTCAATATCGAGACAGTCAAAGCTCCTCATGGCCCAGATGAGCGCCAACTCCATCTCCGCCGGCAAGGCCTGCTCCACACGCTTGTTGTTCAAGCGCGCGACCAAGTCAGAGCGCTTTTCCTTGTTGAGCAGAGGGCTCAGGTCATCCAACATTGCCTGAATGCGACGACGGGTGAATATGGCCACGGCACGGTTCGATCAAAGGGCTGGGAAGCGAATCAGATGCATTGTGCCAGAGTTCACTCAGCAGGAAACAGACCGGCCCCGAGGGTCGGCGGGCGTTCGTGATCTTTGATCTCGACATGCTGGCTCGAGCAGCCCCCCGGGCCACTCCAGTTGTCCGTGCGCTGAGTATCCCTTAATTCTGTCCGAATCACCCCGGAAGCGTGGGTCCCACGAGCCGGGAATCGTGAACGCCCACATGGAGGCATTTATGTCGAAGCAGTCGCGTAAGGCGAGCAGGCATAATTCGCCAATGCGCAAGAAGCGCTCGGAGGCGATTTACGGGACGACGGCAGGCGAAGTCGATTCAATCACCATCACCTATGATCATAGCACCGGGGGATTTAGCTTCGGCGATGCCATGACGGGCGTCTATTCGGAGATAACCTACGAGCGACCGAAAGGGCCCAAGGTGCTTTCCCGGATCCCGCAGGGGCATCGCGACATTCGCTTTGAGAGCAGTGATGCACTCCTCAAGAATTACCAATTTGTCTGTGCCGTCGATACAAACACGCGCATGATAAATGGTAGGCGCGTTTCGGTGACAGGCGTTATTGTTCTTCGCGCTTTTGGTTTGCCGGCCGTTCGAGAGCTCAAGCGGGGCTGGAAGCTGGAAGCACCATTCTGCCTCGAATTCCTCGATATTAGCGAAAAGCCCGAAAGTTGGGGCTGGATGGCTGCGCATCAAATTCTTCGCGAGAAAGGCCTTGTAGGTCCAACAACGAGAGTTGGAATGATCGTGGATAGCGATCTTGGCAATCTCAATAGTTACAACGCCCGCAAAAGTCCCGTCATTCGCGACGATCTGCTTCCAGACACGGTACAGCTCATTTACGCCAGCAGCGATGCCGGCAAGGAAAACATCGTCAATCGCGCCTTGTTGACAGCGGACTCCGCGTCAAGCCAGTGCCTGGCGGCGATCGAAACTGGAGCCGTACCGTTCAACACGTCAAACGGCAATCCTCCCTGGTATCAAGCGTATCGCCTGATTGGACTGGACGTCGTCGAAGGATGAGCCGCATCTATGTTGATTGCGGCGGTTGCTTGAACTCATGGAGGAACATCTCAGTCATCGTGGATGCGGCGTTTCGATGTGAAGCTGATGCCTTGTCTGGACTCGCTGGCAACGATCTCAGCCAAGTGTCAGAATGGGAGAATCACAAGGACACCGGATTGGCGCGATGCCAAAGAAAGCAGCCACGAAGAGGCGAAAGCTCACGACGCGCAGCGGCGCACGGACCGAGAATCCGGGTTGGCTGCGGCAGGACCCAAGCGGGGCCGCGCCCAGTCCGCCGGTTCATTCGCGCGTCGACGTTCTGCCGTTTGTCGGTCTCTCCTGGGAGGACTTCGAGCGGCTCTGCGTTCGGCTGGCCGCAATCGATACGACGATCGAAGCGGTTTGGGCCTACGGCAAGTCGGGGCACGCGCAGCACGGCATCGATGCCCTTGTTCGCCTGACCGATGGCACCTATCACGTCTGGCAAAGCAAGCGCCACCAGACAATTTCAAAGGCCAGGATCAAAGCTGCGGTCGATTTTTTTCTCAAGCGTAAATGGGCTCACAGGGCGACGCGTTTCGTGCTCGCCGTGGCATGCGAGTTGTCCTCGCCCTCCGTCGTCGAGGCGATCGAGGCCGCCCGCGACAGGCTGCGTCAACGCAACATCGAGTTTGAGGCCCTTGGCCCGACGCGGCTGACGCAGATGCTGATAGCCGAGCCCGAGCTTGTAGACGATTTCTTTGGCAGGCCCTGGGTGCCAGCGGTCTGCCCGCCAGAAGCGATCGAGCGTTTACGGCAACGCCTCTCGCGCTTTGACGCCGCGGTCCTAAGAGCGGGACTGCGAACCCACTACAACTCCTGGATCGCAACCGTTGACCCTGGCCTTCCCATTGTCGGCGTGGATGCGCAGGGCCGAACACGCGCCAGCATTCCGCTGCCGGACCGGTACATCAGGCCAGATCTTCTCATTCAATCGGCCGAGACAGAGGTCGCTGCCGCCTCAGATGAAGCGGCCGCTAACGCGCAGGCAAAACGTGAACGGGAAACGGGAGAGCGCGAGGCCCCAATGCGTACCGGGTCCAGGTCCTTTTCACGTGCGTTACTGCGCGAACGCAGGGTGGCGATCGATGGATACCTAGGTGGGCAGAAGCTGTCGCTTGTGCTCGGTGAGGCAGGAACCGGAAAGAGCTCGCTCCTTCGTTTTCTGGCCCTCGACATCCTGTCCGATAAGCCGGAACTGGCGGTCACACGGGAGCAATACCGAGACCTCATCCCCGTTTGGTTGCCCTTTGCATTCTGGGTGCGGCTGAGTGCGGATCAGCGTGCTCCGGTAGCTATTGAAGAGGCAGCCGCCGCGTTCTTGCGTGCGCAAGGCGGGCAGGATTTAGCCGACCGTATATTGCAAGCAGTCATGGGAAAGCGCGTGGTGATCCTTGTCGATGGCATCGACGAGGCCTCCGATCAAGGTACAGCCCAGACGCTTCTCGCCAGTCTGACAACATTTGTCGATCGAGCGGGCATTCCGGTTGTCGCTACCTCACGTCCGCACGGCGCACGCAGCTTGACGGCTCTCGGCGGCGCGTGGGAGCGCGCCACGCTGGCACCTCTATCGGCCCCCCAACGACACTCGCTGGCAACCCTCTGGCTTTCCGTTTTGGAGCGGTTCGAGGCGGACGCGACCGCCTCGAACAGCCAAATCCGAGCGCGAGCCCGGCGAAAAGCCGACAGGTTTGTAGCTGCCTTGCAGGCCAACGCCGGCATCGCGCGCCTGTCCCAGACGCCGCTCTTCCTGTTGGCCTTTGTCAGCTTGCACGGCCGGGGTCAGGACCTACCAAGAAACAGATTCGCGGCCAGCAAGGAGATCGTTGACCAACTGATGGAGCACCAGCCAAGCCGCCGAGCGGTCAGCGCCTTGGCGACTGACGCCGCTCAGACGGAGCCACGGCTGCGCGATCGGATCATCTGCGATTTTGCCTTCGGTCTGCAAGCTGGAGAACTTACGGGCGCGATACCCGACGCCGCAGCGGAAGACGATGCCGTAGCGCGTGCGAGCGGCCTGATCTTGCGAAGGCAGAATACAGGCAACCAAGACGCCGCAGAAGCAACCGCGCGGGCCATATTCTCGTTCACAGAGGAGCGGGCCGGGCTGTTGGTCAACAAAGCGCCGGGCAATATCGGCTTCCTGCATCTTTCTTTGCAGGAATTTCTGGCCGCGCGACACCTCTTGCAGTTGATGGCGCAAGAGCGGCTCGCCTTCGTGACCGCAAACGCGATAACGGTACGTTGGCGAGAGCCTATCCTCTATCTCTTAGCAATGACGCAGACGGAAGCCGAGACCGGCCAATTAGTTGAGGCAATCGAAAATGCTCGGCCAACAGACATTGCCGAACAAGCCGCCCGCAACGCGCTTCTGACAGATGCAGTGTTCGCAGACTTTTCGCACGACCTTGGCGTCGTCCGGCGCATTACCACAAATTTTCTATCGGAAGCGGAATCGACAGCGTGGGGCGCGCGGCAGACGCATCTCTTGACAGCCACCGTTGAAGGGCTGTTCTCGGAATCGGTGAGCAACCTTTGTCGAGACAAACTGGCGCAGTGGCTATGCGAGCCGATGTCTCTCGATATGACTTCTTGCTGCGGGGCTGCAAGAAGATGGGCATTGCGGCCTCTGATGACGAGATGGTGCAGGCAGCGTTGGCGGCTGACGTCAGCGACAAGTCGGCCACCGGAGGCGACGCGTTTGCCGACCTGGGCGACGAACATCTCGAACCGCTCACGTCCCAGCGCACGCGCCGCATCCTGATCTTGCGAAGGCAGCGGCGGAGTGATGGTGAGGTAGTAGCGGATGAACAGCGCGATGGTCTCCGCCAGGACGCTCACGTCGCGGTCGGCTCGCTCCAATTGCCGGCTCATCCGGTCCAGCCTTCGGATCAGCGCCGCATCGCCGCTGGCATCGCGCTCGGGGTTGAGGAAGCGATCGAGCGCAGCATCGACAATGGCTGACTTGTTGGCTCCGGGACGCTTGGCAGCGAGCTCGAGGCGCTGCGCCACACTTTCAGAGACGTAAGCCGACAATTTCGGTTTCATCAGGGGATCTCTTCAGAACGAGGGAAGAAGGTCGTCATCGTCGCGGGTGACGGCGTGGGCTCGGCGCACGGTGCTGGATGCGCCTGCGGCCTGCTGCATCTGGCTGCGCTCAGAGGCGACGTCTGACTCGTCGTCGAGCAATCGTTCCTCGAAGGCGCGCGTCTCGTTCAATGCCGGCGCGGCCTCGTCGAACAACGCCAATTGCTGCTTGAGGCCCCCCTCCTCGCCACTGGTCTGCATGAGCTCGCGGTAAGGCAGGCTCGCAAGGCGAAGATCAGTGGTGCGCACCTCACCCTTCCAATCGTCGGCGCGGGCTGGCGGCCGATCGGCGTACTCATCGCCTACCAAGTTCGGCGGCTTGCGCAGGCGATTGACGAAGTTTGCGTCCTCATCCTAGTGAGATCAGAACCGGTCCGTCCACCCCGGCTTGCCGGTACATGGCATCGAGCGCCTGGTCTGAATCGTGAAGAAATCCTGCAAGCGCTAGGGTCTGTCCAAGCGGCTGGGGCTCACACAACCGCTCCAGGGGCCAACCCGCTCGCCTTAGGATGCGCTCCATTCGAGCATCAGTGACGGTCACGATGGATTGCGCTCCCCCTTCTCGCATCGCCTCGAGCATCGCGGCAAACAGCACGAAGGTGGCGCGGTTGAAGCCGGTTCGGCCGGCATCGACGCTGCGCTCGGTGTCGACGCAAAATCTTGAGCTTTCGAGAATGCGCTCGTCACGTGGCGCCGCCCTGTTGCCCAGAAGATTGGCAAAGGTGTCGGCGAGCATGGTTGGGCCAGTCGTCGGCAGAAGCCTGACGCAGCCAAGAACCTCGTTCTCACCTGAGACGACGAGAAGATAGTTGGGACCCAAGGCATCATAGACGTCGATTTCCAGGTCACCCGATACCGACACGCTCCAATCCAATCGGTCTTTGAAGACGCGCCGACGGAGCCGATACATCGACGTTAGAAGGTCGAGATGGCGACCAAACTGAGACGTATGAAGCGCGATAGCGTGCATACCGACCTCCTAGAGTTACCAGGAGGCTTTGACAGCAGAAAACGCCCGCGTGAGCGCCTGTCAGATTTTGCAGGTGGGACGCGATTAGCAGGACTACGCTAGACCACTTTAGACTAAATGCAATGAGCCCTTCGTCTTGAAGGCCGCACGCATGCGCCTTCCTTTATCCTACCCTGCTGGAAATCAGATACGAGGGCGTCAGCTCAACAGGCCGCGGCGCAATGCTATCGCAACACACTGAGCGATCGACGCTGCTCCCAATTTGCGACGTGCATTTTCAAGATGAAAGACGACGGTACGCGGCGCGATCGCGACGAGAACCGCAATATCGGCGACCGTTTTGCCTTGCGCTGTCCATGCAAGGCACTGACGCTCGCGCTGGGTCAGCTCGCCTTCGGTGAGTTGCCGCGTGACAAACGGAGCGCCGAGCCGAGCGACGACGTGGGCATGGAAATACAATCCCGCCTGGTGAATGATGTCCCTCCACTCGCCGGCAAGACGGTCGAGATCGATCTCACGATCGCTCGTCGCCAACGTGAAAGCCGCTGTCTGTCCGAAACCGCCTCTGATCGGCACGGTGATTCCAGAGCGGATGCCAAAGGTTGCGGCCTCATCAAAGAACTGACGCTGCGCTCGCGACCCCGCGGCCGCACGAGCTCTCCCACCCCAGCTAAAGAGGTCACGCTCGGCCCGGGCACGGAGAACTACGGGATCAAGCTTTTGATATCCAAGATCAAAATAACGGCCGGTCCAGGACTTCGGGTAGGACGAGATGAGCACGGGCGCCTCGCCGGTCAGGCGCAAATAGGCAAATCGCTGAAAGCCGAGCCTTTGCGCGAGCCGCGTGGCAAGACGTTCGAATGCGTTGACATCGCCCGCCGTCTGGATTGCGTCAGCGAATTCCTGGAACACGTCCTCGATCGGATTCATTTTGTTTGCGATCGCCAAGCCATCACCGCCGAGCATATCGAAGCGCCGGATTCGTCGGTTCGATAATTCCTTACAGCACGTTCGGAGCTTTACGACTTTCCATGATATGGGGGGCTGATAAATTGACAACTCAAGAAGTAAAACACTCATGAAGTGAAAGAAACAATGCGCAAACTAGAGAATAAGGTAGCGCTCATCACCGGCGCGTCACGCGGAATCGGTCGTGCGATCGCGGAGGTCTATGGACGCGAAGGCGCGAAGGTTGTTGTCAACTATGTATCGAACAGAACTGCAGCGGATGCGACTGCGGATGCGGTAAAGGCGGCTGGGGGCGATGCCGTTGTTTTGCAAGGCGATAGCATGGACCCTGTGGCAGTACGCCGACTGTTCGATGAAGGGCAAAAGGCATTCGGAGGTCTGGATATCGTGGTCGCGAATGCTCATCCCGGGATGCCCGGAATCGCTGCAGGGGCGCCAACTCAACTTTCCGAGGAAGCCATCGACCATCAGTTGAAGGTGCTGAAGGGCTTTATCGTCACGTTTCAAGAAGCTGGCCGTCGTGTGCGCGACAACGGCGTCATCATCAGTCTCTCCTCGGGAACGACTCGACTTGCTGTGCCGGAGCACTGCCTATACTCATCCACTAAGCTCGCGATCGAACAACTGACCCGGGCCCTCTCGCGAGAGGTTGCGATTCGCGGCGTGCGTGCCCTGACCCTGGCCCCCGGACTGATACGGACCGACCGGATCGCGGGCCTGGCGGTCGGTCCGACCGGCTCGGCCCCGGCCCCCGCCATTCCGACCCCTTTCACACGACCGGGTGAACCGGAAGAAGTTGCTGACGCGGCTTTGTTCTTGGCGTCCAATGACGCGCGTTGGGTGAACACGACCACCGTTTACGTGAATGGCGGCGCCGTCTACGCCCAATGATTTCAATCCCCTCGGCGCGATCCCGTTTCACCGACGGCGAGGTTCGCAAGATCGACGAGCGCCATCTGCCTTCACCTGGCGGCGCGCTACGCGGCGTGTACTGCGGGTAGCGGAGGATAAGAGACCATAAGACCTCACCCAGGTCACAAACGTATGTCCTCACCGGCGGTCGACTCTGAAGCCGTCGTTGGCGGTTATCGCTTCGCGTCAGTCGCCGTCCGCAGGCAAATGTATGAGGATTGACCTAGGTTAACCGCCTTGATGCTGGCCTCTCAAGATCATCTGGACAGAGGCCGAGCACCTCAAGCCGAATGGTGCGTCGCCCATTCGCACAATGCGCCCACGCTGACGGCATTCCCACCGCATGCGATCACCACGATGTTCTTGCACTTATCGAGCGGAAAGTTACCTTGTTGGACGGCTGCCAGCGCGGCGCCGCAGGCAGGCTCAACCAGAACACGAAGCTCATTTGCAAATGTAAGGCACGATGTGAAGGCGTCTTGATCGGTGACCACAGCAGAGTGGATAGGATGCCTCGCGGTCCAGCGGAAGGCTTCGTCGGACACTTTAAGGGCACCTAACGACGTTGCTTTCGAGGTAATGCCCCCCAGGGCGACCGGGCGGCCGGCTGCAACGGCCGCAGCAAAGGAATCTGCGCCTTTGGTTTCCGCCGCTACGACGGGCACGTCGCTCCAGCCATGCTTGTGCATTCCATGTAACACTCCGCATAAGAGCCCGCCACCGCCGACAGACAAAACGACCGCATCGGGTCGCTCGATCTGAAACGCGAGTTCATCAACAAGGGTGCTATGCCCTTGCCAAAGCAAGGGATCATTGAATGGCGACACGTATACCGCACCTTCAGCCGCGCAGTGGTCACATGCTGCTTTATCGGCCTCATCCCAGACCTTGCCCACTACGTGGACCGTCGCTCCATAGTTCGCAAGCAATTGATGCACGCTCGGCTTCGTGGTCGCGGGGACGAAGATTGTCGCTCGCACTTTGAGGGCCGCAGTGCAATAGGCGAGCGCCAGTCCTGCGTTACCCCCCGATGAGCAGACGAAATGATCAGCGCCGGCGGCAACATGCTGCGCCACGACATGGCCGATGCCTCGGATCTTGAATGACCCCGCGGGCTGATGGCAGTCCATCTTAAACATAATGCGGCGACCTAGCCGCTGATTGATCGTCGGCGACTCAACAACGGGCGTTACATGATGGAAAATCGAATGCATCGTGGGATATCTTTCGGAGATGGCTCGAACCCGTCGCTGCGTTATTGCAGAACGGCCTGCCTTCCCCCAATTGGGAGTAAGGGAGACATCGCTGCTTCAACATCGCAGTCGGGGGATCTAGGAGTTAGAACCGGCGCCTGACGGCTTTGCTTTGCGCTCTTGGCCTGATTCTATTCTGCGCCATAACAGCTCCTTGATGCCCGCAGGGGCGTCGCGCGAGATAAATACGTCCTGGTCGGCATGGTTTTCGGAGATCTCCGGGGCCATTCGGTCAAACATGCTCGTTTCATATGCGCGGATCGCCCGCGCAGCGTCGGGGTACTTTCCCGATGTGAGATTGTCAGCCAGCTCAGCCGCATCCAGCATCGCGAGATTGACGCCCCGTCCCGTAAAAAACGGCATCACGTGAGCAGCATCCCCCAGCAATGTGACGTTGGCTCGATCGAGCCAGGCGGCTTGCCTAGGAGGATGTGTATATAGTGAGCGGGGAATAAACATATCCGGTATCGTCAGCACCTCACGTAGATGCGGCGCCCATCCTTCAAAACTTTGCAACAGGCCTTGGCGGGTCGCATCGGGTTGATTGAAAGCAAAACCACAGCGCTGCGTCCAATCCTCAGGAACACGCAGAAGTACGTACACCCGAACGCTGCCATTGCCGTTCCGCTGAGCGAGCAATCCCTTGTCGTCCCCCGTCGCCAGGAAAATGCCGGCACCAACAAGCTCAGCCACGCGAGGGTGGTGCGCTTCCACTGAGGGAATCCATGTTTCCGCAATCGTAATTCCGCAATAATACGGTTTCGTCGTGGAAACAAACGGCCGAACCTTCGACCAGGCGCCGTCACACCCAAACACCAGATCCGCATCTACGTGCCGCCCGTCCGCAAACACCAATCGCAGATTTCCTTGCGCAGACCGTTCCACGCTCTCTAACGGCCGCCCCCATTGTATCGTCTCGGCATCCAGTGAGTCGATCAGTAGGTTGCGCAGCACGGCGCGATCAATTTCGGGACGTGTTTCCGCCTCATCTTTCGGCTGCAGATCCACGATCATCGTGCCATGCTTGTCAACGACTTTGATGGCTTGCCCTTCCGGTCGACATGCGGCGATGAATTCCTCGTGCAGACCTGCTCTACGCAAGGCGAGTTGGCCAGAGTCTTCATGCAGATCGAGCGAGCCGCCCTGGTTACGCGCCGTGCTCGAGGGCTCCATTTCGAAGACGCGTACGTCGGCGCCTTTCTGTTGTAAAAGCCGCGCGAGCGTCAGACCACATGGTCCTGCGCCGATAATGGCAATCTTCTTGTTATTCAGGAGCGATGAGGACTCGCCCAAGAGATGAACATTGCTGGCAGATTTTTTGGTCATATTTGCTCTCTGTCTTGCTTCATCCGACCATTTGTACGACCAACCGCGCCATTTAAGCGCCCACCTGGTACACAGCGCTCGGTCGCTTTTCGAATCGCTCGTACCAGGCGGTCAGACGCGGATAGCCTTCGGTAAGAATCGTGTTCATCCGAACTCTGAACGCCTGGGTGAAGGAGAAGAGAGTGATGTCCGCGATGGTCGGTCGTTCCCCCGCCAGGAAGGGCTTGTCGCCTAGATGTGCCTCGAGGAAGCTAAGCTGCTGAGCGACGATCCCCTGCACGGCCTCAGCCACTGCCGGAACCTGATCGACGTTCTTTGCGAACGCGGGGCTGGAGTGCTTAAGCATCACACCTGAAACGATCGCGAGATCGCTGGCGATCCTTTCGAGTGCTCGGACGTTTCCTCGCATCTCTGGCGTACCGCCGATCATTGTCGGGGCCGGAAACTTGTCCTCGAGATACTCAACGATCGCCGACGATTCAGGGAGGAACGTTCCATCATCCAACTCCAGAACCGGTATAAGGCCGGCCGGATTCTTCGCACGGAACGCCGCGCTCTTGTGCTCGCCTGATGCCAGGTCAACCTCAACGAGCTCGAGCTCAAGACCCTTTTCCGCAAGATAGATGGTCACCCGACGGCAATTCGACCCCACTCTGTTTCCGTGCAACTTCATGCTCTGCCCCGCCTTCGCTCCGTGTTGGCCCAAGGACGACGCCAGCGATGCTGCGCCCCCCGAAGTTCTGATTTGCGCCGAGCGTACCAGCCATGGATGTCGGCGGAAGTAGCAAATGACCGAACTCGACGTTAGAGATTCACGAAGCGAACGGACCAATAGGCAACCCTTTTTCGAGATGCGAATGATCGCGCTTTCGAGGGCCGCTTCAGTTGCAAGCCCGGCCCGACGCGAGAGCCGATGCGTCCTTCTTTCCGCCAATCGCGTTAGCGGGCTCGGCTGGCCCGCTCGCCAAAGGCAACGTTCTGCCCGAACGGGAGTCCGCCTCAACACCTCCGGGCCCATGGGCCGCGAGGCAGAGATCCAGGAATTCTTCCACGATCGAGCTCGACCGTTTGTTGGTGCGCTGGACGATGCTCAAGGTCTGTTGGAACGAGACGCCATTCAGGGGGACGATGTCTAACTCGCGGCGCCGGACCTCCGCCGCCACTGCCGACGCCGCGATGCAGCTGAGGCCCAGCCCACGCATCACGGCAGCCTTCAAGAGTTCATTGCTACCGACGGTCATGACGACATGGGGCGCAACCGGCCAATCAGCGACAGCTGTCTCGAAAGACCGACGCGTGCTCGATCCATGCTCGCGCAGGATCCACTTCGCCGCGCCGAGAGCCGCGTGGTCCGTGGTTCTTGCTAACGGATGGTCCGGCGCGGCGATGATCACCAGCGGATCTCTTCGCCAAAGACGAACATCGAGCGAGGAATCGGTGACACGCCCTTCGACGATCGCCGCGTCCACCGCATGCTCCGCCACCAGGTGGATGACGTCGTCCGTGTTGCGAATTTGTACCGTGATCTCGGTTTGGGGGTGCCTCAGCGCGAAATCACCGAGCAGCGGCGGCAAGATATAGTTCCCGACTGTCATTGACGCACCGATACAAAGCACCGATCGTCCGCGGTGTCGCAATGTCAGCGCATGCGCCTCACGCACGAGCTTTTTCGCATCGGGCAGCAGTGCGCGACCGTCGGCGGACAGCCGCATCTTGCGTGATGATCGGTCGAACACTTCCTTACCGAGCGCGGCCTCGACATCACGAATTGCGTCGCTCAGTGTGGCCGCGGAGAGGCCAAGTATCCGACCGGCGGCCGCCAGATTCTCGTGGTCACCCACCGTCGCGAAGATATTTAGCTGGCGAAAAGTGAGATGTCTCATTTCGACGATAGATTCCGCGGTGGTTCGATTATTCGATGAAAAGGAGCTGGCCCAGTGCGATGTGGCTTATATTCGCGAAGCCGTGCAGACGCGCGCCGCGCGCTATAGCAACTCGCCGTAAGACCCTCCTTCGTCCGTAAGCAAAAGTTGCGTACTTCTGCCTCTTGCCGGATGCAGACGACGGGACTCGCATGGCGAGCAGCACTGACGAAGGGCGCAGGATCGCTACAGACGGGAGCGTCGCAAGCATGGCAGACCCTACTGGCCGGCGGCGCGCGCGGACGTGACCTCAACGGCCATCTGATAGAGCATGGGGTTGCCGCGGATCCATGGGCTGTAGAAGCGTTGGCGATGGATCTTCCAGCCGCCAGGGGAGCGGCGTGAGTCAAATTGATAGCGGCCGCCCAGCGATACGTTGCGATCACCGCGGTCGTTGTTCAAAAAATGCTCAGCATAAAGATAGGAATCGGTCACGGCTTTGTCGCCGTCGATCGTGTGCACCATATTCGTGACATGATGCTGGGCAGTGTCAAAGCCCTCGATCACCGCGCGCTGCAAGACCAGAAAGTTGTCTATCCCGGTAATCACTTGGCGGGCCTCCGGCGGGGCTGCGCCATGCTCGCGGAAGTCGAAGGCGACATCGTCCACGAACGACGTCCGGTAAGCAGGCCAGTCGCGCGCATCGAGCGCATGCATCGTTTTAAAGATCAATTCGTCTAGCGCGCGCTTGTCCAGCAGCTCCTTCAAGGGATCGGTCATCGTCGTCCTTTCGCCGGTTATTCTTTCACTTCGGATTTGCGCCGCCGTCCGGCCGGCCGAAGCGGGGCTGCCACCCGACGCTGAAGTTAGAGCGAGCAACGCACAAACTGCCCGCTCTTCATGATCATCGGGATGTTCCGCGCAGCGTCCTCGAAAAGTCCGAGATCCGCAAAGGGATCGCCTTCCAAAACAAGGATGTCGGCAAGAGCGCCAGGGCGAATGCACCCGAGCTCGCCACTCTTCTGGAGGATTTCCGCGCCGATAGAAGTGGCCGAGCGCAACACGTCGATCGCCGGCGAAATTTCGCCGCGCAATTTCAGTTCGCCTCCTTGCATGACGTGGAACTCCTCGCCGAAGAGATCGGTGCCGATTCCGAGCTTTACGCCGGCTCGAGTCAGATTCTCGATGGAGCGAGCCATAAGCGCGACGATGCCCTTGACTTTCTCGACGCCCGCGGGAGGCAGCCCAACTCGCGCGCCGTGCCGCTCGAGGAGCGCGGCGGGCGACAGTGTGGGAACGACGTAGGTGCCGTGTTCGGCAAGGAGCGCCGCCGTCTCCGGACTAATGTCTGTCCCGTGCTCCACAGTACGCACGCCGAGGATGGCGCAGCGGCGCGCCGCATCGTCGGTATGTGCGTGCGCCATCACATAGACGCGGCGTGTGCCGGCTTCCTTGACCGCTGCCAGGATCTCGTCGTCGGTGAACTGGGGCATCCACATCGGGTCGGTCGGCGAGGTGACGCCTCCAGACAGCATCAGCTTGATCTGCGTGGCACCTTTACGCAGCTCTTCGCGGACAACGAGCCGCACGGCGTCGGCCCCATCCACGACCAGTCCGGTACAGCCGACGTAGCCAGAGCAACCGCATTGGGGGACATAATCAGCTGGACGGTTGTCCGAATGACCTCCGGTCTGCGACAACGCCTTCCCGGAGAAGAAGAAGCGAGGCCCCTCGATAATCCCCCGTTCGATCGCCAGATGCAGACCGACGTCGCCACCCCCCGCATCGCGCACGCTGGTGAACCCTCGGTGCAACGCGCCCTTCAACCATCTGACCGCATGGGACGTTAGCAAGGACGCCGGCAGATGATCCGCAACAGGCAAATTGTACGTCGGTGAACAAGCGTGGACGTGGCAGTCGATCAGTCCGGGAATCAGATAGCGGTTGCGACAATCGATGACACGGGCGTCGCTGAGGCGCACAGCGCCCGATGTCACATCCCGAATCCGATCGCCTTCAATGACCACTGCGCCATTCTCAATGATATTTTCGGAGACCCCGTCAAAAATGCGCGCGTTGCTTAGCACTGTAATCACAGCCCATCTCCCCTGCTGACTCGCGCTTGCGAGTCGTATGCCGGCGAGCGCTTACCCGGTCTTAGAGTCGCCTCAAGCGAGGCCAAGCACAAACGCGGCGTGACGTAGCTCAGTAATCTGATCATGGCAGCCTGCTTCAGGTGCTTGAGGTGAAGGCTTGGGGTTCGACATCGCTGGGGCACGAGGCGCCCTGAACGGGTTCGAACTTCGTAGGATAGGGACCCAGCGACAAGAGACAGAGACCGGATGCGACCAGGGCGCCTGCGCAGGCTAAGAGGCCCGTCGTATAGCTGCCGGATAGATCATAAGATCGACCAAGCAGCGCTGGCCCTCCACCGGCTCCGATCGCGAAGATGCCGAATAAGATGCCGTAGATAGATCCGTAGCGGCGCAAGCCGATATACCTGGCGACCAGATAGGCCAGAATGTCATACTCCACGCCGGCGGCGAGGCCGATCAACACGATTGCGGCGCCTGCACTGGTGTCCGTCACCACGGACGCTGACAGCAGCACGCAGCCCGAGGCGGCGCAGACCAACATGATCATAGCCAAGGCTGGGACCCAGAAGCGATCCATCAACCAACCGCCAGCAAGACGGCCCACAACGATGGAGAGGCCAATGAGCGCCGCCACATTGACGATCACGCGCGCATCGAGCTGCTTGGTGTTGAGGATCGCTTCGATGTTTGGCACGGGTGCGCCGATCCCAAAACCCATGCCAATAAAGGCGACGATCAGCACCCAGAAAGCCCAACTTCGCAAGGCATCCCTGACGCTGAGCCCCGTCTCAGCCATCACGACAACACCTTTTGGTCCTGTCCAGCTTCTTGGGAAACCCCACCACACGAGCGGAGCCGCAAGCAAAACCGGCAGAGCACCGATCGCGACCAGGGCGACGCGCCAACCGAAGGCGGCGATCAGCCATGCCGCAAAAGGTTTCACCAGCAAAGCGAAGACGCCGGATCCCGCCAACACCAAGCCAAGCGCGAGCCCACGCCGCTGGCTAAAAGCGCCGCTGATCACTCGCGTGAAAGATATGGCACTGGCACCGAGACCGGTGACGCACATCGCGACCCAAGCGGCATAATAGATCGTCATGGAGCCGTCGGAGGCGGCCAGCCCCATATAACTGACTCCCATGCCAACCAGCGAGACCATCGTGATCAGGCGGGGCCCTCTCCGATCGATGAATGCTCCGATAAAGGTGCCGAAGACAAGAATCATGACCGTGGCAAGCAGCAGCCCACCCAGAATGGCAGCTTGACTCCAGCCGAAGACGCGCTGGAACGTCGGCGCGAAAGCGCCAATGCTGAAGAATGGAAGCGTCGGGAATCCAACAGCCGATCCGACAAACGCAGCAAGCAGTAGGCGCCAGTTTGCTTTGAGCTCGGAATAGTCCCGCGTCGAAGTCATCCCATTTCCTCCCCTTAGTCTCGTCGATCGCAATTGCAGTTTTTCAAGACTCCCCCGGTCGGATGGAGAGAGGAGTTGCCGGCTGCTCAAACATCCAGCTCGATCACGTTCGTCGCCGGCCGGGCGCAGCAGATAAGCACCTTGCCGCTCTCCAAGGGCACCGATGGCTGCGGGTCGTACTGGACAGCACCGGCCATGATCGCGCACTCGCAACTCTGGCAAAGACCGGAGCGGCAGGCATAAGCAGGGCTCAGGCCCGCGGCCTCCGCCAGGTCCAGCAAGGTCTGGCCATCGTCCGCGTGCCACTCGGCGGTTACCCCGGAGCGGATGAAACGCACCGCCGCCTTCTCGATCAGGGCCGCCTGCCCTTCGTTCGCCGCTCTTTTGACGACGAATGCCTCGGAACGAATGTCGGCGGGTTTCACACCGATCGCCAGCAGTGAATCCCGCACCAGATCCTGGAAGCTCTCTGGGCCACAGACGTAGGCCTCCGTCTCCTGTCCGGGAAACGGCAGCTCCCGGCCAAACAGGTTGAGCGGATAAGGCGCCCCGAAAATCTCGCACAGATCCTCCGCCGTCGGGCGACCCGCGCGGTCGTAGTCAACACCAACGCGATCCGCGGGATCAGGCCGGGTGTAATAGATGATCCGGTGAACATCCGGGAGCTGCGCCAGCAGCGCGGAGATCTCCTGCTTGAACGGGTGAGCCCGCCCATTCACGGCCACCTGCACCCACACCAGGGGCGGCGCGCCCTGCCCCCGCTCGATGTAGCCCTTCAGCATCATCATCATCGGTGTGACACCGATACCTGCACTGAACAGCGCGATACGGCGGTGACCGCTGCGATTGAGGACGAACTGACCTGCGGGCGGACGACACCAGATGGCGTCTCCCACCTGCAACTGCTCGTGCATGCGGCGAGATCCGGCGCCGCCTTCTATAGCCTTGATGCTGATGCGGTAAAGGCGCCGTTTCAGGTCGACGTCACTGATGCTCCAAGTGCGCACTAGGTCCGGTTCGCCCTCGCGCTGGGTCTTGACGCTCAAAAACTGGCCTGGCGCCGGGGGAGCTAGGGGCTGATCGTCATCAGGCTGCAAGTGGAACGAACGGACCCCCTCGACCTCGTCGTTAGCGTACGCCAGGATGAACCGGCGCCACCCTCGCCAGCGGCCGACACGCATGCGCTCGCGATCCTCGATTAGGGCAATGCGACGGCGGACTGCTCCCGCCGCCTTTTTGCCGAGGGCCGGGATCGCCAAAGAGGCGTTCAGCTGCTCCACGCTTTCGATGGAGGTCGACAGCAGCAGCCGCGACATGTCGGCGACGGTTATGTTTTCAGGCTGTGGAGAGGAGACTTCGATTGCGTCACCGAGCGAGACCAAACCCGGCTTGAGCACTGCCAGATGGAAACCAACGCGCCCCGTCTCCATCATACGCAAAAGGATGGAGTCCGGTTGACCGATGCGCCAAGCCACCTTGAAACAAGGAATCCGCGGCGATGTGACCTCAAACTCGGCAGTACCGATCTTGACCAGGTCCCCGATGCGCAGCATTTCTTCGTCTACGCCATCAACCGTCAGATTCTCTCCCCACCAGGCCCAGTTCCATGCATTGCGAGCCACGCCGAGTTCACGCGTCCAGAAATCGTAATGCGCGGCGGGAAACGCCAGCATGTGCTCGGTGTGTACAGCGGTCGAATTGTCGACCGGTCCTTCGGGACCGATTTGCAGTGGCCCCTCGATGGGGTCGCGGACGATCGACGTCATCAGCTGCCGGCCGCGAATCTCGGTCGGGACGGGATGAGCGCGGCTGAGGGCGATGATCCTTGGCGTGCGAGGCGCCTCCGAAGATTTGCCACTAAGGCGTGTTTGGGGCACGACGACTCTTCATCTTTGCTAGCTTGGAAATTGTTCGCGATCTCCGAATATTCTGCGTAATCATTCACTCCTACAACTCGCTTTTGGAGCACGCTCGAGAGCGCTCCCGAAGGGAGGTCTAGACAGCAGGAAATTCAGCAAAACAAACGATCCACGGCGCCTTCCGGTTCGACAATCAAGGTGTCTGCTCGCATTTTGGATTAGGCGAGAGTTGACGGATGCGATTAGAACGCTACAGCGTATCGCGCCCAGGCCGAAAGCGGCTCAGCTGCACCAGTATCCTACGATCACCAACGCCCCGATCGAAAAGTAAACACTCATCCAGCTCTGCCCGTCGGGCAGCGCAAGACGCTCACCAGCGAACCCGTGATCTGCTCGGTATCGTGCGCGGATTGCCGAGGGTACGGCTGCCAAGAGCGAAATACGACATCGCCCACATCTTGAGCGACCATCGCATGTTGAGCGCGAGGAGCGACAATCGGCTCGGCGGGCCTTCGGGTTTGCCGCCACTGACCCAATCGGCCTCTCTTGATTGCAGGCAAAAGATGCCGAGTAACAACACTTCGCTCAGAGAGCGACGTCACACTTCATCAACGATCGATTGGGTTCACCGCACCACGCTCAGCGCAAAATTTGCAAATCCTTTGGAACGAATGAGATAGGGCACGAGGAGGATCAGTGCTTCGGTACCACGCGCGCTATCGATCCTTCCAAGATCCTCGATGGAGCGATCCGACCAGCCGAGGTCGCGCAGTAATTCCCGCGTGACCGCCTTCGCACCGTCATCGTTTCCGGACACAAAGATGGTCGCTGGCGATCTCAGCAGATCGGGATTCGCCATCACGGGCGACAACACGGTATTAAGCGTCTTGACCACGAAGGTCTCAGGTAATGCTGCCTGAAGGACTTCCGCCAAGCTTGAGCTGGGGTAAAGCAAGGCACTCGGAATTCCATCCGGACCACGTACCGTTGCGTTAGCAACATCGATCAGCACCTTTCCCTTCAACTCTGCGCGAAGAACTGAAAGGCACTCGACGCTACTCGCTCCGGGCGTAGCGTTGATAACAACCGAGGCGTCGCGCGATGCCTCGGCCAGGCTGGCGAACATCGCGTTAGGTCCCGTCCATTTGCCGCGCGCCGTTTCTGGGTTTCGTACGCCGAGTTTCAAAGAATGCCCGGCCGCAGCCAAACCGGTGGCAAGCGTCGCTCCTACTCGACCAGATCCGAAAATTGCAATATTCCGCATTTTAGAACGTGCCTTTGTTGATTGACCGAAACAGAATTTGTGAATTCGCGCTTCGAGGAGCACCACACTCTCACGGTGTTTTGAAACCAATCACACCAATCGTACGTGACTTCGAATGATGTGTGTCTATGGCGCGCTCGGATGGGGACGCGATTCCAGCACTACTTTTCCGACAGGCACAAAGAACCGCGTTGCATTGGCTTCTGGTTCAGCGCCAAGCACGCATCTTTTGGAACAGGGTTCAGTGCGTAGCGCACACTCGCCGAGTGTTCGCCTCCGCGACCGCTCTCCAAGTTCGCTTATCGGCTATCTTTCCCCTTTCGTATTCGCAACTCGGGAAACTCCTCTTCCCGGAACTCCTGACCACGCAACGGGCTGATGCCATTGGCGTCCTGTTCAAGCTTCCGCAGCTGGACGCGGCGGATCTTGCCAGAGATTGTTTTGGGAAGTTCGGAGACGATTTCGAGGCGCCGAATACGCTTGAATGGGGCAAGCCGCGCATTCAGGTGCTGGAAGATAGACAGCACAGTGTCGCGTGAACATTCGGCACTTGAAGCGAGCAGTACGAAAGCCTTGGGCACCGCGAGGCGTACAGGATCCGGACTGGGGACCACCGCCGCTTCCGCGACGACCTCGTGCTCAAGCAGAACGCTCTCCAGTTCGAACGGGCTGATGCGATAGTCCGAGGACTTAAACACATCGTCAGACCGTCCTATGAAAGTGAGATAGCCGTCCTCATCTGCAACGGCGACGTCGCCGCTGCGGTAAAGCACGCCATTGACGCCGGAAAGTCCGTCGTCCTCGGTTTGGTAGCCCTGCATGAGCCCAGCCGGCCTGCCCGCGTTGAGCTGAAACGTGATCTCGCCCTCGGTTGCGGGAAGACCATCAGCATCGCTAACCTGCACTTGATAACCGGGCAGCGGGCGCCCCATAGATCCGATCTTGATCTTCTGACCAGGAGAATTGCCAGCCAGCGCCGTGGTCTCCGTTTGGCCGTATCCATCGCGGATGGTGAGCCCCCACGCGGCACGTACCCGATCGATCACTTCCGGATTGAGTGGCTCGCCTGCGCCACAGACCTCACGCAAGCTCACCTTGAAGGAGCCAAGGTCCTCCTGAATGAAGTGACGCCAGACCGTCGGCGGTGCGCATAGCGTGGTCACGCCGAAACGGCCGATGGCCTCGAGCAATGCTTTTGCTTCGAAGCGGGCTTGATTGAAGACGAATACGGTAGCCCCCGCATTCCAGGGCGCGAAGAAGCAACTCCAGGCATGCTTGGCCCAGCCCGGCGAAGAGATATTGAGGTGAATGTCGCCGGGTCTGAGGCCAAGCCAGTACATGGTCGAAAGATGGCCGACTGGATAGCTGCGCTGGCTATGGCGCACGAGCTTGGGTTTGGCCGTGGTGCCCGAGGTGAAGTAGAGCAGCATCGGATCGTTTGGCAGCGACGGACCGTCCGGGACGAAATTCTCCGATGCCAGCGCAGACTCTTCGTAGGCGAGCCAGCCGGGCTGCGATGTCGCTCCAACGGCGATACGGACGAGGTTGTTTGTCGCCAGGTCTCCGAGTTTGTTCAGTTGGTCCTGCCCTGCGACCACCGCTGTAGCTCTCCCGCGCTCCAATCGATCCCTCAGTTCCTCCGGCGTCAGTAACGTCGTTGCGGGAATGACGACCACACCAAGCTTGATGGCCGCCAGCATGGTCTCCCATAGCGGCACAACATTGCCGAGCAGCAGCAGCAGATGGTCGCCGCGCCGCAGCCCTTGCGCGCGCAGGAAATTCGCGACCTGATTGGAGCGGCGCGACAACTCCGTAAAGGTGAGCTTGTTCTCCGTGTTCCGGCCGGCATCGACGATCCACAGAGCTGGGCGGTTTCTGCTCTCTTCTCTCGTGGCAAGATCGGCATCGAACCACTCCAGTGCCCAATTGAAAGGGACAGGATCAGGCCAACGGAATCCCTTCACCGCCGTATCGTAATCGGTGCGATGCTTCAGCAAAAAGGCGCGCGCGTCCTGGAACGTTGTCATCATACTTTTCCTGCAAAACCTGCGCCTTTGGTGCGTTCGACCTTCATCAGAAGCAGGTCCCGATTGCGAATTCCCGTGGGGGTCGACCGAAATGGGCCGCCTAGCACAAGCTAGGCGGCCCAAGTCAGGGAGGAGCAGAACTGACCGGCCTGCTAGCGGAGGCGTCTTCGATCTATGGAGTGCGTGGCCACCCGCCGAGCCATTGACTCGATGCCGTGAGCAGCTCCGGACATCTTCGGATTGTCGTACCAAGCCAGGCGGTTAGAACTTCACCGTAATCCCGGAGTATAGTGATGATCCCCTGCAATTGAGCGACAGGCACGCCAGATTGGAAGTGTCGTCAAGCCCCAGAAGATTGCGCCAATACTTGTAAGCGACCCACACGTCGACGAAATGAGAGTACTTGGGACCCCACAGCACTTTGCTGGCGTCCAACGTCAAGCGGACGGGCTCACCATTGTACTCGGTTATGGTGGGAGCAATCAGGGCCGCTGGAAGGACACCTGGTTTCGCGCCCCTCCCCATGGGGCCAATGATGGTGAAGTTGCCACTGACGGAAAGCGGGATCGACTCAGGCAAGAAACCCAACGGCATATAATAGCTCATGAAAAGGGACCATGTCGGGTCGAAGTCGAGCCATCCGTTGGGAGCTCCCGGAAATGCCGGTGCGAATGATATCGCCGCATAGCTCCCGGAGTACTGCCAAGCCTTGTACATTTGCGGCGTAATGTTGAAGTACCCCTTGTAGGGCAAAGCGAAGTCGAATTGGAGGCCTGCGGTAATCGAGTTTCGGTTGATTGCGGAGAATGTATTCTTGAACTGCACGCCGCCTCCGACCGCCAGCGAGACGTTCTGTAGCGGCCCGGCTGAGAACGCTTTGGTGTCAAATACTTGATTGAAACCAAGCGTGCTCCTGAGAAAACCGTGGAATTCCAGTGAGCCGGCACAGCCTTGATTTGGTAGCCTACAAGATGAAGCTACGTCGCCCTGTTGGTTCTTGGCCAATAAGCCATTAAAAGAGTTGGTACCGTATGCCCAAGCGTCAAAGTGCGTAAACGCTGCTACGTTCTTCCCTCCCGGAGCCAACGGAGTGTTAGCCTCAAACAAATATGCGTAAGTTAACCGGTTGTCATTCACGGTAAAAAAGGGAGCATCGACAACCGGTACAGCCTTCACCGGCTTATCAGGCCAATCCGCCGCGTTGGCAAAGCCTATTGGGCCAAGCATCGTCGCGGACAACATCGCCAATGCGATCCTCCAATGACAGCAAGACACGTGATATCCCCCATGTAACGTTGTTTGAGTAAAGCGTTTTGGTTACGCCAGCGGCGACGTCGCTCGGCGAGAGGATTCTTAAGTCACCGAAACTGTCCTCTCTCAGTGGTTCGGTCTTAGTCTTCAGCAACACGATCAGCCGCTTCCAACGCCACGATCAGTCCGGTCGCGACTAGCGCGCACCAAAGCTTCCCCACCGCTTTCACGAGGTAGTCGAGCGCTCTGAGAACCGCTGCTTTGATTGAACTGCGCGGAGGCGACTTGATCCAATTGAACCCTCAAGCTGCCGCCTCGCTGGCCAGATTGTATCGCTCGCGAACTCTCCCTTCATTATTGTTTTGTCGCTGAGCGATCGAACGTCACTCCGTTTTCATGCGCACAGGGTAGCGATTGCTCGCCATTTCGGTACTCGCATCAGGCTCTCGCGTTATTTCCTGCAAATGCTGCCGTTGACCGCAGAGCCGGCCACGCCTGCTCACATTTCGGCTGTCGAGAATCCGCCTGCCTCCAGTCGGCCTGCACACCAAACAGATTGCTTAACTCGGCCCGACTCCTGACGCGAGCGGATGAAAGTCCCATCACGAATGATACAATCCCTCTGCGTCCTCAAGCTACGAAGCCTCCCGACGTTCGCACGGCCACTGGCACGACTTCCCCGCCCCTCAGCTAGACCGTTGCCGCGCGCGTCGCCGAACATGAAGGTCGGGTTCGGGCATGGCAACCGTCGGGAAGACCGTCGAAAGAACATTCGAGCAATGCGTACGGTGACGTCCGCTGGATCAACGGATACCCTTGACGACAGCCAGAAAAGGTACGAGCATTTCTCATATGAGGTCATCACGCTCCAAAAAGGTTGGCACGCAGCGGCTGAACCCCAGAAAAACGCCCGCTCAAACCCGCGCGGCCCTAACGGTGGATACGATACTCGAGGGTGCGGCCGATATTCTTGAACGTTACGGCTTTGACGGCTACACGACGAACGAGATCGCGGCTCGTGCCGGAGTAAGCATAGGGTCGCTTTACCAGTATTTTCCAAACAAAGACGCAATTACCATCGCACTCATCGAGCGCGAGACGACCAGTATGGTCGACGCCGTCTTGGCAGCGCTCGCCTTAACCCCGCCGAGACAGGCACTGCGGGAGGTGTTTAAGGCGGCCGTCCGAAATCAGGTACGACGTCCACTGTTGGCAAGATTGCTGGATTTCGAGGAAGTTCGATTGGCATCGCTCATGCCAGCGTCGCGCGCCGGCACAATCATCCGAGCTTCGCTAGAAGAGTTCCTACGGAAGAGCTTCGGTCTCTCAATGTCCGCATCTGAAGCGACGGCTATGGACATAGTCGAGATTGCCAAGGCGCTAAATTACGCCAGCGGCCGACGAGGAGAGGTCGATGCATCCTCTCTAACGCGCTCTATCGAGGCGGCGGTGTGGGGTTATTTGGACATGAAGGTGAAGTTGGCTCAGCAGCAAACGGGGCACCTTCGAAAGATCGATTCCCAGGCGTCAGATCCGGGAAATCCGCGGGGCTATAAAGTCGGAGTGCGAAATGCGCACCATCGTCAGCGGCTCGCTGATGATGAACACCGTCACAAGTAGTGACTGGGTCAAGACCTAAGATTTCGTCGAAACGCTTTTATGACCGGGACGACGCGCGGGTTGAATGCACGGCATTCTCCGCCGCCTAACAGGCGCGCGGCGTACGGACAATTCCTAGACATCGGCCCAATGCTCACGATCCTCTTTTGAGAACGCACTTTTCAATACTAAACCGCGGGAGCGGCTGATCGCGAGCCGCGCGCCGTCCAGAATGACAAACGAATAGGACGACCTCTCACGCAGCATCACCACCTGGATAAGTGTGAACTTCCTTCGGTATATTTCCTCAGGCTGATTTGAGGTCGCTTCACAACAGACAATGTGAGCTTTCATTTTGTAGCTGCACGTTTCCCGCTGCTTGCCCCGCTCCAAAGCGCGCGAATGGGATCGCTTGTAACGCGAGTACTACAATCGCACACAAGCACGCACAATACAGCGCGGATCTAGCCAAGCACGCTGCCCCACAGACTGAGCTAGGTTCTCTCTTCTCGATGAGGGTGGAACGCCCTCGAATGGGTTTTGCATAGGCTCACATGTTCATCTTGATCAGCGCGCCTGCATTCTTCAATGCGGCGTTCGGCACCTTACAATCATAGAATGCTGCACACTGTTCGCTCCTTTCGGGGTATGGTTGTCTCACCACATCATTTGGCGAGCCAGACGGGGCTCGACGTCCTCAAAGATGGTGGTGACGCAATCGAGGCGGCAGTTGCCGTCGCCGCCTGCCTGGCAGTCGTCTACCCTCACATGACGGGCATTGGTGGGGATGGATTTTGGCTAATAGCCGAACCTGACGGTCGTACGCATACGATCGACGCCTCTGGACGCTCGGCAAGCCACGCGAATCTCGGCTTGTATGAGAATTTAGCCGAGATACCTCGCCGCGGACCGCTAGCCGCTAACACGATGGCAGGAGCAGTCTCTGGATGGGCTGCAGCCCTCGAGGCGAGCCCTCGCCGCCATTTATCTCCCTCGCGGCTACTTCGTGACGCCATTCAATACGCGGAGCACGGTGTAGCCCTCACCCGTGATGGCGCCGAGGTCGCGGCCAATAAGAGCCCGGAGTTGAAGAATTTGCCCGGTGCCTACGCAAGCATTTTCGAGCGTGCGGGGCGACCGATGGTGGAAGGCGAACGCTTCCGGCAGCCCGCCCTCGCGGCATCTCTCCGCCGCCTGGCTTCCGAGGGACTCGGAACTTATAATGGTCCTCTTGCTACGATGATTGCGTCCGATCTGGAGGCGCTGGGAAGTCCACTTTCAGCGGCCGACTTCGCCGAGCATTTGGCGGACCGCCCTGAACCGCTTTCGGTAGACATTTCCGGCGCCCGGCTCTTCAACACCGCTCCACCAACTCAGGGTCTCGCGTCGCTGCTCATTCTAGCTCTGTTCGACCGCATTCACGCAGACAAGCCAGAAAGCTTTGCGCATTTGCATGGTCTCGTCGAGGCCACGAAGCAAGCTTTCTTGGTGAGGGACACGCATGTGGGCGACCCGGCCTGGATGAAGCTAGATCCGCAGGCGCTCCTGGATGACAGCGACGCCCTCGACAAAATGGCGGCTCGAATCGAAAGTCACCGTGCCTTGCCTTGGCCTCGGTCCCCTTCTGCCGGCGACACCACTTGGTTCGGGGTGATCGACAATGAAGGTCGGACTGTAAGTGCAATCCAGAGCACCTACTTCGAGTTTGGCTCCGGGCTTGTTCTGCCACGCTCCGGCATTGTATGGCAGAATCGAGGGAGCAGTTTCCGATTGTCGCGCGGCGGCTGGAATGCTCTGGAACCGCGCAGAAAGTCGTTCCATACCTTGACTCCAGGCCTGGCCCGTTTCCAAGACGGACGGGTGATGACTTACGGCACAATGGGGGGCGAAGGCCAACCACAAACGCAGGGCGCAATTTTCTCGCGCTATGCCCGCTTTGGCATGCCCTTGCAGCAGGCGATCACGGCACCCCGCTGGCTGCTCGGGCGCGCTTGGGGGGACGCTAGCACTTCCCTAAAATTGGAGGACCGCTTCGACCCGAAACTTTATGAGGCACTACGCGAAGCCGGTCATGAGGTTGAGCTCGTCGGTCCTTTCACGTCTCAGATGGGCCACGCCGGAGCGATCGTTCGGCATCCCGATGGCCTCCTTGAGGGCGCGTGCGATCCTAGAAGCGATGGGTGCGTGGCGGCATGGTGATCTATTGTGCGCCAAGCATAGATCATTCTTGTTTCGCAGTGGAGGGATGAGAGCGACGACATCTGTCGTTCCGATTGGAGCTGTCCGATTCGACTAGCGTCTTTAATCCCTGAGGGTTACATCTGTCTTGTAAGCCCCCGCATCTTCCGTATTCGACGATAATGAACACGCTCTTCGTATTCTTGGAGTTGCAGGGAGTTGATAAGAAACGGAAGCGTCCACGATATCGTCGGCCTGGACCCTTTCCAAGCTCAGCGATTGTTGAAGAGACAAGCCATCTGCCGCGAACGTCGAGCGGCACATCCAGAAACTCACCCGCTGGACGGCGGGATTCAGTCAGAGAGCCAGGTTAAGAAATTGAACCAGGCGCGGCGCGAGGCTCGTGTCCTCGCCTGACGGGAAATCAAGGGATTGTCCAAACCAAAAGTGCGAGGCACCGAGTATTTTGTGTGTTCGAACAGTGAAGCGCGCCTGTTGCAAGGCGCGCACGAACGACTCCGACTGTGCGGGATCTACGAATTCGTCCGATGTGCCCCAGCTCACAAACACCGACATTCGGTTCTTGTCGTAAGTGACATACCGCAACGGCGATGCCTCGAAATAGCTCCGCTGATCCTCATAGGGGTCTCTGCCGATAAGATTGCGCGTCATATTCCATTCGGGATCCGGATTGCGACTGAGATCATCCTGCCATTGTCTTAAGAGATCGAATACTCCGTAAACAGCCACCAGCACCTTTACACCAGCTGGTGTTGAGGCGAACGCATCGCCGGGATGCCCCCCACCGAAAGCAGTCGTGTCGCCTCCAAACGCTGCTAGTGCGGCAAGATGCGCCCCTGCCGACGCACCTAGCAGCCCGATGCGCTGTGGATCGATGGATAGTTCGGCCCCTGAGCCGCGAATAAACCGAACGGCCGCGACGACATCTTGCACCGCCTCGGGGAAGGCCTTGCGGGTTGCAGTCGCAAGGCGATAATCGATAACGAATAGGCCATATCCGCGAGAGGCGAGATAAATACCCCATTGACGAAGGCTGGTCCGTACGCAGATACGCCAACCTCCTCCGGGCACACCTATCAAGATCGGAAAAAGCCTATCTCCCTTAGGAAGGTAAAGATCACCACGCAGCTCTACTCCGTCGTGGGTACAGTACGTTACGTTTTCTCTGCAGATGTAGTCCTGCATGTCCGGCACACTCATCCATACCATTATTTGCCTTGGACGCCGAAACGTAACTCAGCATTGAACGCCCAGTCGAAATCATCCGAGCCTCTCTGATCGCTACACCGACGATAACACTTTCGATCATCATTTTCAGATCAGTGTGAGCGGCTGCTCGCGATTTGAATACTCGCATTCCCCAATTTTCACCACGCCTGTTTTTTCCCGCGGATGGACCACATTCCCACTGAAGCCACGACACGTGCTCACATTGCTGATCGTCAAAACGTGCTTGGAGCTGAAGCTATGACATCTGAGCCTCGAACTTGCACGCCTCAATCAATAGAAGTACTCAATGCGTCGAAGCGAGGCGCGATGAAGCCGGCGACGCATCGCATCGAGATGGCCCTTATATATCGAATTGAGCCATGCACAAAAAATCGAGCCGAAGCCTTTTAGAGCCCAGGAAGAAGCCGGTTCAAGCGCGCTCGGCGGCAACAGTCGCCACCATTATTGAAGCTGCGGCATGCATACTAGAACAGAGAGGATTGGCGGATTACACCACAAATGCCATTGCCAACCTCGCAAGAGTGAGTCCTGGATCTATCTATCAGTACTTCCCGAGCCGAGACGCGATCACTCGAGCCTTGATAGAGCGCGAAACAGACTTACTGCTCGGCGACTTTAGCGAATTGAATGCCTTCTCGAGCGGGAGAGAGGGTTTAGTGTCTCTCATCGGTGCGATGGTGAACCGGCAACTGAAGCGGCCAACGCTTACGTGTCTGCTCAACATCGAACGAAAAAGACTGTTTGCAGATGACAGGGACAAACGCCTCAAAAACGAACTCGTCCGCATTGTTTTGAGCTGCTTGGAACGATCTGACCTGCCGGCAACTGCTCGACATTCCTCCGCAGCTGCCGATTTAATCGCAATCATTGGCGGCATAGTCGATTCTGCCGCGCAGAGAGGCGATGCAAATGCACCGCTTTTAATCTCCCGCGTCAGAAGGGCGATCTTTGGATATCTCCAGATCACATGCGACGGCTTGGAGTAGCTAGATCAACCAGGAAAATGTCGAGCGCGTGCGCGCCGAGACGCTCTAGGCTTATCAGCAGCAGCTGTCGGGATACTACGCTCCCTCCGAACTTTGGGACGACGGAATGATCGATCCTGACGACACCGAAATGCGCTCGGTATCGCCATCACCGCTTCGCTCAACGCGCCGCTGTCGGATGCCGGCTATGGGGTCTTTCGTTTTGACCCCGGCGTTGACGACGCGAGCATGTCACGACGCATGAGAGACGGACGAGGTCAGACGAATGCTCAGGAATACCTGCATCGCGAGACCGATCGCAGGTTATCACTGGTCGAACATCGATCAGCCGGTCTAGCGGACACTGTCGGGGCGGATGAGGTCGGCGGCCTTCTCCGCGACCATGATCGTCGGCAAGTTGGTGTTGGCGCTAGGCACGCAAGGCATTACCGAGGCGTCGACGACGCGCAAGCCGCCGAGCCCGATAACGCGGCAATGCGCATCGACGACCGCATTGGCATCCTCGACCCGCCCCATGCGGCAGGTGCCGGAGACGTGTCCCATCGGCGCAATAGCGCTCAAGATGTCGTCGTCGTTCAGCACCCGCTGGTGCCGGCGGTTTGCGATCCAGAAACCAGGCGCTAACCGGCGCGACAATACGAAACGTGAAATGGGCGGCGGCGCGTTCAGCACCAAGGATGCGCCCAGCGCGGTCAACGCACCGGCAAGCCCGGTCTTTCCGAATTGATTGAGCGACATCACCGGCGGCAGCAGAAAGGCGTCATGGTAGTGCTGCCCGAAGAGGGGATCGGCGAGCAGGCTTTCAGCGAAACGAGCGGCCTGCAGAATCCGCGGTGCATCGCGCGGATCATCCAGGAAGCGGAAATCGATGACCGGAGGCGCTTCCGGCGCGGCATTGGTCAGAGCCACTGTGCCCCTAGAAAAGGGCGCATACAGCGCCGCGCTGAACATAGCGAGATCGACGCCGAAACTGTGGGAGCTTACGCGGCCAATCGCTGTCAGCACCAGGTCACCCGCCGGGCAATCCGCCAAGCCGGACGAATGCCGCACCCCGGCCAGCGCAAACCGGCGCAACGCTGCCGGTAGCCGCGCGCGCGCCGGCAGCGTCATCGCGATATGCAGATAGGGATGGTTCTGCAGATTCTGCCCGACGCCGGGGCGGTGCAGGCGCGGCTCGATGCCAAGGTCGCGCAGCGACTCGGCGTTACCGATGCCAGCGCGCATGAGCAAGGCCGGCGAATGGATGGCGCCGGCGCTGAGGATGACCTCGCCTGCCGCGAGTTCGCGGCTCGCGCCCGCCTGCTCGACAGTGACGCCCGTGGCGCGACCATTCTCGATTCGCAGTGCCCGCACCGTGGCGCCCGCAAGAATGGTCAGGTTTGATCGAGCGCGCACGGCAGCGGTCAAGTAGCGGGACGCGGTCGAGGAACGCTTATGTGCCGTTGCGGCATTGGGCATAGCGAAGAAGCCGCAGCCGGGCGTCTCGTTGATGTCCTCGATATGCCCAAACCCACGGGTCTGCATCGCGGCCTCGATGGCACGCACAAAGCCCGGCCATTCCGCGCGCGGCGGGATACGGATCGGATAGGGACCGCCCGACGATGGCTCATCGGCATGCGCCTCGGCCCGATGGAAATAGGGCAAGACGTCCGGCCAGTCCCACCCCTCAGCACCGGCCTCGGACCAGCGTCGATAGTCCGACGGCATGCCGCGTAAAGCCCACATACCCATGATGCTGGATCCGCCACCCATGATTCGTGCCTGGGGATAGGAATGGAGCCGTCCGCCCTCCCGTCGACGCGCCTGCAACTCCGGCCAGAAATATTCTGGGTTGAGGCTCGAACTCGGGAAGGTGTCGTCGATATCAGCGGGCGTGGCATCCGGCGGCGTATCGGCCCCTGCCTCAAGCAGGACCACGCGGTTCGCCGAGTTCTCGGATAAGCGCGATGCCAGCACCGCGCCGGCACTGCCGCCGCCGACAATGACATAGTCCGCGATCATGCCGGATACCCGCGAGCCGTCAGCGCTCCCGCCCAATCCGCCATGAACTGTCCTCCCTCTTCCCGGAAAGACCACAGTCCACGTCGCACCGGCTTGCGGCAAACAAGAATTAGTCCATACTGGATAAAAATAAACTCAGTATGGATATTCTGCAGCATGAACGAAGGAGAGCTGCTGAGAGTCATCGGTTTCCTCGACCGGCTCCGCGAGCCGTTCGGCGAGCTATTTCCTGTTACCCAGCAGGATCCGACCTGGGCCATCGCCACCAGCCTGGTGACCGCGCAGCTGCGCGGCGAAATCCTGACCGTCTCCGCACTGGCCCAGGTCTCGGGCGTGCCTCACGCGACGGCGCTGCGCCGGATCAATGAGCTGATCGCGAGCGGCTGGATCATTCGGCTGCCACGCACGCGCACGGGCAAGAGCTTCACACTGCATCCAGGCGAGCCGATGATGGCCGCCTTCACTGGCTATGCTCGGCACATCAAATCCGTACTGGCGCAAACCGTCGGCGTGCGGTCGAGCGCCGAGAACGACGAGGATTTCAGCTTCGGCGTCAACCGCATCGACACCTTTCTCGCGCCGCCCCCTAGCATCATGCAGCGCACGATCGACAGCGGCCGGACTCTGCGCTTCCTGCTGCAGGACGATGCCTTCTTCGCTGCGATGCGCGACCTCTGGGCCGATTGGCGCAATAACCTGGCATCTCGCCGCGACTTCGATCTGCTGAAGCTAGACGACATGTATGAGCGCGCCGTGGCCAATGCCCAGCGTCCGGTCTCCGAATACGACGTCATCACCCTGAACGCGCCCTGGCTCGGCTCCTTCGCCGAGAGCGGACGAGTGCAATGCCTGGATACACATCTGCTGAATGTCGGCATCGACTCGCTGGACTTCGATCCGTCGGTCTGGGCGACCGGGCGATGGGCCAGCCGCCAGTACGGTGTGCCGATCGTCTCTTCGATCGAACTGTTTGCCGCGCGCACCGATCTGTTCGCCGAGAAATCGCTCAACTTCCCCCGGAGTTTCGACGAGGTGATCGCGGCGGGGCGGAAGCTGCACGCACCCGCTGAAGGCCGTTTCGGCATAACCTGGAACGGTGTGCGCGGCATGCCGATCGCGTCCAGCTTCATGTCACTGGTCGGCTGCTGTGGCGGCGCCGTGCTGGAGGGGCCACGTGGTCCCGCCACACACCGGGCGATCGACTGGAGTGCAGCCGAACTGATGCCGTCCCTGGACAGCGACGCCGCGCGCGCGGCGCTCGACTATATGCACCGGCTCTGCACCATTTCGCCGCCGGACGTGCTGGAGCTCAGTTGGGATCCCTCGGTCGAGCTGTTCCTGACCGGTCGCGCGGCGATGGCCTATGCTTGGTCCATGCGCGCGGTGCGCTTCGAGGCGGATATGCGCTCGCGGGTCAAGCGCCGCGTGCGCTACCTGCCACAGCCGGCGGGGCCGCGCGGCGGCAATATCACGCCGCTCGGCGGCTTCCTGCTGGCGATCCCGGCCAATCTGCCGTCTGACCGCGTCGAGGCCGCAGCGGCCGCGATTGGCAGGATGACCTCACGCGAATCGATCCAGAGCCAGATCGACAATGGCTTCCCTGTCCTGCCGCGCTTCAGCATGGCCGCCAATCCCGACACGACCGCAGCCTCCCCGATCGTGCGCGCCATTGATCAGATGGCTCGGCGCGGGCAGCTCCAGGCTTGGCAGCGCCCGGCGGTGCCGGGCTACATCGCCGTCGAAACGATCATTGGTGAGGAGGTACATGACGCTCTGACCGGTCGCAAATCCGACGCGGCGGCTCTGAGCGATGCGCAGCACCGCATCACGGCGGTGCTCAAGCGGGAGCGGCATCTGACCAACGTCAGGCGATCATGATCGCCGTGTCCCATCCGGCGGGATGTTGGGGACCTGGCTCGATGACTTCCATTCGCGAATCATCACACGAGATATCGCATCGCGGTCGTGTAGATGACCTCGGGAAGAGGCGACTTCGTCGTCGCCTTACTCCTGACATCTCACGAACCCGAAACTCGGCAGCGTTCCAGAACTGACCGGTCGCTGCGTGCAAAGGACGTCCGAAAGGACCGGCGTGCCAAAAGGACCGGCGTGCCACGCGATACGTTCGACGGCCCGGAGATCGACACGATATCTCTTATCCATCCGCCTCGCTGAAAAGTCCAAAACGGACAATTCCATTGTTGCGTTTCCCGCGGTGGACTGTTGTGCTCTCGCATGACGGACCAAGAGCTGTTGCAACGGGTCCGTGTCGCAACAATTAAATTGGAGTGGGGAAATGTCTCAAGACGATCTTGCGACGCTCAAGACGCGTGTCCAGGCATTGGAGGATCGAAACGCGATACTCGACACGCTGAAGCAGTACGGTCACGCCCTCGACTACGGTGACTTCGACCGGTTGATGGACTGCTTCACGGCCGACGCGGTGCGCGAGACGAGGCGACCGGATGGCTCGGTCAATCGATGGGAAGGCGTTGCTGGCACCAAAGATTTCGCGAGCCGCCATTCGCACGCTCCTGAAATTTTTCATAAGCACCTCGTCCTCAACAGCCTGATCGAATTGCATGGCGACACTGCAGATGTCGTGAGCTACATGTTCCGCTTCGATCCGCGCGACGGCGAACCGTCGTTCGTCTGGGGGATGGGGCGATATCTGGATACGCTGAGGCGAGATCCCGATGGCCGCTGGCGCATCATGCGGCGCATTTCCGAGATCGAAGATCAATGGCCTGGTCGATTTGTCTTGACCGGACATCAGGTGAAAGCCTGAGGCCCGCAAGAGCCTCGAGAACTGTTGATTTCAGCGATTCCCGGCCCTGTTCGCCAGCGGGCGCCGCAAGCTGCTGCCGTGTCCATTCCTGCATCACAGCGGGCTCTGTCCAGGCAGGGTGCTTACGTGCGGACACAGGCAGTGAATATCGACCTGCTGTCCAAGCAAAATCAGAACAACGATGAGGGAACGTCCATGATGCTTCAGGAAGCGAATACCTACTCGATCGCCGGGACGGCTGCCGTGGCGGCAGTCTCGGACGGCACACGCCATGCAAATTCGGATCGCCGCGAAGTGAGGCGCGTCATCATCTCCGGCTACCTCGGATGTGCAATTGAGTTCTACGACTTCCTCTTGTACAGCACTGCTTCTGCGCTCGTGTTCGGGCCGGTCTTCTTTGGCAATCTTTCGCCGCTGATGAGCACGGTTGCTGCCTACGCGACGTTTGCCGCTGGGTATTTGGCTCGGCCCTTGGGCGGCATCATCTTTGGCCACTTCGGCGACCGACTCGGGCGTAAGAGCATGCTCGTCATCACAATGTGGATGATGGGCATCGCTTCGACCTTGGTGGGTCTTCTGCCAACGCCGCAGACTATTGGCTGGGTGGCTCCTGCGCTGTTGCTGCTCATGCGCATCATCCAAGGCCTCGCGGTGGGCGGCGAGTACGGTGGAGCATTGATGATGGCCATCGAACACGGCGACCAGAAAAGGCGGGGCCTTTTTGCGTCGCTCATCCACATCGGTGCGCCGACTGGCACCTTGCTCTCAGCTCTCGCATTCGGGCTCGTCAAACTGCTACCCGAGGACCAGTTTCTGCAATGGGGATGGCGCGTGCCCTTCCTCTTTAGCGCTCTGTTGCTGGTCATCGGCGTCTACATCAGAAACCGGATCAGCGAGTCACCGCTTTTCCTCGAGGCTTTGAAGCGCGAAGGTGAAATGAGCCGATTTCCTCTCGCCCATCTGCTGCGCTTTGAGTGGAAGGCCGTTATTCTCGCTGTCGTCACGGCAGCAGGACCCCTTGCCGTCTTCATCGTTGGGGCAACCTTCACACAGACCTATATCCGGAATCTGGGGTTAGACTCGAGCATCGCGCTGTTCGCGCTCGCGTTCGCAAACGGTGTCAACCTCGTGTGGTTCCCGGTCTGCGCTCATCTCAGCGACAAGTATGGACGCAGGCCAGTGTTAATCACGGGCTTTTTGCTTTCGATTCTGCTGATTGGCCCCAACTTCTTCCTGGTCTCGACGGGTGATCCGATCCTGACTGTCCTCGCCTTCTGGCTTTTGGGTTCGTTCGCAGCAGGCCTGCTCTATGGACCCATGGGCGCCTTCCTGAGTGAGAAGTTCAGCACCAAGACCCGCTACACCGGCGCCTCCATCGGCTATCAGCTTGGCTCGACCTTGGGCGCTGGCCTCACCCCACTGATCGTGACTTGGATTTTCGCCTCTACGGGGGGAACCAGCGTTGTCGGAGTTGGTGCCTTCCTGGCAGTGTTCTGTCTCATCTCGATGCTTTGCGTCGTGCTGTCGCCAGAAACACGGCAGACCGACATCTCGCACTGACGCCGGTTGCGCATCAATTCAGTCCGACATCCGCTTCACCAGGGGAAAACGATGACATCATCCGAGCTGCGGCAGAAGCCATTGTATCTGCTGAAACGTAATCCGATGATCAACCAGGAGCAATTCGGCAAACATTGGTTCGAGGTCCACGCAGCGGTTCTCAAGTCGATCCCGGAATGGCCTCGGTTGCGCAGCGGTTACGTGCAGAATCATCTGATTGGTTCGGGTCTCCTGGGCCAATTGCCGTTCCCCTATGACGGGGTTGCGCAGGTCTACGTTCGTCCCGGCACCGAGGGTGGCCCGTCCTTCCCCGAGATGCCGGTATTCCAGGAGCGCGTGATCCCCGATGAGGAGGCTTTCCTAGATCGGAGCCGCGTTGTTGTTCTCAAGACACTCGAGCACGTGATTCTTCCGGGCGCTGGCGCCGTCAAAGTATTCATCTTCCACCACCGGCGTGCGGGTCTGTCGAAGCAGGATTTCAGCGACCGCTGGCGCACCACGCACAGGGATATCGTGCTGGCTGAGCAAGACTTCGCGCAGGGACTCCGCGGCTATCGGCAGGATCACACGATTCCAGGCGCAACGCGGTATCTGGCAGGCGGAGTCGTGCCTGCCGATGAGGAATTCGATGGTGCCTCCGAATTCTGGTTCGATTCATCCGAGGCGGCAAAAGCCGCCTTCAATGCGTCGGGCTACACGAGGGGAATTCGTGACAATGCATCCAACGTCTTCGATTTGAGGCGCGAGATTGCGTGCCTTGTCGACCCGCGTGTGATCCTTCCTGAATGAGCACCCCTCGCAGAAGTCTGGGTCCTACGGTCAAAGTCGGCCCAACCGCTCTCGCCCGTCGTGTCATGGAGAAGCGAATGACATCGCCGATGAATTTGGAAAAATCACGGAGCCCTTGGCGCTTGATTGCTACGACGGCCGTAGCAACTATGATCGGAATCACAATGGCCGCCGGCCAAACGGCGGCGCAGGTACAGGTCCCCGGTCCGATTGTGGCGTCAGGCGCCAAGCTCGAAAAGCTATTCGACGGAGGGTTCTGGACTGAAGGTCCTGCGGTTGGCCCCGACGGCAGGATTTATTTCTGCGACATAACCATGACGTTCGCGACCGGGATGGATGCCGGGAATATTTGGGTCTTCGATCCTGCCACCAACAAGACCTCCATCTTCCGTTCACCAAGTGGCATGGCCGCTGGGATTAAATTCGATCGCGAAGGACGAATGATCGTCGCGCAAGGCGCCGATTTTGGAGGCCGTTCTATCGTTCGCACGGACAGCAAGACCGGTCGAACAACGATAATCGCGGGGCTCTATAAAGGACGCCCTTTCAATGCACCGAACGACCTCGATATCGACGATCAGGGTCGTATCTACTTTACGGATCCCCGTTATTTTGGTCATGAACCGGTCGAGCAGCCGATTCAGGGAGTCTACCGCCTCGACACGGACGGCTCCGTCCATCTCATCCTTGCCGATGTTGCCAGGCCGAATGGTATTGTGATTTCGCCAAATCAAAAGACCTTGTACGTTGCCGAGCTCGATTCTTTAGTGTCCGACTTTCGCATCGACAAGGTCCCGCAGCGGAACGGCGCCATGCGACTATTGGCATATGACTTGGCCGCGGACGGGACGGCCAGCAATCAACGCGTTCTTGCTGACTACGGCGGAGAGATCGGCCCTGACGGCATTACCGTCGATGCACGGGGAAATGTCTACGCTGCGGTATCAGCGGCGAGTCGTCGCGGCGTGCTTGTCTACGCACCGAGCGGCGAGGAGATCGCGTACATTCCCGTGCCGGACGAACCCGCGGTGTCTAACGTCGCGCTTGCCAGTCGTGACGGCCGAACGTTTCTCTACATGACCGCGAAGAACAGTCTCTATCGGATCGAGACGTTGATCCCCGGTCGATGAGGTGAGCGGCATTCGATCTCGCGTTGCATCCAACCTCTTCTATATGAACCGCTCGATTGCATGTCTTGTCGACCCCGGGGTGATCCGCAAACTGCAAGACGTCCACGACGTGGGATGGTATCTTCCCGCCACTGCTAAGTCGTATTCGACTGCACAGATCGTGGCGCTTGTAGCTGGGTCCTCCGACACGCTCTTCGGCGCGCGGTTCAGGTTCGAATTCTGGCGACGCCCTCCGCGATCCTCTGATCCGCACAGTCGACGTGTACCAATGACAGGCATTGGGCTGCATTCGGCGCGATTGAGGAGACAAGCATTGGGGAATCGTAGTTTAGCGTACAAAATCGTGCGGCTGGCGGAGAGAGTGGCAGTCAACCCCCATGGAAAAATCAAGCATTTTCGACCTTCATAAACCAAAACCCACCGTTCGAGCTACGGCCCGAAATAGGATTTCGTCGCCGGCAAAAGCCTGTTCAGCCAATTGCCCATCATCGACAACAACACGATCAAGCGACAAGCGAAAGTCAAATTGCCGTCGCGCGCATGGAGCACACCCCCCAGAACCGGTTCGCGGGTCATGGCCGAACGCGAGAGCGGCGATCCCAAACGCGGCAAACAGCATTCCCGACCAGAAATCCTGGTCGGCAACATCCGCGTGAGCACCATGCCCCCAATTTCGAAAACTCAGGCTTTGCCCGCGATGTTCCATCCGCGTGCGATGTCGCCGGGTGCTTCCCAGCCATCCTCAGTGACGATCAGCGTATCCTCGAGCTTGATGTAGCCGCGCGAAGGATGGAGCATCGCGGTCTCGATCGAGATCACCATGCCGGGCTGCAACGGCCGATCGGCATCGTCGGGCGCATAAGGCACCGGCCCACGTCCAGTGAGCCGCGGCGCCTCGTGACTCACAAGGCCGATGCCGTGCGCCGTGTAGTCCAGCACATTGCCATGCGGCGCCCGGCGCACCGCTTCCTCGCCGGCGGCGATGATGTCGCCGCCGCGCGCACCGGGGCTGATCGCGCCGCGCGCTACCTGCTGGATCTCCTCGATTTCGTGCAGCAGGTCGTGCAATTCCGCGTCGGCATCGCCCACCACGCCCATGCGGCTGAGGTCGCCGATATAGCCTTTATAGTTGCCGCCGGAATCGAGCGAGATCACGTCGCCCGCCTTAAGGCGCTGATCGGAGGGTGCGCGGTTGTGGCTGTTGCCGGCCGCGATCAGGCAGTACTCGAATGCGAGGTCTCTCTCCTGCTCCTCGCGCCGCAGCCGATCGACGATATCGTGCTTGCTCATGCCCGGCGCGCAAATGTCGAAGGTCGCCGTCATCGCGTCCACCACGCGCTCGGAAGCTTCACGCACCAAGTCAAGTTCTGCCGCGGTCTTGACCGCGCGCAGCCGTTCCAGCACGAATTGCGCGTCCGCCAGCGACGCGCCGCCGACCTCTTTGCTCAGGAGATCCTTGGCATCCGACGGCAGGAAACTGGGTTCGAATCCGACGCGTTTCACGCCGGCGCTCAGCGCCTTGATGTGATCGATGGCGAGACGGATCGCGTCCGTGCTACCCCAGGAAACGGTTTTGACCGCGGGCGCCGCAATGCGACCGAGCTCCTTCTCGAATCCTTCCATGCGGTTGCCGATATAGAGCGCGTTCTCCGGACGCCCGCGCTGATAGACGTACACCGGCAAATAGCGGCTGACGCCGATCGCCTCCATCGCATCGAAGAAGAAAAAGCGATAGCCGCCGAGCAGATACTGAACGTTGTGACGGGATGTGACGACCAGCGCGTCGAGCCGCGCCTCGTGCATCAGCCGGTCGAGCTTTTCGGTATCGAACGGCGCGCGCGCCGTGATCCTCCTGTCCGCTACATTCATACCCTTGCTCCAATCATGCTTGCTGGGTCGTTGCGTGGTCGCGCACCGCCACCGTTTCGCGCGGTGCTACGGCCGGATCGCCGCTCTCTAGCGCCAGCGGCTTGCCATGGGTTTCGATACCAAGCAGGCTGAAGGCGAGCCCGATCGCGAGGCCGCAGGCGGCCAGGAACAGAAACGCCGGCGTGACGGCGTCGATGGTGGCCTTGGGCGTGATCAGATTCGACGCGCCGGCAATCAGCGCGAGGCAGAGCGGTCCCGAAATCTTTCCGACACCGTTGGCGGCCTGCGCCAGTCCCACGCCGCGCGCGCTTAGCCGCACCGGAAAGATCTCGGCGGAATACGGCGCGATATTGGAAAAACCGCCATCGAAGAACAACACAGCCGGGATCAACAGCACGACGAACGCCGGATAGCCAAAGATGATGCGGTCGAAGAACAGCGCCGCCGCGCCGAGCGAAAGCGCGATGCCATAGCCCATGATCTCACCGCAGCGCCGCCGCCCAAGCCATTGCGGTAGGAACGAGAACGCGGTACGGCCGAGCATACCGGTCAAGCTGACGAAGACGAAGAGATGGGCGGCCTGCATCGGCGACACGCCCATCAACAGCGCGACGATCGTGGGCCCCCACAGGAACACGCCGTAATTGGCCGTGCTCGCACCGAACCAGACGATCACCGTGAGCCAGAACAATTTTGGCTTGGCCAACAGATCGGCGAAGCTCGAGGCCGGCGACGGCACATGGTCTTCCGGCGCGATAGCCGGCTGCGGCAAATTATCCGGCCGAACGTTTAATGCCCGGCCGACGATGCGGCGCGCCTCGGCGTGACGCCCGCGCGATACCAGCCAGCGCACGGACTCCGGCATAACAACAGCGATCAGAATGGCCGGAGCCAGCGGCAAGAAACCCAGCGCTGCGAGGCCGCGCCAGCCGATTAACTGCAACAGCGTCGCGGCCGTGAGCGACGCCGCGAGGATTCCGAGCGAAACCGGAATCACCGTGACGCTGGTCAGGATCGTACGGTGCCGCGTCGGCGTATATTCGACGATCAGCGGCAGCGCGACCGCGGCTACAGCGCCGACGCCGAAACCGACGACGAAGCGCAGGCACGCGAACAGGATCCACGCGCCGTCCGGGATAATCGAGATGGAACCTGCGCCCAGCGCGCAAAGAACGACGCCTGCGACCGTTAACGTCTTGCGGCCGAAATGATCCGCCAGCGCGCCCCAGGCCAGCGATCCGACGATCGCGCCGACGCCGGCGCTGAGCAGCATGACCGAGGTCTGGCCGAACGTCAGGTGCCATTGCGGGGCCAACACCGCCACCAGGAAGCCCACGATGAAGAAGTCGAAAAAATCAAAGACGCTTGTCGTGACGGCGAGCGCCATGCTGACCCAATAACGGACATTGAGCGGCGCCGCGTCATAGAGCGTGACGAGATCCTCCCCTTTGGTCTCCATGGTCATCCTCCTCCATGTTTTGTCGTTGTGTTGTCTGTTCGCCTCGCAAAAATGCCCGTACCTCCGCCGCGACTGCGGCAGGATCTTGAATGGTCCCGATGTGGCCAATGCCGGCGATGGTCGCGGCCTTCGCGCCCGCGATCCCCTGCGCCAGCGACAGCGTATGCGCCGGCGGGATCAGACGGTCGGCACCGCCCGCAAGTACAATCGTTGGCGCTGATATCGCGCCGGGCTCGAACGCGATCGGCCGCGTCAGGATAGCGCCGCGGCGCTGCTTCTGGTCGGCATCGCGCGTGCTGCTGGTGAAGATCGCCAGCACCTCCGGATGCGCCGCGATGTAGTCGGGCGGCACAAAAAACTCGGCGAACTCGCGGACCGATTCCGGCATGCGGTCGCGCAGCGCCAAAAACGCCGGGAAGCCTTCCGGATTGATCGACATCACCGACGTACCTGGCCGGAAGGTGCTCGACAGCACCAGGCGATCGATGCGCCCGGCGTGACGTGCGGCCAGCACCTGCGCGATGACCCCGCCGAGCGAGGTGCCGAACACATGGGCGCGCTGATAGCCAAGCGCTGCGATCAGCGCGGCAGCATCGTCGGCGAGTTCCTCGAGACCGTAGGGCTGGGGCGGATTACGGGTCGCACCGGAATCGCGCTGGTCATAAGCGATCACGGTGAAACGCGGGGCCAGCAGCGCGGCGAAGGCATCGAACATCGAATGGTCGGCTTCGGCGCCATGCAGAAGGATCAGCGGCGGCCCCTCCCCGAGGCGCTTGAAGGCAATCGTGGTGCCGTTGGCTTCGATCGTATCCATGGTCAATGCAGCACGGTTTCGAGCGCGCCGGCCAATTCGCGCGCGGGATCGGACGGGATGTAGGGCATGCGCCAGGCGACATGGCCGTCCGGACGCACCAGCACCGCGCCGCGCGGTCCCATCTGAATGCCGTCCACGGGATGGGCGGGGGGCAGTTGCTGCAGATTGAGCTGCAGGCCGGTTTTTGCCGACACTTCGCGGCCGGCCTCAAGCCACGTCTCGCCTTGCGGGCCGGCAACAACGGTAAATTCCTTGTCGAACCAGTCGAGCGTCGATCGCTTCCGCGGCATGTCGAGCCAGAGATGGGGAAAACGTCCGCCCGGACGGTCGGACGGCCGGTAGACACGGGTCAGATGTCCGCCATGCGGCGTGCCGTCGGGGATCACCGCGCCCTCTTCATAGGTGAAGCCGAGCCCTTGGCCGATGCTGTGCAAATGGTTGTCGAGGTCGTTCACCCAGAAGCGGATGTGATCCTCGTTGCCGGAGCGGACGGCTTCGTCGATCCGCCGGAAGCGGATCATGTTGCCAAAACTGAAATCCGCGTTCGATTGCCCCACTGGCCGGCGTTCGAGGTCGTAGCTGTCGAGCAGCTTCTCCGACGCCCAACCGCGCAGCACATAGACGAGCTTCCAGGCCAGGTTGTGCGCGTCCTGAACGCCCGAGTTGAGGCCAAAACCGCCGGTCGGCGGAAAGCGATGCGCGGCATCGCCGACGAGAAAAACGCGGCTCTTGCGAAAACTCGCCGCGATCTGCTTGCTCATGCGCCAGACCGAGCGGTTGAGCAACGTCACTTCAAGATCGGGAACGCCGACATGGGCGCGGATAATCTCGATCATCTCGGCATCGGTCCAGGGCCGCGGCCGATCGTCCTTTTGCTCGCCGATCTGGATGATGGACAGCCACCGGTCGCGGCCGTTGGTGTTGAGAATGCCGGCACGTGGCGGCACGCCCGGCGTTTTTGAGTAGACCTGAAAGCCGGCAGCCTCGCGCGCCAATGGAAAACGCGAAAGATCGGCGCGCCAGTATTCGTTCTGCAGCACCGACAGGCAGGCCGGCCCCACCATGTCGATGCCGGCGGCTCGGCGTGTCTGGCTGCCGGCGCCGTCGCAGGCAAGTAGATACCGGGCGTGCCAATGTTCGCTGCGGCCGGTTTCAACCGAGCGGATCTCGCAGATGACACCGTCCTCGACTTCCTCGAAGCCGACGAATTCGGTCGAGAACTGCACCTGCACCCGGTTGGAATGCTCGATGACCCGGTAGATCTCCTCTTCCACCGCATCCTGTGCCACCACGCTTTTCCACGCCGGCGTCTGCCCGAGATTGGGCTCCGGGCGCGACCGGCTGATCTCGCGACCGGCGATGCTTTCAACCTGCACGAACATGTCGGAATCATCCTGCAGCCCGCGGTCGCGGATCGCCTGCTCAATCCCCCATTGCCGGAAGATCTCCATGGTGCGGACCCAGCAGCCGCGCGATTTCGGATGATCTGTCGTGGTCGGGCTCTTCTCGACGATGACGGCGTCGATCCCGAAGCGGTCGAGCAACAGCCCCATGGCGAGGCCAACCGGTCCGCCGCCAACAATAAATACTGACGTCCGGCGGGGTGTTTCCGCGGCGATGTCCATGCTCGTTTCCTCTCGATCTTCTCTTTGGCAGCAGACTGCCCGGTTTTTGGTATCTCACAAGAATATGTTTGATATGATCTCCATCTCAGACCGAGATGGAGGGTGGAATGGACCTGCGGCAGCTTCGCTATTTCGTGGCGGTGGCCGAGCGCGGCGGCTTCGGCGCCGCGGCCAGTGCCCTCAACGTCGCGCAGTCGGCGCTCAGCCGCCACGTCAAGGAACTCGAGCACGAATTGGGAGGCGCCTTGCTCGAGCGCGGCGCGCGCGGCGTCTCGGTGACCGAGTCCGGCAAGGTGCTGTTGGCGCGCGGGCGCTGGCTGCTCGGCGCCATAGATGACGTCAAGGCGGAGGTGCGCACGGAAAACCGCGAGCCCAGCGGCACGGTGCGGCTGGGAGCGCCCTCGAGCCTCGCCGACAACTTCTACGCGCCGCTCGCAAAGATATTCACCACGCGCTTTCCGCGCGTCCGGCTGGAGTTGAGCGAGGGCCTGACCGAGACGATGTGCGATCATCTGCTGCGCGCGGAGCTCGACCTCGCCATTGTCACCACGCCGCGACCCAACGACCATCTCGACTACGAAACGCTGGTGGTCGAGCCGGTCTTCTTGATCGGTCCGCCGCGTGATCCCAGGCTCAAGCGCGGCCGGCTGACACGCAAGGAGGTCAATGATCTGCCGACCGCCGTCGTACCACTCAGCCGCAACCCGTTCCCGCCAGACGTGCCGTTCTCCTTGCGGGTCGAGAACAGCACGCCGATGAAACAGATCGTGGGCTCGGGGCTTGGCTACGGGCTGTTGCCGTTCTCGGGGATTCACCAGGAAGTGGCGGCAGGCACGCTGTCGGCGGCTCTCTTGCCATGGATGCGCGCCGACCGCGTCCTCGCCCTGCCGCGCGGCCGGCCCGTTAGCCGCGCCACCCGCGAAGTCGTTGCAGCTTTAAAGGAGGTCTGCAGCAATCTTATCGACGACGGCAAGATCCTGACGATGCCGAGGCGCGCGAGATCCCGCTAAACCAAACCTATTCCTGGCTTCACGGGCCACTTCATCCGTTGGAGAAAGACGGGCCGTGAGACAGCGCACATCGCCCGACCAGCCGCCCCCATCGATCGTACGAAATCGTAGACGATCGCAGTATGGCGCACAAAATCGCGCAAATGGCGGAGAGAGTGGGACTCACCCCTATCCGGGCTCTGAAACCCCTTGTTTACAAGTTTAGCCTTCAAATCAAGCGGTTCTTGAACGGCCGGTGCTACACCGAGGTGCTCCACCATGCCGAGTTTCAAGATGCCTACCCCCGTTAAACGTCCGACCTCCGCAAATTATTGGATCCGCAAGAAGGTCCCAGCGGACCTTCGTCCTGTGGTCGGCAAGACCGAGATTTGGGCCACGCTCGGGACCAGTAACGAGCGGCAGGCCAATATCAGGATTGGCGCGGTCAACGCCTCCATCGAGGCTGAGTGGACCCGACTGCGAGCCGAAGCCACCCGCCTGACCGGTGCCGCCCCGCCGCTCGTCCCCGTCCCTTACAAGCTCTCCCATCAGGACCTCTATGCTTTGCGCCGGGAGGAGCATACTCGTATCCGCGATTGCTGGATGAAAGACCCGCCGACCGGTTTCGGCAAGCTTAGGATCACGCTGGGCCATGACGAGGAATCGCTCCAGCTCGATGCCATCGATCTGCTATAGCGCGGCGGCTACGATGTCTCGCCCGCCAACGTGGAACGACTCGTTCCGCTTCTGCTCAAGGCCAGGCAGGATGCCGCTGCGGACGTGGAGCATGCCCGGGTCGGCGACTACGACAAGGTCGCGGACCTGTCAAAAATCCCGGAGCGCGCCACCCCGGCGCTCGATTTCGTCGCCGGCTTCGAGAGTACGCCGCGAAGGGCGGCCTGAGAGGCGGCGCTGCGGGGCGCACCGCGACGCGCTGGCGCTCCAAGGTGCGGGAGTTCTGCGACTTCGTCGGCCACCGCGACCTCAAGAAGATGAAGACCTCCGACGGATACGACTGGGTCGACCATCTCATCGAGAGGGAAATCCCTCGCGACAGCATCCGAAAAGTCTGGATCGCGGCGCTGTCAGCAGCGGCAGGCTTCCTGGTCGAGCGGCGCAAACTCGATCAGAATCCGTTCCTCGGCATCCGCGTCCGCGACAAGGATGATTCGGAGGACGAGGAAGAGAAGCAGCAGGAGCAGCAGAGCGATCCGCCGCGGAAGGGTTTCACGCCTCAGGAAGCCAAACGCATCCTGACGGCCACGCTCGTCGCGCCGAGCGAGTTCATTTCGACCGAGATGGCGATGGCCCGCCGTTGGGTCCCTTGGCTGTGCGCCTACTCGGGGGCCCGGGTCAACGAACTGACGAGCCTCCGGCCGGAGGACATCAAGCCGTACGGCATCAACAAGTGGGCGATGAAGATCAAGCCGTCGCTTGAGAAGACGAAGACTTGGCGCGTGGTGCCGATCCATTCGCACATCATTGAACAAGGAGACGAGGGACGGCACTTCCTCGACTACGTGGAGACCCGCGCCAAGCTGAAGAAGCCGTTGTTCTACGATCCGGAGCGCCGACGCGGCGGAACGGTGAGACACCCGCAATTTCACAAGGTAGCGGAGCGGATCGGCGAATGGGTGCACGGGCCCGGAATCAACATTCCGTACGACGTGAAGCCGAATCATGGCTGGCGCCATCTCTTCAAGAGCGTGGCGCGGCACGTCGGGATGGACTGCGAGGTCGAAGGATTATTCATCACCGGCCACCGTCCCAAGGATTCGAACGCAGGCAACGACTACGGAGATCCCTGGATCGAGACGATGGCGGCGGAGATCCACGCTTCGAGATCGACGCCCTGAACCATCCGCCGGCGCCGCACAAGCGGCGTCGACGCACGAATTTCGACGTCGCGGTCGCGAAAGCCGCGAAGGAAAAGCGCAAGGTGGCGCGCGAGAGGCGAGTTCCGGGTCCACTGGATGATCCAGCCGAAGGAGGGTGAGAAAGTGGGACTCTCTTCCCCTTCACCGTCGTTGCGCGAAAACCCGCGGAAAACAAGGATTCCCAAAAAGCCCAGTCGGATATTGTGACCACGGCTGTGTACCACCGATTCGGGCTGGCGGGCGGTCAACCTCGAGCGATTTCGAGGCGTCCCGATACAGTCCATTCAAACCGGGATAGAGAAGCGGAAGGCATTTGGCGGCCGGAGCTGCCTCAGTAGCTCGCATTGGCTAGGCAGTATGCAGGGGTCCTCGCAGCAGCGCTTCTACACTGGCTGCGATCTCGAACAAGCGCCGGTCGGCGTTTCTACGACCGATGAGCATCAGGCCGACGGGAAGACCATCGACCGGCAACGGCAGCGAAATCGACGGGCAGTCGAGCAAGTTGGCGATGCGTGGATTGCGCAGTACGAGGCCATTGAGATCGTGGAATGCCGCATCCTCCGCAACGGAGGAAAGAAGCGGCGCCCGGATGGGCGTCGTCGGCAGGACGAACACCTCATTGTTGCCGAAACACTGTTCGAACGACCGGATCGCCACCTCCCGAAGCCGCATCATGCGCACATAGTCCGTGGCGAGAATGCCTGCGCAGGCCTCGATGCGGACGCGCGTTCGAGGATCGACCCCATCCAACGCCGAGATGCCTAAACTGCGCAGCGTTGCTCCGACCTCGATCGACGGGAAGGTTCCGATCTTGTCGATTTGGGCGAGATCGTCGAGAGCGGCCTCGATGGTCCCCTCCTTGATCTGCAAGCCGCCGGATCGAAGCCGCTCCATGGCCTTCTCGAACGCAGCGAGTACCTCGGGTTCGCATCGATCGAACAAGCGTCCGCGGGCAACGTTCAGGCGGAACGTGCCCGGGGATGCGGGCCGTAGCGGCGACGGCGTGCCTTCACCTGAAAGTATCTGATCAGCCACGAAGCAATCTGTGACATTCGCGGCGATCGGGCCGATCGTATCGAGGCTCGAGGATAACGAGAACGCACCGGTGGTCGGCACGAAGCCGCTGGTCGGCTTGAAACCGACAGCGCCCGACAGCGCGGCCGGAATTCGCAGGGAGCCCCCGGTATCGCTGCCGATGGCGATGTCGGCCATGCCTGCGATCACCGACACCGCCGCGCCCGATGATGAACCTCCCGGAACGCGGGCACGATCTCGCGGATTGCCTGGCGTACCATCATGCGGGTTCGTACCAAGCGCGGAGAAGGCAAACTCCGTCATCTGGGTCTTGCCGACGACGATGGCGCCCGCAGCCCGCAACCGTTTCACGACTTCAGCATCTTCGCTGGCCGGCGGCAGACGGCGCAGGACGGCGGACCCGGGGTTCGTGACCGTTCCGGCAACGTCGAACAACGCTTTCACCGAGACGATGCGGCCATCGAGCGGGCCGCGGGACGCTCCAGCAGCGGCGCGCCGATCCGCGGCCTCGGCCTCCCACCGGGAGCTGTCGGCAAACACTGCCGTGAAGACATCCTTCGCTTCCGGCGAACGGATCCGCGCAAGTGCCGCCTCCAGCCGCGCGGCGGCCGAAGGGTGCGATGAATCCCTTGTTGCTGTCATGACACCCGCTTAGGGAAAAGATCAGGAGACGACTGGCAGGACGTCGATGTCGTAGCCATGGGTCAGGGATCGGTTAAGGACCGGATCCTCCAGCTCCATCTCGAAACGTGTCCCAGGCCGAATGCCACCGATTGCGCCCGGGGTTCCGCAGAACATCAGCGTGCCGGCCGGCAGCATGTCCGTGCCGGTGTAGCGACGAATGAGATCGCGCGGCGTCCTGAGCGAGGACACCGGGCTGTCCTGGTAGAGCACCCGTTTTCCGTCGATCGTCGCCCACGAACGAAGGACCAGCTCGTCCCAATGACCCTCGACATCTGCATAAGACCAGAGCTGTGGGCCGACCGGCTTGCCGCACAGCTGCTTCGAAAGTGCGATGCCCGACGCTTCCGCCTTGCGGTCGGTATGATCGGATCCGATCCCAACCCAGAGCCCGTCAGCCATCGCGACAATAACGGGCTCAACCTCGCCGGAACTGTCCGGGCCAAGGACGGTCAGGCTGCTATCCTGGGTCAATGTTTGCGCGGCGATGCGATAGTAGAGCGGTGTGGTCGAGGGGCGCGGGATGTCGAGCGCAGCGAGCTCCTCGATATGGTGCTCGATCGCCGCCGCATCCCTGCCCGCCCAGCCAGCGATGACGAGGGAGTCGATCTTGATCCCGACACGGTCAGTCCGGTCCTTCGCGAGGCGTTCAAATTGCAGCAACATGGAATTCCCTATCCTTGCTGGATGTGGTCAGGATTTCGCCACGCTCGATCTGCAGCGTTGTGTCGGCGATGCGGTCGAGCAGCGCGGGCGACGATTCGGTAATCAGCATGGCAAGCTCTGGCCGGTGCTTGCGCAGCTCGCCGAGCGTCCGCGCATAGTCGAGCGCGAGGGCCGGCGCCAGACCCTGGAAGGGCTCGTCGAGCAACAGCACCTTGCCTGCCACCGTCAGCGCCCGCCCCAGCGCCACCATCTTGCCCTGCCCTCCAGAAACGCCGCCGGCAGGCCGGGACCGCATCACCCGCAATTCGGGCAACAGCTGGTAGATCTCGTCCAGCCTGCGCGCGATCTCGGTTCGGTCGAGCTTCAGCGCCAGCGTCGGAAGGCGGATGTTCTCCTCCACGCTCAGCTCCGGAATGAGGCGTCGGTCCTCCGGCGCATAACCAATCCCGGCACGGGCGCGGGTATGGGCAGGCCTGCTGCCGAGATCATCGGCATCGAGACGGACCGATCCCTCGTCAAGCGCGATGAGGCCCATGATTGCACGAAGGGTCGTGGTCTTGCCGGCGCCGTTGCGCCCGATCAACACCGTCGTCTTGCGCGCGCTGATCTCGCAACTGACGCCGCGCAGCACACGGACGCCCCCGATCGAGACGTTGACCTTGTCGAGCCTGAGCATCAGGCCACCCCTACGACGCGTTGGCGCACTTGTGCATTGCTGAACACCTCGTCGGGGCGTCCCTCGGCCATGATGTTGCCGGCGTTCCACACCAGGACGCGGCTCGCGTAGCGCGCGACCACGTCCATGTCGTGCTCCACGAACAGTGCGGTGATGCGGCGCTGGCGCAGAGCGCTCATGAGCGCCTCCATGAGCGGGAACCGTTCGAGGGCGCTCACCCCGCTGGTCGGCTCATCGAGCAGGAGCAGTCGGGGCTTGAGCGCCAGCGCAACCGCGATATCCAGCAGCTTGCGATGGCCTTCCGGAAGCGTGCTGCTGATCCTGTCGGCATCCCCGGCGAGCCCGACCAGGTCGAGCAATTCGCAGGCCTCTTCGCGCCGTCTCGCCGTTTCGAGCGGCCGGACCGCGCTCCAGAGACCATCCGTTGCCGCCAGTGCCAGCATCATGTTGTCGATCACGCGCTGTGCCGAAAACAGCTGCGGGATCTGGAACGCGCGGGCGACGCCACGGCGCGCGATGGCACGCGGCGACAGGTGGGTGATGTCGTGGCCGTCGAACAGCACGCTGCCGGATCTCGGACGGATGTAGCCCGTGCAAATGTTGAGCAGCGTCGTCTTGCCCGAGCCATTCGGACCGATGATCGCGAGAAACTCGCCGTCGTGGATCGCGATACTGACGTCGTCAGCGGCCTTGACGCCGTTGAATGCGACGTGGAGGCCTTTTGCCTCCAGGATGGGACGCGTCATAGGCTCGTCGCCTCCTTGCGCGCAAACAATCCATAGATCCCCTGCGGCATGAACATGATCACGATGATCAGCGTCATGCCCACAATCAAATTCCAGGAATCGGTGACGGTGACTGCGGCGCTGTGCAGCAATTCCAGGAACAGGGCACCGATGAACGCGCCCGGCACGCCACCGATGCCGCCGAGCACGGCGATCAGCACGAGATGACCCGATGCGGTCCAGAACGCGAACTCCGGAACCACCCGGCCGATCGCAAAGCCGGCAATCGCACCGCCAAGACCGGCAAGCGCCGCCGAGACGACATAGGCCATCAGCAGAACCGCCCAGACCGGAATGCCCAGATATTCAAGCCGGATCTCATTGGTATGGACGGCCGAGAGCGCATGACCGAGCGGGCTGTTCAGGTAGCGCTGCACGGCAAGACCGACGAGCACCATCAGCCCCAGGCTGAGATAGAACAGCACACTCTTGAAGGCCGGTTCGCCAAGGACGACGCCAAACACAGCCGGGACCGGCACGGGCATGCCATCGGTCCCGCCGGTGACGCCATAGAGCTTGGCGCACAACGCGTAGAACACCATGGAGACCGCAAGATTCAGCATCGCAAAGAAGATTGCGCGGTAGCGGACGAGAAACGATCCGGCGACGGCGCCCACGAGTGCCCCGCCCAGCATCGACAGGATCAGCATCAGCCCGAGATCGTTGACCCCGGCCCGCGCCAGGAACGCGACCGCATAGGCGCTCGCGGCAAAGAACATCGCGTGACCGATCGAGATCAACCCGGCGCGAAGCAACACGGCGACGCCAAGTGCCGCAAAGCCCTTGGCGATCGCAAGAGTCAGCACGAATTGGAGCCAGGGCGCGGCCACGGGCAGCAGCGCAAGGACGAGGACCGCCGCAGTGGCAACAATCGTTGGCATCATATCCTCCGCGCCGTCACCGATCCGAACAGGCCGTAGGGACGGATCAGGAGAACGACAAGCATGGCTGCATAGGGCGCGACGGCATCCAGCGACGGCGCCAGATAGATCGCGAGCACACGCGCCAGGCCGACGATCAGCGAGGCCAATGCAGCCCCCTCGATCTGTCCCAGCCCTCCGATCGCCGCGACCGCAAAGGCGAGCACCATGGTCTCGGCGCCGAGACCGGGCGCGATGCCTGACGTAGGAGTCGCCAGCGCGCCGCCCAATGCGGCGAGGAACACGCCAAGCGAAAACGCCAGAATGAAGATCCGGTTGGTATCGATGCCGATCGACTGCGCCATCTCGCGGTCGGTCACCACGGCCGTGATCAGGCGTCCCAGCCGGGTGTGGTTGATCAGGAGCCTCAGGCCGATCACGACCAGGAGGGCCATCCCGATCAGCAGGATCTGGTAGTTGAGATAGACGACGCCCCCGATTGAAGTGGTGCCGAGCAGTCGCATCGGCGCGTCTTCGTAGAAGGATTGCACGCCGAAGATCACACGCTGAAGGTCTTCGAGAATGAGGAACAATCCGAACGTGATCAGGATCTGCACCGCCTCCGATTTGCCGTAGGTCCAGCGGACCAGCCCGCGCTCGATCAACGGGCCGAAGATCGCCGCCACGCACACGGCGCTGAGCAGGAGCGCCAGGAACGACAAATACGGGTTGAGCTGTCGGCTCGCGATGAACAGGCAAATGGAGGCCGCGACATAGCCGCCGATCGAATAGAGGCTGCCATGGGCGACGTTGAGGACACGCAGCACGCTGAACACCAGCGTCAGGCCGACCGCCGCGAAGAAGATCAACGCGGCGCTCGCCAGACTGTCCAGCAGCAGGGGGGTGATTGCATTCAACATCGGCTTCCGCCTTCCGTGACTGGAATCAAGGTGAACGTCATCCCGCTCTATTTGTAGCTGCCCGGCTTCGGCAGGCTCTTGGCAAACTCGGGCTTGAGCGTCGCAATCCAGGCGAGCGGATCCTGGCCGGCCTGCGGCATCAGTCTCTCGCCCTTATAACGGACCATGTCGCCGATCACGGGAAACTGCTGCGCTGACGTCTTCACGGTCACGCCGACGATCTGGTCGACGAGGCCGTCATTGTCGGAGCGCGTCTGCGCGGTGCCGGTCAAGGTTTCGACCTTGCTGCCCTTCATGGCGGCGGCGAGCTCGGCACGCGTCGGCCATTTGCCGCCGTTCTTCTGCATCGCGGCCTCATAGGCCGCCTTCACGTAGATCAGCGCATTGGCCATCTTGATCGACGGGAACACTGGATACTCACTGAAGCGCGCCTTGTAGGCTTCGGCAAACCTCACCATCTCCGGCTTAGCCTTCGCATCCGGCGACATCCACCAGCCGTCGCCGAGAACACCAACGATCACGCCGTCAGGCAGCGGCACGCGCTGCAGCACTGTCTCGCCGAGTGCCAGGATGACCTGACTGGAGGTGAAGATTCCACGCGGTGCGGCCTGGCGAACGAAGTTCTCGAGGTCGGCGCCCCAGAGATTTGAGAAGACGACGTCCGGACGCGCGGTGGCAAGGCGCGAGATCTCGGTCTGATAGTTCGGCGAACCAAGCTTCGGATAGAGTTCGGCGACGATCTCGACGTCTGGCTTGAGGGCCTTCAACGCCGCGGTGAAGATCTTGGCCGCGTCATGACCGAAGGCATAGTCCGGATTGATGATCGCCACCGTCTTCACGTCGGGTTTGCGGTCTAGCAGGTAGATCGCGTAGGCGATGAATTCGGGCACGGTGTTGCCGTTTGGGCGGAACACATATTTGCTTTTGCCTTCGATCAGCAATTGATGGGTATCGCAGTTCCAGCCCACGGTCGGGACCTCCAGCTGCTCGGCGAGCGGCGCCAGCGCCAGGCAATTCGCGCTCGACAAGGCGGCGACCATGACCTGGTTCTTCGCGTCCCCGGCGAGCCGGCGATACTCCGCGATCACGCCTTGCGCGCCCTGCGCCTCATCGACATAAGTCGCGCTGACCGGCACGCCCCCGATGCCGCCCTTTGCATTGATCTCGTCGATCATGAGGTCGGCGGCGTTCTTGCCCGGCATGCCGTAGGCTGCGGCAGGACCTGATGTGAACGTGAAGATGCCCAGTCCCAATGCGCTCGGCTTGTCCTGCGCCGTGGCAGGCGTGACGGCGACGACACCGAGCGCGAGTGCCCCGGCAAGTCCATCCACCATCCATCGGACATTCCCCTGCGGCAGGCCGCAATCCAGCCTGAAGAGCCGTTCAAGCGACGACAGGCAACGCGCAACTACGACAGAGATACCTTTGGACGGCATGACTTCTCTTCCCCCTGTGCTGGTCGAATGATGTTGTGCGGAAGCGATCCGGATCAGACCGGATCGAAATAGTGCATCTCGAGAAGCAGACAGCCGTTGACCGACTTGAACGGGCCATGCGGCGCGTGTGGCGGCCGGCAGGCATAGGTGTTCGGCGGGAAGCTTTTGCCGCCCTCGCCCTTCGCATCGTTACCGACGATCAAATCGCCCGAGACCAGATAAACTTCTTCCCAATATTCGTGGGAGAACGGCGCGGTGGTGTAGACGCCGGGCGCAAAGCGGAGCAGCCGCGTCCGCGTTCCGCGCCGGTTTTCCTCATCTAGCCCGCCTGCGATGATCTTCTGCTGGATGCCGGCCGGATATCCCGCAGGCACTTCCCAGCCGCTGGTCATGTCGAGCGTGTAGAATTCGTCGTGCTTCTTGTTGACGGGCATGAATTGTCTCCTTCGGATCAGGCGGCTTTGCTGGCGGTCGAGACGCCGTTGAGGTCGTAGGAATCGAGCATGGTCTGCACCAACCGGTCGGCGTCGGCCCAGTCGTAGGTGCGATAGGAGTGGCCCTTGGTGACGAAGGTCGCGCCGGCGTAGAACATCTCGTATTGCTGGTGGCGCGAGCCAAACTCGGAGCCCACGGCATCCCAGGCGAGCTTGTAGAACTTCACGCGGTCATGCGAACTGGCCTTCGGCGACTGCTGGGTCTTGCCGATCAGGGCCGCGATCTCAGGGTTGTCGAAATCCGCAACCGACGACGGCAGCATGATCATGCCACCGCCGGCGAGCTCCCGAAGCGTATTAACGACGTGGGCGTAGAGCTGCTGCGTCAGCACCTGCGCGGAGTAGAGCGTGTGCCGGTCCGGGATGAAATAGGGACCGACCTGCGTGCCCTTGGCCTCCATCGCAGCCACCAGCGCGTCGACCATGCCGGTCTCGGCCGCGAGCTGGCCGAGCATTTCGCGCACTTGCGGGAATTGGGTGACGCCGTTCATGTCGGCGGTGCGATGCGCAAGGCCGGTCAGAAACTTGAGCTTCACGCTCAGGCGCACCATCGCCTGGTAATTCTGGTAGACGTGGCAAGGCGTGGCGTGGAACTGCTTCTGGCACATCTCGACATTGCCTTCGATGAAGACACGGTCCCACGGCACCTTCACGTCATCAAAATAGAGAACGGAGTCGTTCTCGTCGAAACGGCTCGACAAGGGATTGTCGAACACTGCGCCGGCGGCATCCTCGTAGGATTTCCGCGACAGCATCTTCAGGCCCTTGGTGTTCATCGGAATGGCGAAGGACATCGCATAACGCTCTTCGCCTGGACGCATCGGCTGGATGGTGGTGACGAAGACCTCATCGGCAACCACACCGCCGGTGGCGAGCATCTTGGCGCCGCGAATCGTGATCCCTTCTGCGTCGCGATCGACGACGCCGGCGGTGAGGAACGGATCGGCCTGTTCGGCAGCACCCTTCGAGCGATCGGCCTGCGGATTGATGATGACGTAGGTGAGATAGAGATCCTTGTCGCGGGCGTAGCGGTAGTAGCTCTCGAGCGCGCCGGCGCGGACGGGATCATAGGCCTTGAAGACGTCGAGCCCCATATAGAGCCCGGAAATACAGGACGCCACGTGGTCCGGCGCCCGGCCCATGAAGCCGGCATGCAGCGAGGCCCACGCCTCCAACGCCTTTCGCCGCATCACGAGCTCGGCGTAGGAGGACGGAAGCTGCCAGATACGGTTGGCGCGACCTACGTCCGTATCGAACGTCATCAGCTCCGCGTTCTCCCGCGCGCTCGCGAAGTCGAACAGACCCGCCATGGAAGTGGCCAGATTGCGGAAGGCATGGTGTGTCGCGACATCGCCGACCGAGGCGCCGTTGATGTAGATGGTCCGACCGTCTTTCAGGCCCGACAGATATTCCTTTGCGCTACGCATCGCAGGTCTCCGGTTCAACGCTAGTAATGAATGGGAAGCGGCCAGGTCGGCTCGCGCTGGGTTTCGTCGATGAGATCGCGGTATCGACCGCGGAAGAAGATCAGCGGGGCGGCGGCCTCGGCGCGGCTCGCGTGCCTGATGACCCTGATGACGAAGATGAGGTGGTCACCGCCCTCGTAAATCGCGTACGGCTCGCACTCGAAGTGCGCCATCGCGCCCGAGATCAGAGGCGCCTCGGCATGGCCGACCGACGTCTTCACCTGGTCCCATTTGTTGGAGAGAGCGCGCGCAAACTGGTTGGAGATATTCTCCTGGTCGCGCGCCAGGATGTTGACGGCAAAACCTTTGGCCTCGAGCATCGCAGGCAGGCTGCGCGCCTTGCGATCGACGCTGAAGAGAACCAGCGGCGGATCGAGCGACACGGAGTTGAACGAGCTCATGGTCATGCCGATGAGCTCTTCGCCGCTCCCGCGCGCGGTCACCACCGCAACGCCGGTGGCGAACTCTCCTAGGGCACGCCTGAATGCACGATCCTCCATGGACACCGCCTCGTCGCTCGGCCCTGATTTATAATTCTCAACTAGCTTTCTGGCAAAGCTATTTTGAAATGTCAATACCCTTGCTGAGTGAGCGCATGCGTGCTCTTTAGGCAGCGTCCAACGCTATGATTTTGCGGAGAGAATGCCCGTGTCCGATGCGCTGCTGACGGCCTCGAAGCCCGAGTTGCTCGACAAGGAAGGAGATCGCACGCTTCGCGGTGTCCTCTACGACTATTTCGCGTTTGGACGAAGCTTGGAAGCTGCGCGCGAGATCTTCGCCAGCTTTGTTGGCCTGTCCCCCACTCAGTATCTCATACTGATCGCCATCAAGAATTCGACCGCGGAACAACCGATGGGCGTCAATCAGGTTGCCGAGCGCCTGTATCTAAGTGGTGCCTTCGTCACCAACGAGATCAACAAGTTGGTCTCTGACGGTCTGATCGCGAAAAGCCCACACCCGGGCGACGGGCGGCGCGTGCAACTCACGCTGACCGAACACGGGATAAACCTGTTGATCCGCCTCGCCGCTCTACAACGCCCCGTTAACGATGCGCTGTTTGGAATGTTGACGCGCGAGGAGTTCAAACTCCTCTCGCAAATGCTTTCTCGTCTCGCGTCAAACGCCGAAGGCGCGCTGAAGCTCGCCGAGCACGTTCGGGTGACGCTTACATCGCAAAATAATGAAGCGTACCGCATCGAGCCGCAGAAAGGTCGCAAGAAACAACGAAGAAGCCGGTAAAGTCCGAAGTAGTGACTATTCAGACCAAAGCCTTGGCTGCTTCTCAGATCCCGGACTAACGTTGCATCGTCAACGCGACCCTAGAGACGATGGCGAAGGCGGCACGCCAGCGTGGCCTCGAATATTTTCGGAGTCGCTGACCATTCCAAGTCTGCACACTATACCGGAGGCCTGTCGGTGGAGGAGATCGCGCGGCAGCACCGAGTGTGAATCGGCGCGGCATGTGACTCCCGACCAGCGCGCAACATTGACCCCACCTGATGTGCAGTAAGCGCCTGGATCCATTTCGAACTGGTGCAGTGAGCCGGCGTCAATGCTTGAAGGCTAGGCGGCGGCCTTCAGAGAGTCGAGACGCTTGCGCAGAAATGCCAGAACCATGATCTCGTCCGGCGTGAGCTTGGCGTACTGGCGCTTGAACTTCCGAGCGATCTTGGCTTCGATCATCTTGACGAGGTCACCGGACATGTAGGCGTCCAAGACTTCAGGGTGCACGTAGCACTTGCGGCAGATTGCGGGCGTGTTGCCGAGCTGCTTCGAGACGCTCTCGATCGTGGCGACGACGTTGCGCTTCGCCTCGGCCTGGCTATCGTATTTCTTGAACTCGGCCAGCGCCAACGCCGCCAGAACCGTCCCCGCCCAAGTCCGGAAATCCTTGGCGCTGAAGTCCTCGCCTGTGATGTCCTTGATGTAGGCGTTGACGTCGCCGGAGTCGACGGTGCGGGGCTGTCCGTCGTCGTCGAGGTACTTGAAGAGCTCGTGCCCCGGAATTTCCGCGCAGCGCTTCACGATGGCGGCAATCCGCTTGTCCTCGACGCGAAGTTTCCACTGTTTGCCCGATTTGCCCGTGAAGTCGAACCGAAGGACGCCGCGGCCCACCGCAACGTGCTTTCGTCGCATCGTGGTGAGCCCGTAGGATTTGTTTTTCTCGGCATACTCGGCGTTACCGACCCGGATCAAAGTCTTCTCCAGAAGACTGACGATCGTGGCCAGAACCTTCTCGCGAGGTAGCCCTTCCAGCTTCATGTCGGCCGCGACACGGTCGCGCAGCGCGGGCAGCGCGGCAGCAAACTGGACGATGTGTTCGTACTTGTTCTGGTCGCGCAGCTCGCGCCATTTCGCGTGGTAGCGGTACTGCTTGCGGCCCCGCGCATCGAGCCCGGTCGCCTGGATGTGGCCGTTCGCCGAGGGGCAGATCCAGACGGATTCATAGGCTGGCGGGATACCGATGGACTTGATGCGTCGGATAACGGCGGCATCGGTGATGCGCTTCCCGTCCTTGTCGTAGTAGCTGAAGGTAGTCCCCGTCCGCTTGCGGGTGTAACCGGGCGCGGAGTCGCTGACATAGCGAAGGCCTTCTTCCGCGATGGTGGCTGCGACCTCGGCGGTGCGGTCCAGAACCTGTTCTTCGTTGCGAGTCTCTCTGAGCATGGGCCTCTCCCTCGGAAGCACCCTGGGATCGAGGCTCCACTCCTTTCTAAGGAATGAAGGCAGCGGTTGGTTCCGTTCGGAGATCGGCGGGCCGCAGATGCAGATCAGTAACCGCGCAGAATACTTGACCCCAGCTAGAGCCGGCGGTTCCTCTCGACGGGGCGCTGCGCAGTCTGACGATGGCGGCAAAGCCTAACTTCAGACAATCGCCACAAAGTTGACCGACACGCTTCCTCAATTAGTGTGTGCGAAGGCCGCTATGTCCCAATATTCGCTCGATGTGTTGCGTCAGCGCTATGTCGTCGAGAAACGACCACTCGAGGCCAGCGTCGAGCAGATCCTGCGGGCTGACGGCCGCGCGGGAGCACGTGCCATCCTGGCATCCATCGATAAAAGGCGCTTCGAAAACAGGTCCGAAGGGCAGCGCCTCCGCAAGATGCTCCGTTTCGAGACCTCTCTCTGGGAAAGCGGCCACCATGCCGTGGCAGGCGTGGACGAGGCCGGAGTGAGCCCTCTTGCGGGGCCAGTCTCCGCTGGCGCCGTGATCCTGAAACCTGGCACGCGGATCATCGGAATCGACGACTCGAAAAAGCTCGACGCTTCGGCTCGCGAAGAACTCGCGGAGGAGATCAAGGAGAAGGCTGAGAGTTGGTGTGTGGCGTTCGTCGAAGTCGAGGAGATCGACGCGATCAACATCTACTGGGCCGGCATCCAGGCCATGCAGCGTGCGGTCCGGGGGCTGGGATCGACGCCACAGCATCTGCTGATCGACGCGAAGCGATTGAAGGAAATCGACCTCCCCCAGCAGGCCATCATTAAAGGCGACGCCAAGTCCGCCAGCATCGCCGCCGCCTCCATTCTCGCGAAAGTCGAGCGCGACACCATCATGCGCGCGCTCGACGTGCGTCACCCCGGCTACGGATTCGCCGATCACAAGGGCTACCCGGTGCCGGCTCATTATGAGGCGCTCGCCAGGCTTGGCGCATGCGCAGCTCACCGGCGGTCGTTCGGACCTGTACGCAAGGCTCTAGGGTTGCCGCCCCTGCCGCCGTGGCCGTCTGCATCCGAGCGCGCCGCCGGTTGACCGGGTCGGACGTCTCTTCTCAGCGGCGCTATTTGCGCGACGAACTCTTTTCGCGAACGACATCCTTAGCCTTTTTGTCGGACCGCAGGCCGAGATAGACCGGCTGGCGCAGCTCGCCCTTGCTGGTCCACTCCGCGAACTTCACTTCCGCGACCAACGAAGGACGGACCCACGTCGTGACCCGCTCATTCTTCACCTTACCGGAAAACGGCGACTTGCCTGCCTTGAGCTTCACGAGCTTGCCGTGAAGCTGTTCGAGAACTTGGTGACTGAAGCCGGTGCCGACGTGGCCGATGTACCGCCACGCATCGCCTTCGCTTACCGCCAGCACTAGGGCGCCGAAGAATGGCCGGGTTCGCCGCGGCGCCGTGAAGCCGGCGATCACGACCTCCTGCCGCTGCGCGGTCTTCACCTTCAGCCAATCTGCAGTCCGGCGTCCGGACGCGTACGGACTGTCGGCGCGCTTGGCCATGATGCCTTCGAGATGCCTTCGCTCAGCTTCTGCGAAGAACTTCGTTCCATTGCCTTTGCGGTGGTTGCTGAACGCGATCAGCTTGTGGCGCGGCAGGATGGCCTTGAGCCGCTTCTTGCGCTCCAAGAGCGGCAGCGCGCGCAGGTCTACTCCGTCCGCAAACATGAGATCGAACGCGCAGTACAGAAGCTTGGCCTCATGGCGCAGGGCGTTCTGGAGCAATTGGAAATGGGAGACGCCGTCCTTGCCGATCGCGACGAGCTCGCCATCGATCACGGCGTTCGCCTTCACGCCCTCTAGCGCTTTCGCGACCTCGACGTAGGAGTGGCTGATGATCTTCCCATTACGGCTGTAGAGCGCGACCCGACCATGCCGGATCTCCGCGACCATGCGGAAACCATCGAACTTGTCCTCGAAGACCCAATCGGGATCGTCGAACGGCGCATCCGTCAGCGTGGCCAGCATGGGCTGCAGGCGAAGAGGCAAGGTCGATTTTCGGGCCATGGCAGGGGCTCGCTATAGGGCCGGCAAAGGCCGAAACGAGGAGGATGGAAGGCGAACCCGCGCGCTGTCGCCAGCCACGACCGGTCCCCCGGCCCGGACCACGCCCAGCACCCCGGATTTGAACGGAGGGCCCGTTTCCGCCGACGAGAGCACCTGCCGCTTGAGGCCTGCTCGGAAGCGGTCGATGAGGACGCAGGGCGTCCGGAGCCCCGTCAGCTCGACGGCCGCGGACGGTCCGAGCTCGATCAGGGTCCCGAGCGGCATCCGTTCGAGGTCCAATCCGGCGGTGGTGACGTTCTCGCCGAGGTCGCCGGCGCCAACCTCGAAGCCAACTTCGAGGAGAGACGGGAAGAGTTCGCACGGGATCAGGTGGACCTGCCGGAGATTGGGCTGGCGGGGCCCACGGCGTGCCAAATAGCGGTGCCGGACGAACGGGCCGGCGTGTGCGTCGCCTTCGACGCCGTGGCCTTCCACCAGGATGATGCGGTCCTGAGTTGGTTTGCTGAAATGGTGCCCGCGATCGGCGGCGACCGCTACGACCCTCCCCTCAAGTGCCAGATCGTGCGCTTGGGACATCAGGCGGCAGGGGCGAGCGAGCGCCGCTTCTGGCGCAAGTAGCGCGTGATCTCCGGGAGCGTCATCGCATTCAGGACCCGCTGGGCAGGGACGCCGCCTTTTCGGGCCATCTGGACGCCCCAGTGCATGTGGTCGAGTTCGGGGATCGAGTGCGCATCCGGATTGATGCTCAGCATGCAACCAAAGTCGAGGGCCGCCTGGTGCCAGCGCCAGTCCAGGTCGAGACGCCATGGGTGGGCGTTAATCTCGACAACGACGTCGTGCTTGGCGCACGCCCGCAGCACCTTCTCAACGTCGATTTCGTAGCCCGGCCGCCGCTGGAGTTGCCGCCCCGTCATGTGGCCGATGATGGTGGTATGAGGATCGGAGATAGCCCGAAGCAGGCGCTGCGTCTGCGCCTTGCGATCCAGCTTGAACCGCCCATGGATGCTGGCGACCACGAAATCGAAGCGCTCCAGAACGTGGTCGTCATAGTCGAGCGACCCGTCCGCCAGGATGTCGGACTCGATACCCTTGAGGATCCGGAAGTCCTTGCCGAAGCGCTTGTTCAGTCGATCGGCTTCGCGGTGCTGCTGCGCGATCTCCTCAACGGAGAGACCGCCGGCATAGTGAGCAGACTTGGAATGATCCGCCACGCCGAAATACTCGAAGCCCCGCTGGCGCGTGGCCTTAGCCATGGTCTCCAGGGTCTCCGTGCCATCGGAGGCATCGGTGTGGCAGTGAAGGATGCCGCGCAGATCCTGGTCGGTGACGAGCTTCGGTAACTTGCCTTGCAGAGCCAGCTCGATCTCGCCGCGCCCCTCCCGGAGCTCAGGGTCGATGAAGGGCAGACTAAGGGCGCGGTAGATCTCGGCCTCCTCGCCGGCGACAAGGGCGCGGCCCTTGTGCAGGCCGTCGGCCTTCAACCGCATGCCCTTCTCGGCAGCCAAGGCTTGGAGCTGCTCGATATGTGCGGCGGAGCCGGTGGCGAACAGAAGCGTGGCGCCGAAGTGTTTGCGATCTGACAGCCGAATCTGCAGTCCGTCGGCGGGTGACGGATTCGGTCCCTTGACGGCCTCCGGAGCTTCCGCGACGATGGCGAGATCGCCGACGAGCTCGCAGCCCCGACGGAAATCGCCGGCGATCGTCACGCGCTTGAGTTCGGGGCGAGCCTTGCGGATCGAGTCCTGCGCGTGCGCGAGCAGAGCGGCGGCCCGATGAAGGTGAAGGCGGCCTTCTCCGCTTTTGGCGATCGCCAGGTTCTGCAGGATCTTGGTCTGCAGCGCGGCGCCGAGTCCTTTCGACTTCTTGATGCGGTCGTCCTTGGCAGCGGCCTCCAATTCCGCCAGTGAGGCGATGCCGAGATCCTTATACAGGCGCAGCGCCTTCTCCGGACGAAGGCCGGGCACGGCGAGCATCTCGAGCACGCCCTCGGGAATCTCTTTTCGCAGCTTTTCGAGGCTGGGATGACTGCCCGTCTTGTGAAGCTTGGTGATGATGTCGGCGATAGCATCGCCGACCCCTGGGATCTCCGTAAGACGATCTTCGGCGATGAGCACATCCAGAGGAACGGCAAGGGCGGCCAAGCTGTCGGCAGCCCGAGAGTAGGCTTTCGCCCGGTAGGGATTGCCGCCTCGCAAGGCGGTGCGCTGCGCGTACTCTCGCAAGAGACTTGCCACACCGCGAGCGTCGAGCGAAGGCATTCAGCCAGCCTCCCGGTCCGCGCTTTGCGAGACCGCCGGAGCAACGCGGCCGCCAGAGCGGTCGCTTGGCCCGCGTTCGAGAGAGCTCTCGAGCTTCTGAGCTGCGCGAAAATCCTCGAGGTGCTGCGTATTGGGGCCGTAGGCGGCCTCCTTCTTGAGGAGATTGTAGATCCGGCCGGCCACCAGCTGCAGGTGCTTCATCCGGCCCTTCGGCATCGCTCGCGCCTTGCAAAGAGCTCGGACGGCATAGGCGCGGAAGTAGTCGAACGCGTCTGACATGGTCGGTAAACGCCTGTTCTCGCCGATAGTTCGGCCGCACTCGCCTCTCAAAGGTCCTCGCGCAGCCCCTTGAAAAACGGGTGCCTCACCTTTCCTTCCGCCGACTTGGTCCGATATTCGACCCTCGGCGAGCAGCTTCGGCTCCACCCAGATGCCCTTGTGGGCGATCCGCTTCGCGTACGGCTGCGTCTTCCGGATTAGTGGCTTCAGTCGCCTTTGCAGGTCGGTTGCGGAGACCTTATCGAAGCCGTGGTCGACCTTGCCGGCGTAGACCAGATTGTCCCCCTCGCGCCGACCGAGATAGATGCCGTCCCATTTGCCTTCGTCGAGCGCGAAACCGGCGATCGTCAGGGTCTCGCGCTGCGCGCAGGTTTTCTTGACCCAGTTGTTGCCGCGGCCGCTGGCGTACGCGCTGTCGCGTACCTTCGAGACAACGCCCTCCAATCCGATCTTGCTGGCGTGCGCGAACATCTCGCGGCCTTCAATCTCGAAGCTTTCGCTGAACTGGATCTCGGTGCCGTCGATGATCTTCTTGAGTTCGGTCTTGCGTTGAAAGAGCGGCACCTTTCGGAGGTCGCGGCCGTTCAAGTACAGGAGATCGAAGGCGACCAGTACGATGCTGGTCGACCTGCCTTTCAGTTCGTTTTGAAGGACCGAGAAGTCCGTCGTGCCATCCGCAGCGGGGACCACGACTTCCCCGTCCACGATCGCCGACCCAGCCTTGATGTGCCAGGCGTCGTCGGCGACCTTCTTGAAGCGGTTGGTCCAGTCGTGACCGCGGCGGGTGAAGACCTTCACGGCTTCGTTCGCCAGATGGACCTGCACGCGGTAGCCGTCGAACTTGATCTCATGAATCCATCGGGCTCCGGACGGCACCTTTTCGATCGATGATGCCAAGGCCGGTTCTACGAACCCGGGGAACGGCGCCTTGACGCCGATCGCCGCCGGTTTACGCCGCTGAAACGCCACTCGACGAACTCCAACGCAACAACACGCGGATTCAAACCGGCACGGCAGGATTCGTTTCCGGAACCCGCGAATCCTTGCGGCGTTGCATCGCCGTCAGTTCGCAAGAGGAGGAGCCGATGGCGGCAGCGAAGAAAACCGCGCGTGGGCGGAAGCAGGACCGGGCACGCGTCGCCAAGGGACAGGACTACGAAGTCCGCTACGAAGCGAAGAAGACCGGCCGCTCGGCATCGGCCGTGAAGGCCGTCAAGAAGGTCGGCAACAGCCGCAAGCGGGTCGAGAAGCGTCTCGGCCGCTAGGCCGCCTCAGATCCGGCCGGAGAACCGTGTGAATGCGGTCAGCCTCTGCACGGTTGGCTCGACGTCCTGCATGTAGATCTGGGTTCGCAGGAACACGATCTCGTCGGCGAGAGCGGTCTCGTCGACGTCGATGTACCAGGACTTGGGTCGCCCGTCGCTTCCGTCGTTCCAGCGGTAGCCGCGGCGCTTCAACGAGTCCTTGAGTTCGAATGCGGTCTGCTCCGCCCATACCCGCAGCGTCGGCTTGCGGGCGGTCTCCAGCAGGAGCGCGAGCGCCGGCGCCCCCGTTGTCGGCAATTCGAAGGCGAGGACCTCCAGCAGTGCGTGGCAGTCGTCGACGGCGCGGTGCGCCTGGTGGAAGTACCCCGCGCCGTTCAGCAGGTATCCGAGCTGCGCGCCTGCGAAGCCGTGCGAGCGCCAGTCGATCTCGGTCGCGCTGCAGCCCCAGGCCTTGCGCTCGAAGATCGGCCAGTATCTCTCGGCGAACTTTCTGTCGAAACCGCTGTTATGCGCGATGACCACGACCACCGAATCGTCGACGAAGGCGTTCACAGCGGCCTCGTCGAATTTGTGACCCGCCACGATCTCGTCGGTGATGCCGGTGAGCGCCGTCACGTCGGGCGGGATCGGCGCGGACGGCTCGTTGAAGGCGGAGAACGTGTCTCTGACGCCGACGATCCGCCCGTCCGGAGTGTATTCGAATTTGACCATCCCCAATTCGATGATCTCGTCCTTGGTGTGGTCGAGGCCGGTCGTCTCGGTGTCGAGCAGAATGCCGGTCCTGACCTCCAGTCCCGGAGTTGGGATGCAGGTCGGTCGGGCAACCAGGCGCCGCAGGACCCGGTAGTCGGGCGACCGGGCCAGCGCCTCCGCCAGCGCTTCCAGATCGCTCGGGTTCGGTAGCATCTCGCCTTGCGAGGCTTGGGAAAGGATCATGGGCCTTGTCTGGCACACGAAAGGTTCACGGGGTACCGGAGACTCGGGCGATCCACCGCCTTTTCGAGCAGGTCGCCCCCGTTTGGCTGGGCTGGCCTCGGTCCAGGGCTCCCGGCGAGCGCCGCGAGCGACGGCAGGCCGCAAAGCTGCGCGTGAGCCGAGAAGCTGCGCCGCCGGGTAGCCCGACCGCCCCCCGGCGCCGGAAACAGTTCAGAACAGGTCCGGCACGGAACTGACGCCGAAGGCCATGGCCGCCACAAGGGACAGCAGGAGGCCGGCGACGCAGAAGATCGCGACGATCTTCAGATTCTCGGCATCGACCTCCGCGCGGGCGGTTCGCGAGAACGCTCTGGCCAAGGTGGCTATCATCGGTCGCCTCCGAAGAACGGGAGAGGACACCATAGGCGGCGGAGCGGAGGCGCAGTGTGAACTGGGTCTCACACGCTGCGCGATTTGCGCGAGCCCGGTCGGCATGGCGGCTGGCAATCGCAGCGAGCAGCAGTCGCGCCTCGATTCATCCGACTCCCAAAACCTGAAAACGCCGCTATGCTGGGGTTTTCCCGTCCAGGGGCAACTCATGTTCGATACCGCCACCACCGCACTTTTGCGCGCGGTCCTCGATGAAGTCTGCGAGAGCCTTTCGCACCGCGAGATCGGGGCGCGGACGCACGTCGCCTCGAAGATCTTGGAAGCCGCCACCAAGGGCGAGACCTCGCCCGAAGGTCTCCGACAGGTCGGTCGCGAAGCGCTCTCCCGCGGGCCGACGATGTGGCGCTGACCGAGGGACCGCGGTGAACTTCCAGGTCACGGTGCTGAAGATCCTGGTGAGCTATCCATGCGGCTTCGCCGTCATGGCCGACCTCAAACGCGACATGGCGATCCTGGCGACCAGCGGCCGGGATTGGGCTGAGCGCACGAAGCGGCTTGCCGCGCGCATGCCCGATCTCGACATCTTCTCGCAAGGCTTGGTCGAGCGCGAAAGCGGCGGGTGGAAGATCACCGAGAAGGGGCGCGCGGTGCTGGAATTCCTCGAGGCTCGCCCCGGGACCGACCAGATGCTCGCGGAGCCTTCGGCCCAGACCGTCGCAGCGCCGGTGCCTGCGCTGCGGCAGCCGGCCGACCGGGCGAAACGGCGGCGCGAACGCCGCGAGCGGCGCCGGGAGGCCCGCGAACGAGCTCGGGCAAACGCTTCCTAACGTCACCGTGCTCCGTGTTTCGCAACGCCTCTCCACGATAAGGCCGCCCTCGCGGATTCTACGGAGAACAGTTGTAGAAACCTGGGAAATTTCCCGGCGCTCAAATCGCGAACGCGGCGGTTGGCGTAGGGCACGGAACTGGTACGCAAGACAAATTGCGCGCGAGCCGATTTACGGAGTGAGGTCGTCGCTTTCGCCGGGCGCCCGAACCGCGCCGGCGCGCCGCTGGAGCTGCTGCCCGGCGGGCCGCGGCACGGCGCGCTCGCGCGAGGGTGGCCGCTCCGAGAGGTCCCGGCCGACTTTGGATCGCAACTCCACCAGGTCGATGAAGACATCGGCTTGCCGCCGAAGCTCGTCGGCGATCATCGGTGGCTGGCCGGAGATGGTCGAGACCACGGTCACCCGGACGCCGCGGCGCTGCACCGCCTCGACCAGAGAGCGGAAGTCGCCGTCGCCGGAAAACAGCACCATCTCGTCGATCTGCCCGGCCAGGCACATGGCATCGACCGCGAGCTCGATATCCATGTTGCCCTTCACTTTCCGGCGTCCGTAGGAATCGACGAACTCCTTCGTCGCTTTGGTGACGACCGTGTATCCGTTGTAGTCCAGCCAGTCGACCAGAGGACGGAGCGAGGAGAACTCCTGATCCTCGATCATCGCGGTGTAGTAGAACGCTCGAACGAGCGGGCCGCGGCTCTGGAATTCGATCAGTAGCCGCTTGTAGTCGATGTCGAAGCCCAGCGTCTTCGAAGTGGCATGCAGGTTGGCGCCGTCGATAAAGAGAGCGACCTTGCGAGGAACGGGCGACATGACAATCTCGGCTTGCCCCGCGCGGAGCAACGCGCTCCCGCAGGAGGTCTGGTTATCGGTAGCTGAAGGTGGGACTGGGGCGGCTTAGATGCTGCCGCTCACTCGCAGTGCCGACGCGAGGCATGCGGGCTCCGACGCGCATGAACGTAGCTTTAATCGATTGGGCTTTCAATCTGTTTGATCCTTGCCGTGCTTGAACCTGCGACGGGAAGGAAAGACAGACCATAGATGGAAGTCCCTCTGGCCGATCCTACGGTGGCAATGCCCGACCAGCTGCCCGTTTTCGAGACCCACGTCAAAAAGCGCGGCCGCGCCTGGAAGTGGTACGTGTGTACGACTGAAGGCGACGTGGTCATGCAGGGGGCGGAGAGCAGGAGGCGGGCCGCCAGGTACAATGCTAATCGCGCGCTTCTGCTGACGCTGCTGTCGGCCGCCCATCGGACCGTGTGGCGCGGTGAAGCGGAGCCGAGCCGCCACGTCTCGCGCCGCAGCCGCTCGGCCAGTTGAGCGCAGCGGGACCGCTCACCGGCAAGATGTCCTAGGCGCATTCAAAACTCGGACGACGCTTCTGAAGGACTGGCCGCCGGCGCCGACAGCGTCCTAGTCGCGCGCTCGCCCTAGGACCGATGGCGCCTTCGACCGAGACCGCCGCCGCCTCGGTGCCTTGTCCTGCGGCGGGCGCGCGGGCGCGCGAAACGACGCGCGAACGCCGCGAGCGGCGCCGGGAGGCTCGCGAACAGCCAACACATCTTGGGTTCGGACCTTCGCGAGCTCAAGGCTTGCCGTCATGGCTTCCGCTGCTCCTGGCCGGAGACAAGAGGAACGAAGCGGACCTCCTCTATCCTTTCCTCGACGAATCGACCGTCCGCCTCTCTTGTCAGCTTCGTCAGCCACTGCACACCGTCCGGATGGCCGAGCGGGATCAGGAGTCTTCCCGATGGAGCTAGTTGAGCCTTGAGAGCCCCGGGCGTCTGCGCGGTGGCGGCCGACACCAGGATCACGTCGAACTCGCCGCCATCTGGCCATCCTGCAGTCCCGTCGCCCGCGCGCAGATCCACGTTGCGGCAGCCAAGGTGACGAAGGCGCGATCGGGCGCGCTGCACCAATGCTTCGTGGCGCTCGATCGCGCAAACCTCCTGTCCGAGCTTGGCGGCGAGTGCCGCCAGATAACCCGAACCCGCGCCGATCTCCGGAACCCGGTCCGACTTCGCGATCGCGGCAGCCTCAAGCATCCTGGCGACGATGTAGGGCTGAGAGATGGTCTGCCCTTTCGGGATCGGCACGGCGCAGTCTTCGTACGCGGCTTCCGCGAACCGCCGATCGAGGAAAATCTCGCGGGGACCTGCCGCATCGCCAGCAGGACCCGTCTGCTGCGGATGCCGCGGCTGGCAATCTGCACGTCGACCATCGCGTCGCGGAGAAAGCGGGACCTTCTGGACCGTTTGCTCTCCTTGACCGCGCGCATGACCTCTCCGAGCGGGAAAGATTTCGTTCCAACAGAGGGAAACTCGGAGGCCAGCGAGTTGCTCCTTGACGAGAGGGGGTGGACGGCGACTCTCGCCGACGAGGCCGGCTCCGCTGCCGATGAGCGAAATCGCGGAGCTGCAGTCACGACCGCGCTCGCAGCGGGAACGACCGCCTCCGGATCGAATTGGTCTCGCGGATTCCGATCCCGAAGAAGAACCCGAACAATTCGAATGCTCAGGCCCCGCCGGGCTAGAAGTGACCTTCCGGATCTGCGGGCCGTTCGTCGTGACGCTGCCTTGCGCCGGAGGCTGACCCGAACGTGGCACCATGATGATCGAAGCCGAGACGCCGCTCGTCGGGTCTTCATGATTCCCGGGAGGACACGCGATGAAATGGACAGTGCCGGCGCTCGTTCTTCTTGCCGCTTCGATCGCGACGGTCTCGGCCCAACCGGTGAGATGGACGACCTATTCCATCCCGCAGACGGGTACCTCGGTGGATTTTCCGGCCTCGATCTTTACCGAAGAAGCGGGCCGTCCGGACGGCTACGGACAGCGATTTCGGACGGCTGACGGCCGAGCCGACCTCACGATACAGGCCGCACCCAACGTCTCGAACGATTCGCCCGCTGCATTTCTCGCAAAGAAGCATCCGCCCGCGCGCATTCAGTACAAGCGAACGACGCCTCGGTTCTTTGCGGTGTCCAGCTATAAGGGCGACAAGGTCTGGTATAACCGGTGCAACTTCTCGAGCGGATTGATTCACTGCGTCCTGATCAACTACCCGGCGAGCGAAGAGCGCGAGTGGGACGACATCGTAACGCGCATCAGCCTCTCGCTAAGGGGCAGATAAGTCGGGTGCGGGATGGCCCTCGCGCGGGCCAGGCGGTCGCGTAGGCGCGCGGCTCCGGAGAACACGGAGGTCCGGAGAGGCCGTCGCCTTTGGCTATCCTCGCGAGCGCTAGTTCTGAATAGCGGGCGTGAGGCCTTTGGCTATCCGCGACAGGCGCCGTAGTTCAACGGCGGGCGACGGTCCCTGCAGGGTCAATGGGGTGGCAAGGTTATCGTTCCTCCTGCCCGCGGCTCGCCGATCTGTGGTTCACGCGGTAGCCGCCGCCCGCCCGGCCTCGGTGATGCGGTACTCGATATCTCCGGATGGAAGCGGTTCGGTTTCCAGGAGACCCAGCTCCACAAGCCGCGCCACGATTTCGTGGTCGAACGTCGGCGGGCTGACCCAGGATTCGCCAAGGAGCTTCCTCAGAAAATCGCGCTCCAGATCGGTCAGCTCCATCCTCGAACTCCGTCGCCGACTGCTTCCGGCACGCATTGCAGCGCGTCATGCGATCCGGCCGCTTCATCCCTGGAAACCAAACATTTCGCCGCGGATTGCGCTAGGAACGGACGCATCGTCGCACCGTTGATTTCCGAAGACAACATCCAGGAGGTCAACCATGGCCATGGAAGATCGCGAGACGTTCAGCCTGATCGGCAGCGACAAGGTCGAGGGCACGAACGTGTACGGGGCCGACGGTGAAAAGGTCGGCTACATCGAGCGCGTCATGATCGACAAGGTCAGCGGCAAGGTTTCGTACGCGGTGCTCAGCTTCGGCGGCCTGCTCGGTATCGGCGACGATCACTATCCGCTGCCCTGGCAGGCGTTGAAATACGACACCAACCTCGGCGGCTACGTCACCGGCATCACCCAGGATCAGCTCCGCGGCGCCCCCAAATACGCCGACGAGAGCAGTTGGAATTGGAGCGACCCGGCGACCACGCGCTCCGTGAACGCCTACTACGGTGTGCCGGTGGCCTGAGGCGGGACGACACTCTGGCGTCTGGCTGCTCGACGCACCGCCGCCCGGTCGACGATCAGGCCTGATCGCCGAGGAGACTTGAAAGTGAGTGATGCCGTTCGTGTTCTGGTCGTGGAGGACGAGGCTCTCATCGCAAGCTTCGTCGAGGACGCCTTGTCCGACGTCGGTTTCGAGGCCTGCTCGGTCCATTCGGGGGAGGAGGCCATGTCCACTTTTTGCGATGGCCGCGAGGGATGTCGGGTCCTGCTGACGGACATCAACCTGGGTGACGGCATCAGCGGCTGGGAACTGGCGCGGAAGATCAGGGAAATCACGCCTAGCTTTCCTGTGCTCTACATGACGAGCGCCAGCGCGCCGGACTGGGAATCGCAGGGTGTCGGTGGCAGCGTCCTGATTCAGAAGCCCTTTGCGCCGGCGCAATTGGCTGCCGCCGTCTCGCAGCTACTCGATACCGGGGCCTCACCGACTTGAACCGTGAATCGTTGTGAGTTTCCGATCCTTCGATCGAGCCTGTAAGGGTGGCAGCGGATCGTCGCTTGCTCGCGCTATCCCTTAGCCCTGCATGCGGCCGCGGCGCGAGCCGCCGCGACGGCCATCCAGTCCCGCAGCAGGCCTCTATCCTCTCTCGAAAACGACGCTCGCCGCTTGAGATCCTCCAGCGTCTCGCCGGGATGGCATCGCTCGAAATCCTCGCGGATCAGCGACTCGAGGTAGGTCCGGTCCCAGGTGCCCCCTGAATCGAGATGCTGGCGCGAGTTGGTCGTCATAGCGACGTTGGTATGCGAGCGGCCGGCGGGATCAGGATGCTCCGGCGGGAGCCGCCGAACTGAGTTCGGTCCTACTGCCGCGTCGTCCGTTCAGGCACGCGACAAATGGGATGGCGAAGGCCGCGGTTGCGTGCCCGAACAACACCATCGTGAAATAGCCTGCGTGAACATCATGCGGACTGCCGCCGCGCGGCGGCCCAAGGCCGCCGCAGCCGCATGGGGACGCCGCCGGGACGGGGCGGATCGTCGTCCTCTCCATCCAGCCGCCGCAACGCGGCGAGAATATCGGCCAGACGAAGGGTGTGGCCCATGCCTGGGATTTCTCGCAGGGCGGGACAGGATTCGACCGCGAACATGTCGGATGCCCAGGACGACAGGATGATCCTCTTCTCCGGGACGGAGAGGTCACCGTCGTGCAGGACATCGGCCGGAGATGCATAGTGCGCCGCGGGATGAAACAGTGCGTCGAGACCGCTAGATTTTGTATTTACGTTCGTCATATCTCCACCTCCCTTTCGCTCCTTCCTTGGAGGGGTTCGGGTTGGACGGACGGCGGGCCGGTACCCGCCGTCCGGGATCATCGTCACTGCTTATTGATGGCGATGCGTTTGACGCCCGCCTGCGGCTTGTCGGACTTCGGCAGCGAGATCGTCAGGACGCCGTCCTTGAACGACGCCTCGGTCTTGTCTTCCTCGACGTCCTGCAACGGAATCTGCCGCTCGAAGGCGCCGTAGTAGCGCTCGGTGAAGTATTTTCCTTCGTCTTTGCGCTCGTTCTTCTTCTCGCCGCGGATGGTGAGGACGCCGTTCTTGATTTCGACGTTGACGTCCTTTTCCGTCATGCCCGGCAGCTCGGCCGACACGGTCAGCGCCTTGTCGGTCTCGTTGAGCTCGAGCTTCGGCCAGCCGAAGCGGCCTTCCATGAGCGGCGAAAGGTCCGACCCGCCGAAGCCGCGGAGGGCTTGGTCGAACAGACGGTTCATTTCGCGGTGGAGCGTCATGAACGGATCGTAGTTGCCACGGGACGTGGCGACGTCCTGATTCCTCCAGGGAATGAGGTCGCGAACAGCCATGTCTTTTCTCCTTCCTTCGATGGTCTCCCGAGCGCGGAGGCTGCGTGCCTCCGCGCTCCCAGGCCAATGCTCCAGATCGGCTTAAGCTGCTTTCTTCTGCTCGATCTGCGACGAAGGAGATGCGCCTGCGATCTGGATGCGGCGAGGCTTCATGGCTTCCGGAACCTCGCGCAACAGATCGATCACCAGGAGCCCGTCCTTGAAGGACGCCTGCTTCACCTGGACGTAGTCGGCGAGGTTGAACACGCGCCGGAACGGACGTGCAGCAATCCCCTGGAAGAGATATTCGCCGCCCGGCCGTTCGGGCTTCCTGCCTTCGATGGTGAGCGCATTCTGCTCGGCCGTCACGGTGATGTCGTCCGCGCCGAAGCCTGCGACGGCCAACGTGATCCGGTAGTGATCCTCGCCGGAGCGCTCGATGTTGTAGGGGGGATAGTTGTCCTCGTTCGTCTGGCGCAGCGTGCTGTCGACGAGGTCGGCCAAGTGGTCGAAGCCGATGGTAGAGCGCCACAGGGGCGCGAAGTCAAACGTGGTCCTCATAACCAAATCCTCCAAAAGAGCAACATGGGTACGAAGGAGCGCAGGGCGGAAATCCAGACGGGTCCGAAGTTTCCAGACCGACGCCCGCGCCGGACCCAAGCTGGCATCCGGCACACCGCTCTCGCGGCAAGAAAAAAACTAGAAAAGCGCAAAAGCGTTTCAAGATGCCGCCGAAAAAAAGATTGGACGGCGCGCACGGCGCGGAAGGAGTCAGGCCCGATGGCGGAGACCGCACGCGGCAGCGGATCACGCGGAACGATTCGGTTCGTTCGTAATTTTGCGTTCGCCGCCGGAACGACGTCGCGGGCGCCGAAACCAGGGCCCAAGGAATCGCTGGCGGAGCTCGAACCAGAATTGCTCCTTGGAGGATTCGCTATGAGCACTCTGTCGCTTTCGTCGCAAGTTCCAACCGTCCGTTCGGAAGCTGGGCTTTCTCGCTATCTGACTGCGATCCGCGAGTTTCCGCTGCTCGAACCCGCCGAAGAAACGACGTGTGCGCGTCGGTGGCGCGAACATGGAGATCGCGAAGCGGCCTATCGCCTCGTCACAAGTCATCTCCGCCTAGCGGCCAAGATTGCGCTTCGCTACCGCGGCTATGGCCTACCCGTTGGCGACCTGATCTCGGAAGCGAACGTCGGCCTCATGCAGGCGGTCAAGAGATTCGATCCCGACAAAGGGTTTCGGCTCGCCACCTACGCCATCTGGTGGATCAAGGCGACCGTGCAGGAGTACGTCCTGAGGTCTTGGTCTTTGGTCAAGATGGGCACCACGCCCGCACAAAAGAAGCTCTTCTTCAACCTGCGCAAGCTCAAGAGCCGGCTCGGCGTCCGGGACGACGCCGAGTTGACGGCCGACCAGGTCGATTATGTCGCTCAGGATCTCGGAGTCGCTGATCGCGACGTCGTCGAGATGAACGGCCGGATGCGGGGCGACATGTCGCTGAACGTGCCCGTCACTGAGGATGGCTCTCCAGAGCAGATGCTCGACCTGCTCAGCGACGATTCCCCGGATCCGGAGACGCTGATAGCCGAAGCGGAGGACCGGCAGCGCGCCCGAGCCGCCGTCAGTCGCGCTTTGGCTGCTCTGTCGGAGCGCGAACGGCGCATCATCGAGGCGAGATTCATAGCCGAACCGCCGTCAACGCTCGACGAACTCGGTCGAAATCTGGGCATCTCGCGCGAGCGCGTGCGTCAGATCGAAGGCCGCGTCCTGCAGAAGCTCAGGGCCGCCGTCACAGCCGAGATGGAAGGCAGCTCTCTCCGCCACGATAGCAGCCGTGAGAGTCCGGCCGCTGCGCCCCGGCGCCGGCCACGACTGCCGGTCGGCACCCCGCCGCGCATGAACGGTCGGACCGCGGCGGACCTCGCGGCCTGAAACGGGTCTCCCGCACCGGTGGAGCATGACATCAACAGAACCCGCTTCAACGTACGGGAGCCGGATCGAGCGGCAGCAGGCACTCAAGACCTACCAGACCTCGCTCGGGTTCTACGATCTCCCGATCGCCGCTGCCGCCGGGCTCGGCGTCGTGCGCCGGCTACTGACCGGTGCCACCGCAGGCGTCGCATTTGATCTCGGCCGAACCGCCTTCCTCATGCTTCACCGGAGCCGGAAGAGCGTCGAGGGCGGGGTGGTGCGCGGTGGCGGCAGCGGTCGGGTGCTTACGGAAGGTTTGCTCTTCGCGTCGTACCTCTTGGCCAGATCGAGAAGCCGCCGCCGAGTGAACGGATCGGCCTTCTCCGCCAGATCGCGCGCTCGCTGCGCGAAGCCACCGTAGAACTCTTCCATGACGCACCCCACAACATCGCCGAAGCCCGATCTTCGATGGTCGGCGAGGCTCCCGTCAAGAGATCGCTTGTGCCCGCCCGACAAAGGGCACTACCCTGACCGAGGCGGGGGAGTCCAAATGTCGCTGCTGCACCATGTCCGGAAGCCGTGCTCGCACTGTGGGCGGCCGATGAAGCTCGTGCGCGATGAGGTCACCAGAGGCGGTGAGCGGTACGTCTGCCCAGATTGCGACGACGATCCGCTGCACGATCCCGCCGCCCGGAAGTGGGTGGACGGCCCGCTGCGGCCGCCGGCGAAATAGTGGCCGAAAGAAATCGCGCCGGGCAGGGTCCGGACCGCGCAGCCAGGGCTGGCAAGTTCGTCGCGGGCGCACCACGTCGTTTGTAGACCAAACAATTGGAGAGGCGCGATGTCGACGGTCGCAAACCTGCTTGCGCGGAAGCAGGCGCTCCTGGAGCGACTGGAGAGCGGTACCGGACCGAACGAACGCGAGGAAATCGAGCGGCTGCTGGCGCAGATCGAGACCGCGCTGAACCTGCTCGAGCCCGGAGATGCCACAGCTCCGGGCGAGGAATGATCTCGGCTCGTGCCGATTAGAGCGAACTCAGGTCGTCCGGCACCTCGCCGAACTTCCGGATCAGCTTGGCGTCGGTGAAGTCGCCGCTGGACGGATCCCCGGTCCGGGAGAATGCGACGGCCCCGGCGTGGCCCGGCTTCCGGGACAGCGCCTCGGCACGCATGACCGCAGCGTTGGCGCTAAGGCACTCGGTCGCCTCGCCGGCGGCCACGCCGTCGTCGGAGAAAACGAACGGTAGAGCGACATAGTACGTCACGTCAGTCATCTGGCTCGCTCCTCTGCTCCCGCGCCCCTGAGAGCCGTCCCCGGGCGTAACCCGTCGAGACCTTCTTCCGGAGCTCGTCGAGCTGGGTCTCGAGAAAGTCGTTGGCCACGATCAGGGCCTTCACCGCTTGCCTGGCATCGCCGCCACAGGCCGCGATCGCCTGGTCGGCGGCGGCATCCAGGTCGTCGATAGTCGGCTCGGGCTGCTCGCGGGTGGCGTTCATGGGATTATGTTCCCGTTTCGTTCTGAAGAGTCAAGAGGCCTACAACCGAATTCCCGAGGCGCGGAAACCGGCGCCGGATGAATCTCGGGGATGGTGACTGGCATGTCGGAACCGGCCACCCTCGTTCGTCTTGAATCCAGGCTGCCTCAACGGAGTTCTGCGTATCATGGCCCCGCGTGCCAACTGAAAGGCTTCCTGCGTCTGTCCCTCGTCACCTGCCCCGTGGCGCTCTATCCGGCCACCTCCGAGTCCGAGAAGATCAGCTTCAACCAGCTCAACCGGGCGACTGGCCATCGCATCAAGTACCTCAAGGTCGATGCCGACACCGGGAACGAGGTGCCGAACGAAGACATCGTCAAGGGCTACCAGCTCGAGAAGGACCAGTTCATCGAGGTCACCAAAGAGGAGCTCGAGGAGATCGCGCTGGAGTCGACCCGCACCATCGAGATCGACGAGTTCGTCGACAGGACCGACATCGACCCGCGCTACCTGATCCGCCCCTACTACATCCGGCCCGACGGCAAGGTCGGCCACGACGCCTTCGCGGTGATCCGCGAGACCATCCGCGAGATGGACAAGGTCGCGATCGGGCGGGTAGTGCTGACCAACCGCGAGCACATCATCGCCCTGGAGCCCATGGACAAGGGCCTGGTTGGCACCCTGCTGCGCTATCCGTACGAGGTGCGCAGCGAGCAGGAGTATTTCGACGAGATCCAGGACGTGAAGGTCACCAAAGACATGCTGGACCTGGCCAAGCACATCGTGAACCAAAAGGCGGGGCGCTTCGATCCCCAGAAGTTCGAGGACCACTACGAGACCGCGCTGATCGACCTCATCAACCAGAAGCGCGCCGGCAAACCGATCACGCCGAAGGAGCGGCCGGCATCGACCAACGTCGTCGACCTGATGGAGGCGCTGCGCCGATCCGTCGGCAAGGAGGCCGCGCCGGCGAAGGCCGCCAAGCCGGCCAAGGAGCCGCGCAAGCCGGCGGCAGCCGGCCAGAAGGAAATGCTGATGTCGATCGAGGGCAAGAAGCCGGCGAAGGAAGCGGCGACGAAAAAGCCGTCCAAGCTGCAGCGGAAGTCTGCGTGATCTTCGAAATACCAGGGGATTGGAACGAATGGGTTCGCGAAGCGTCGAATCCATGCCCCCGGCCCCCCAAAAGCCCCACCCGGGGGAAAACCTACCCCCTAGGTTGGCGGTCCGAATGCGCATGATAGCGCAAGGACCGTTTGCGCCCGAAGGAGGGAGCAATGAACAACCACATATCGAACCGAAGGATGCCGACCGCGGCCGAACGGGAGGCGCGAAAGGTGTTTCGCGACGCGAGCGCGAAGGCGCCGGTCTCCGAGCATGAACGCGACCAACAGGCATTCCATGCAAACTGGGAGCGCCTGAAGGCGGAGCGGTTGGCTCGCGAAGCGGTAGAAAAGCAGAAGCCAAACTCCTGACGCGTCGAATACGCGCCCCTGTGATTTTCGGTCGCCGATCAGGATCATCACTCATGAAAGGTGCGCAAGGGCCGCTGCCCGAAAGCCACCAGATTCATTACGCTTGCCAGGGTCACGCGGGGGTGGGCACACTATGCGTCGGCAACGGGGAACGGCATCTGCTTACGGCTTGGATCCCATGAACAGGCTCTACCCGCTGGTTCTGGAGCACAGGCTTCCGAACCCGGTCCGGTACGGCATCTCCGCGTGCATCATGGTGGCGTGCGCCGTGCTGCAGATGGCGCTCCAGATGCAAACCGGAGTGCCGGGATATTTCCTGCTGCTGCCCGGCGTGTTTCTCTCCGGCCTGATCTTCGATCGCGGCTCCGGAATATTCGCGGCGATCATAGCGGTCGGCGTCGGGGCTTATCTCAGCTACGCCGGCAGCTTCGGCCTCGATTTCCTCGCGACGAACGCACTCTTCGCGATCACTGCGGCGGGAACGGCAACCGTCGCCGAATTCCAGCGCGCCGAGCTCCGGCGCGTCATGCTGGCGGACCAGACCAAGGCCGTGCTGCTGCAGGAGATGGCGCATCGGACCAAGAACAACCTCGCCATCCTCAGCGGAATGATCCGTCTGGAGGCCAGGCATGGCGGCCAGGAGGCCAAGGCCGCGCTGGAAGCAACCGCGCGCCGGCTGCAGGTGATGTCCGAGGTGTACGACCATCTCTCGCTCAAGGAGGACTCGCGCTCGGTGAACATGCGCTACTTCCTGACGGAGGTGGTAGAGAAAGTCTTCCAGTCCCTGGCTCCGTCCGGGCCGGTCGCCTTCAAGGTGCTCTGCGACGACATCCACCTGCCGAACAGCCATGCGCTCGCGATCGGCATGATCGCGAACGAACTGGTCACGAACGCGCTGAAGTACGCCTTTCCCGGCGACAGGCCGGGAAACGTCCTCGTCTCTTTGTCGAAAGGAGACGGCATCGAACTATCGGCGTCCGACAATGGCATCGGCCTGCAGGACAGCACCGACCCGGCTGGACTGGGGTCGCACATCGTCCAGCTCCTCGCCCAACAGCTCGAGGGTGAAATCGCCTATGAGCGGCTGGACCCGGGTCTGCGCGTCCGGGTACGGGCGCGTCCGCGGTAGCGTGACCTGGCTCCGTCCTCGGACGCACCGAGCGATCGAACTCAGAGAAGCGCCATGACCATGATGACCACGACCAGACCCGTCGCGGTCACGCACCAGCATGACAGTTCAAGGAGTTGCACAATCTGCCCCGGTTGAAGGGCCTGCCCTTCGGCGACCCTATACCCGGAACCCGGCAGGCGGAACCGAAACTTTTCCGCGGCTTCATGTGTTCACGACAGGGGGCGCAGCACACGCGAGGCCTTGCCCATGCCCCTCATGCCTATAGGCGATGTGTTTTTCACGGTCGGGATCATGACGTTGGCCTTCCTGGGGGAGGTCGCGGTTTTCGCTCTCCTTGGCATCTTCTGAAGCAAGCCCGTGCCTCGGCGCCGGCGTGACGGGCGCACCAAGTCATCCTTGGAAGAACGTGCGAGGCGCGATGGACACCGTCGCCCTGACCAGCCCCGGATTCCTACGGTCGCATCGATGCGTGATCGTTTACGATCCGCGATTATATTTCGGCGCATGGACCTCGAGTACGACCCCGAGCGCGAGGCGTTTGCGGCGATGAAGCTCGCCGCCGACGCCGATGGAGCCGAACGGCAGAGATGGATCAATGCTGCGCTGGCGTGGATCGAACTCACTCGCCTGCGGGCGCCGGCTCGCCGCGAGCGCGGCTTGACGGAAGAGGCGGTCTAGTCGGCCTCGGAGGAGCACTCGGGGCAGGTGTCGCCGATCGAATTCAGCACGTGCCTAATTTCGACTAGGGCTTGCTCCTGCGAAAGGCCTGGGGGCGCCTCTTGGCGAGCCAGTTCGAGGGCACGTTCCCGCGCGTGCGGGTCCGCCCGGTCCTGCATCCAGCCGTGCTCCTCGCACTCGCGGATGGCGCCGGCCTCCTGCAGCACCGAGATCGCCCAGCCGCGCAGCGTCCGGATCGCGGGCCGTCTTTTTTCCTTCGTCATCAGCATCGAGATAGCTCCTGCCGGGACGAATCCTTCCGCCCGCCTGCTCGTTCCGGGCGGTAGCACGGGTCAGGGATTCGCAATTGGCAGGGCTTCGGCTTGTCCACGTGTTCCGCAGCGCTGTGCAGAACGCTACGTCGCCGGCGCGGGATCTTCCTTCACGCCGCGGGCTACGATTCGCAACGTCCCGTCCGGTAGCGGCCGCTGTAGCTTCAGGGCCTTGTCCGCCGGCGCGGTCATCCAAGTCTCGACCTCTTCGGGCGTCGTCAAAATCACCGGCATCGCCTTCGGATGGATGGCACCGACCTCCGCGTTCGGCTCCGTCGTCAGGAACGCGTAGAGGTCGTTGGTGGTCTCGCCTTCCTTGACCTTGCGGACCGAGGTCCAGTTGGTCCAGATGCCGGCGAAGCAGACGAGCGGACGGCTCTCGTCGAGTGCGAACCAGATATCGCCGCCCTCGGCCTTATTGAACTCGCTAAACGAATTGAAAGGGACTACGCAGCGGTGCTCTGACCCCAGCCAGCGCGTCCAGTGCTTCGACTTCGCGTTTCGGATATTGGTGGTGCCGCCGTCCGGCTCCACCCGCAGCAACTCCTTGAAGTCGACCGTCTTGCCCTTGGCCTGCAGTTTCTGGGCTCGTTTTTTGGTCGCCTGCAGGAGAGCTTGCTGGGACGACGGCATCCCCCATCTTGCGGTCGCGAGCTCCCGGCCATCGGCGCCATTGCGCACGATTGGTGCCTTGTAGTCCGGAAAGACGCCGGGCATCGGCGCGAGATTGCCGACGTAGCGGTTGACGACGCGGAACAGCGCGCTGATCGCAGCTTGGTTGGTGGTGATCGAATACAGATTGCACATCGTCAGGTCTCCGGAGCGGCCTGGCGAGGGCGCTGCGTCAACTGTAGCAGCGTGGCCGCGGGCCGGCGATTGGCTTTGGCGCACTTGCTGCAGCGAAGTCGGCTCGCCAAGTCGTGGACGAAGGTTGTCGGTGGATGGGGCAGCGCGGCCAAGTCGACGTCCCGCTTGGTCTTGCAGCGCGAGCATTCGATTTCGATCCATGGATAGCCGCCGTTGACGGCTTGGTCGATCGTCGGCGACGGATATATCGGCTCACCGTCCGCCCACATGCGCTCGTTCCAGCTTTCGCACAGCAGCTTGTCCGCGGTGCGGATCAGCGCTTCCCCCTTGGCCCGGGCCTCGGCGGCCTGACCAGCGAGGATCGTTGTCATTGCGCGTGCGCGACCAAGCTCCTTGGCGAGCGCCTTGCGGTCACCTCCGGATAATGGGGTCGGATGGTGCTTGGGCGCCATCGCCGGCGCCTTCAGTCGTATGACGGCCAGCAGCCGTCTTCCTCATGGCGTCCGGTCCGCAGCGTGCACGTGTTGTCCAGGAGCCGCCGCGCGACATCCTTCCACAGCGCCTCACGACCATAGAGGCGCACGGCGTCCACCTTTTGGATCTCGACGATCCTGCCGCAGCGCCCGCAGCCCACCCGGAGCAGATACTTAGGAATTTGGTCCAGCCGCAGCGCCGTTCCGGAGGGGACTGAGCGCGCCTCGGCGCGAGGGTCGTCCGAGAGCGCCTGCCAATATTCCGCGGGCAGATCGGCGTCGGGAGCCAATCCGGGCTTCTGCGGCACGTTTCCGCCGACGAGAGCGGCCATTTTGTCCATCTGCTTGGTGGTCGGCATGCGCCAACTCGCGGGTCGATCGGTCATCCCGCATATAGAACATAACAAGAACACTACTGTCGATAGGAGCCTAGAAAAATATCCGCCGCGGTCATACGGACGGGCTGTTGGAACCGGCGGATTGCGTGAAGTGACGGAGATCGCACGCTTCGCGGTGTCCTCTACGACTACTTTGCCTTCGGACGAAGCCTCGAAGCCGCTCGCGAGACATTCGCGAGCTTTGTCGGGCTATCGCCGACCCAGTATCTGATCCTGATCGCCATCAAGAATTCGACGGCGGACCAACCGATGGGTGTCAACCAGGTCGCCGAGCGGCTGTACTTGAGTGGCGCCTTCGTCACCAACGAGATCAACAAGCTGGTCTCTGACGGCCTGATCGGAAAAAGCCCGCACCCTGGCGACGGACGCCGCGTGCAACTCACACTGACCGAGCACGGGATAAACCTGTTGATCCGTCTCGCCGCCTTGCAACGCCCGGTGAATGACGCGCTGTTTGGCATGTTGACGCGCGAAGAGTTCAGAGTGCTCTCACAAATGCTGTCTCGTCTTGCTTCCAACGCCGATAGCGCGTTGAAGCTTGCCGAGCACGTCCGGGCGACGCTCACGTCTCAAAATAACGAAGCGTCCAACACCGATCCGAGAATTCGCAAGAAGCGACGAGCAAGCCGTCAAAGCCTGCGGGAGTGACTATCTCGACCAAGGCGTTGGGTGCTAGCGACTGCGTCGTCATAACGAGGGCAGCGCGACCAACCCAGCGAGAGTCTTGGCTCTCGATTGAGTCCGTGAGTAGCCCAACCGCATTGAGGTGGAAACCAATTCAGCCGCAGGACTGAGACTGTTGGTTCAGCACTTGCCCTTCCCCTCAGTCAGAATTTGGCGTGTAGGCTGAACCACAAAGCCCCACACGTTGGCTGTCATGAGATTATTCTTGATCTCTCGGTGCACACATCGTGCACACGCCGCCTTCTAACCAATTGAAAACCCTGAGCTCTCGCTCCAATCCATCATGGGCAAGTTTGAGCTATCTCCAGCAATCGATATCCGATTGGAGCCAATTCAAGGAGGTTTAGTCCATCACCTCTTCCCAAGAGCCACCGCACGGGAGAGTGTCAGTCAACCCCCATTGAAATATGTGCCGCTTTTCAATTCAGCACAGGGCAAGCTACGATCTTGGCTACGGGTAGCGAGCCCCACTTCAAGCACCAGGGCGCGATAGATGACCCGTGCAGTCATCGACTGCTGCTCTCAAGTCCCAAAGGCCTCGCGAGAAGTGTTCGACAGCGGCGCAAGCTGCCGACAATCGCAGCAATTCGGCATTGGTTTCTTCTGAATGACCCCACAACGGCAGCCAATGCGGCACAAACGCGCAAAGATGACCCGATGCCAATCGGGAGCTGAGCATGTCCCAGTCAGTACACGTTCGGGCCTTTCGCGACCTTGTAGGCGACGGAGGCGTCATTGACGACCCGGAGCGGATGGCTGTCTACGTGACGGATCAACACCAGCTTTCTACGGGCTCGACGTTTGCCGTGCTGAAGCCGACGACGACGAAGCAAGTCGCCGACATCGTGCGGTGGGCGGCGCACCACGGCATCGGAATCGTTCCGCAAGGCGGCAACACCAGCTACTGCGGAGGCGCGACGCCCGACGCCTCCGGACGCCAAATCGTCGTGAGCCTCGAGCGGATGGACAGGATTCGCGAAGTCGATCCCGTCTCCATGAGCATCTCTGTGGACGCCGGCACGATCCTGAAGAACGCACAGGACGCCGCGGCGGCCGCCGGACTCCTGTTGCCGCTCAGCCTCGGCGCGGAAGGCAGTTGCCGGATCGGCGGTAACATCGGGACGAATGCCGGCGGACTATCGGTCGTCAGGTACGGGATGACGCGCGATCTTCTGCTCGGAATCGAGGCGGTGCTGGCGGACGGCACGGTGGTTTCCGACATGCGCAAGCTGCGGAAAAACAATACCGGCTACGACGTCAAACAGTGTTTCGTCGGCAGCGAGGGAACTCTCGGCATCGTCACGGGCGCGGTGCTGCGTCTGGCGCCCTTGCCGACCCGCCGCGCGACGGCCTGGCTAAAACTGGCGCGGGGCGCGCCGCTCGCCGATCTTCTCGCCCTGATCCGTCGTGAATCCGCGGACCTGCTGACCGCATTCGAGTTCATGGCGGCCCGATCGATCGCGCTCGCGACCGAAGCAACGACCGATCCGTCCACTCTTCGAGCAGGCCCAGAAGGCGCCGTCCTCGTCGAGTTCGCCTCTTCCTCGCGCCATCTCGATCTCGACGAACCGATGGAAGCCGTTCTGGCGGAGGCGATCGAGGCCGGATGGATCGAGGACGCGTTGCTGGCACAGAGCGGATCGCAGCGGACCGCGATGTGGCGGCTCCGCGAGACCATCCCGGAGGGCGAGAAGCGCCGGAACGGATCGGTCAAGCACGACATCTCGGTACCGCTTTCGTCCATTCAACGCTTTCTGGATCTAGCCGGCTCGCAGGTGCGATCGTATGACGCCGACCTTGAGCTCTCCGTGTACGGGCACGTCGGCGACGGCAATCTGCACTACAACGTGCTCGTTCCTCCTAATGTCGACCGGCTGGAGTTCACCAAGCGGATCGAAAGCAGCCTGTCTCTGCAACTCTACGATACAGCCGCGGAGCTCGGCGGCACGTTCAGCGCAGAGCATGGCGTCGGCCGATTCAAGAAGCATCTTCTGGAGCGGTACGGCGATCTCGGGCGTATCGCGGCGATGCGCCGGATCAAGACCGCCTTTGATCCGGCGGACATCATGAACGCCGGCGCGATCGTTTGCCCATTGGGCGAGAAGTCTGCCCGTTGAACCATCGGCCGGCGAGTTGGCGATGCTTTTCAAGCGGTGGGTCTTCGGCCGATGCACCTCGATCAGCCAAATCGACTTGTCCATAAAGAAAGAGCCACTCCGAAGGAGTGGCTCAAGTTGGGGAGGAAACGCAACTTAGGGACTGCTAAAACCGCGATCAGATCCCGCACGCAGATGAGGATCTTCGCGCACAGCTCCGAATCCTTTGCTCGCCACGGTACGCGTCGGGCCTGAGTCCGGCTCGATCTTCAGATGGCGGAGATGTCCAGCTTCGAGCCGTCGACCAGACGTGACAGCCGGAACGGTGTGGCATCGACGCAAGGCGTGTCGTTGACTACAAGCTCTGAGGCCAGATAGCCGAGCCCCGGGCCGAGACCGAAGCCGTGACCCGAGCAGCCCGCCGCGAGCACGAGGCCTTTCACCCCGTCCACCTGCGACACCACAGGCACTGCGTCCGGCGTGCAATCGACGAAGCCGCCCCAGGCGCTGTCGATCTTGATCTCGCCGAGTTGGGGGAAGGTTCTCCGGACACTCTCCACCACTTGGCTCACCAGCCATTTCAATGGCGGAGGATCCAGCACGCGATTCTGCTCAAAGATCCGATCATCGTTGGCCAGAAGCGCCGTTATCGAATCCGGCCCCGAAACGAACGATTGGCCGATGCCGAGCCTGACGTTCTTCAGGCGACGCAGGAACTGCGGCATAAATTCCCGGCTATACCGGATAGCCTGGGGCGTGATTTCGAGGTTCGCCTTGCCGCTGATCGCAAGCGTGTAGCTGCCATCCAGTCGGCGCGTGATCGTGCAGTAGGGTGTCGAGACCGCCTCGCCGATATTGATTGTGGGAGTGGAACGCAGCGCGGTCTGCCGGATGCTCGCTTGGGGGAAACTGACCCCGAGCGGCCGAAGGAAGCGCGAGGACCAGGCGCCGGCGGCGCACAGCACCGCGCTGGTTCTGATGTAGCCCTTCTCCGTGTGCACGCCCGCAATCTTGCCATTGGCCAGGTCGAGCCCCCGCGCGGCGCATCCCTGATGGATCGTGGCGCCCAGAACTCTGGCCCCCTCAGCGATAGCCGGCGCGGCGAGCGCAGGTTCGGCCTTGCCGTCTCGCTCCGAATAGGTCCCACCGACCCATTTGTCGCGCGCTTCGGGGACGCGCTCGGCCACTTCCGCCCGGCTCAGCAAGCGGGTATCGACGTCGTACTCCCTGGCAACCTCGCGCCACTTTTCCCAGCCGGCGAGCACAGCCTCGTCGTGGGTCGCATAGACGAGACCGCAGCGACGAAATCCAAGGTCCCGATTGATATCGCGCGTGAGCTCGTCCCACAGCCGCATGGAGAGCACCGAGAGCGGCAGTTCGCGCCGGTCGCGGTTCTGCTGGCGGCACCAACCCCAGTTTCGGCTCGATTGTTCACAGGCGACGTGCCCCTTCTCGAGGAGCGCCACGGAGAGGCCGCGCTTCGCCAGGTAATAGGCCGCGGTAGAGCCGAGAATGCCGCCGCCGACGACGACGACGTCGGCCTCGGCCGGGAGATGCTCATCGCTGTGGATACGCTCGACGCGGGGCGACATGGTCCAACGAACCTCGGCAGCCAAGTGCGGAAGCAAATTTTCCGATCAGCCCTTCATCGCATCGTGCGCTCGGTAGAATGTGCTGAAATCATCCAGGACTTCGCAAGATGTTCGGTTTTCTGGCCGTTTGAGCGATACGAGATGCTCAAGCGCGAGAGTGGTAAAATCCGAGGACGGCCTTGGTCTCGAGATACTCCTCCATGCCCTCGATGCCGTATTCGCGACCGTTGCCAGAACGCTTGTATCCGCCAAAGGGAGCATTGGGGTCCCAGTCAGGATAATTGAGATGGACTTGACCCGAGTGGATCTGCCCGGCGACGGTCCGCACCATCTCCATATCGGTGCCTTGCACATGGGCGCCGAGACCGTAGACGGTGTCATTGGCGATCGCGATCGCTTCGTCCACGGTGTCGTAGGGAATGATCGACAGCACCGGGCCGAAGATTTCCTCCTGCGCGATCCTCGTGTCGGGACGGACGTTCGAGAAAATGGTCGGCCGCGCATAGAAGCCAGTCCGGAGATCGTCGGGCCGCCCTCGCCCGCCGATGACGAGCTTGACGCCTTCTTCCAGTCCGACGCCGATCATGGTCTGGATGCGCTCGAACTGCGGCCGGTTGGCGATCGGACCATGGGTCGTGCTTTCCGCAAGGGGATCGCCGACCACCAGTTCAGAAGCGGCCGCCGCGGCCAAGGTCTCGACCTCCTCGATCCGTGAACGGGGCACGAGCATGCGCGTCGGCGCGCTGCAGGATTGGCCGAGATTGCGGAAGGCTGCGGCGACGCCAAGCGGAACAGCACGGCTGAGATCGGCGTCCGGCAAGATGATATTTGGCGACTTGCCGCCGAGCTCCTGGGCAACGCGCTTGACGGTGGGCGCTGCCGCTTGCGCGACGAGAACGCCGGCGCGCGTCGAGCCGGTGATCGAGATCATGTCGACCAACGGATGCGACGCGAGAGCGGCGCCCACGATCGGACCTGTCCCATTGACGAGGTTGAAGACGCCGGGCGGACAATTGGCATCGTCCATCAACTCCGCGAACAGCAACGCGCTCAGCGGCGACAATTCGCTCGGCTTCAACACCACCGTGCAGCCCGCCGCGAGCGCCGGGCCGACCTTGGCTGTGATCTGGTAGAGAGGCCAGTTCCAGGGGGTGATGAGGCCGCAGACGCCAATTGCCTCGCGCATGATCGCGGTGCTGCCGCGCGCGGCGATGAACGGATAATTCGCGAGATTGTCGCGGGCGACGCGGATATGTTCGGCGGCCAACGGCACCTGGGCGCGGCGCGCGTAGCTGATCGCAGCTCCCATCTCGCACGCAAGCGCCTGCGCGAACAGCTCCAGCCGCTCAAGGAGCAAGGCGTGAATCCGGTCGAGCAGCGCCGCTCTTTCAGCAAGCGGTGTCATGGACCAGCCGGCGAAGGCTCGTCTTGCGGCTGCGATGGCGCAATCCACGTCATCGTCATCGCCGAGCGCGACGTCGGCGATCGGCTGCTCCGTCGCCGGATTGACGACAATTGCTGCTGCCGCGACTGATCCGATCGGCTTCCGCCATTCTCCGTCGATGTAGAATTTTCCGAGAAAGCCGGCTTCCGTCAAATGTCGAAGGGGCGAGGTCATTGGAAGCTATCCTTGATCCGGCAGTGGGCGCCGATCCGCGGCAGGAACCAGAGAGAGCCGGGAATGGCCGGCCAGCCCTACCAGCCGCGCATCCGGGGCCATCGGGCGTGAATCGCGTCGCTGCCCGCGGAGACGACGTTGTACAACTCATGTTGCGACGCCGTCGCACAGGCGTGATTGGGGAGAATTCTGACCTTCGCGCCGATCGAAAGATTGGGCAAAGCGTGCGCCGAACCGGGCCTGTTGGCGAGGATCCCGTGCTCCTGGCTTGCCTGCGAAACGATCAGGTCCGGATAGACCTTGCCGGCCAAGTCGCAGACCAGACCATATCCCTGGTCGACCCGCTGCGCCGCGGTGCCGCGGTCGCGCGACAGCGCCATCCACCCGGCATCGACCAACATCCAGCCCTTCTCGGGCTTGGTGCCGATCACAGTGGCAAGCACCGAGATCGCGATGTCGTCCGTCGTGCAGACACCTACGCCGTGCATGACCAGATCGAAGAACATGTAGACTCCCGCCCGCATTTCCGTGACGCCCGTCAGGTCTTCGGCGAAATGCGCGGTCGGGGTTGAGCCGACGCTCACGATGGGGCATTGGTGCCCGGCCGCTCGCAAGGCCTCCGACGCGGCAACCGCCACCGCTCTCTCATTCTCCGCGGCCGAGACGAGAGCCTCCGGCGTGAACAGGCTGTAGGATTCGCCGGCATGGGTGAGAACGCCGGCAAGCTTGACGCCGGCCTCGCCCAGCGCGACCGCAACTGCAATGAGCTTTGGATCGTTCGCGGTCAGCCCGCCGCGGTGACCATCGCAGTCGATCTCGATGAACGCGGTCGGTGTGACACCAGCGGCACGACCGGCGGCGCCGAGCATTCTCGCCTGCTCCGGCGAATCGAGCAGTACCTTGAGGTCAACGCCTGCTTTGCGCAGACGCATCGCTCTTTCAGCCGTGTGGGGCGCCAGACCCACCGCATAAGTCATGTCGCGAAAACCGTGCCTCGCGAAATACTCGGCTTCCGCCAGGGTAGAGACAGTGATCGGCCCCGATCCGGACGGATGGGCCCGTCTGGCCACGTCGATGGATTTCGCGGTTTTCATGTGGGGACGCAGCACGACGCCCCGCTCCGCCATGCGCGAGGACAGGCGGGCGAGATTGCGATCGAGCCGATGCACGTCGAGCAGGAGAGCCGGCGTTGCCAGCGTGCCGAGCGTTGCGGCCGTCTCGGAGTTCTGGTGATCCGTTCCGCTCATCTCCTCGCGTCGCACGTCGATGTCTCCTAGCCGAACGACTGATTGGGAATCGCAAACACGCGCGCCGGCCCGCTTGATGGTGCCGGCGTGCCCAAGATCATTGTGGTGGCATCGCCGACCTGCTCCAGGCCGATGCCTTCAAGCCAATTCCCGAGCTGCGATGTGGCAGAGGTGTCGATGCGGACAAAACCACTGCCGAGCCGCGCGAGCGCAGCCTCGATCAGCGCCTGTGCATCGGTCTCGGTTTCGGCGACGACGGGACCGATGACATGCCCGCGGCCAAAAAGCCGGGAGATGGCGTAGCCGCGGGCCATGCCGTCACGCTGCAGGAGATAGCTATCACCGCTTTGGAGTAGCTTTTCGAGCATCTGTCGTCTCTCCAAGCCCGTAGCGTCGCGATCGAGTCGCATGATCACCTCGAAATCCGAGGCAGCCATTGGCCTGACGAGCCCCGGCGGCGACTCGTGGCGTCCTCTGGGAATTCCCTGATGCTGGTGGATGACCCCGATGGGGACGAAACCGCGCCGCTGGTAAAGCGCTTGGCCTTCGGCGGTCGAATTCAGCGCAATGCTTCGTGGACGCGCGGACGTCAGCAACGCATCCATGAGCCGGGCCCCATAGCCACGGCCCTGAGCGGTCTTCGCGACGATGATCATACCAGCGGAAGCATGGGTTTCGCCATACGGCCACCATGCCGCGGTCCCGATCACCGTCCCAGCGTGTTCCAGAACAAAGCCTTTGCCCAGCTGCAGCGCGACATCCCAATCTTCGAGCCGATAGGGCCAGGACATCTCCTGCGAGAGCTTCAGGGCGCCTTCCAGGTGTGATCTGGCGAATGGAACCAGCACCGCGGCTCGATCGTCGCGATCTCCGGCCTGGTAAGCTGCGGGCTTCATCATTGGTCGACGTTTCTCTTGCTCGCGGTACTTGTCGCCAGTACCTGATTGACGGCGAGGTCCACCTGATCCTCGCATCGTCCGCACTGTACGTTTCACCAGACAGCATTACACAATTGGACTGGAGCAAAGTTCGGCATAGAATTTCATTGTTCGCGGCTCGACGCGGCCAATCTGCCGTCAGCGGCGGGCGCGCCAGGACGGCGCTCGAAAGCGGGCCGTCAGAGCTGACGCCTCACATGCGGCGGGAGCACCACTGCAAGCGCCAGACGGTGCGGATTGACGTCGGTTATCACGACGTGTCGCGCGCCGACGCGTCGGGCGACCGCGGCGCGGCCTTCGAGAGTCGGCGTCATAATTCCCCCCAATCTCCGCTAGGGCGCCATTTCGGCGATCATCATGGGGATCTCTCCACGCAGCACGCGCAACATGCGCTCGAAGTGACCCGGATCGTGTGGCTTTAGGAGCGTAGCTTTGCGGGGCAGATATACGTCCCACAGGCGCGACAGTAAAAACCGAAATGCCACAGCGCGCTGCATCGCGGGAAGCAGCAAGCGCTCCGAAGGAGTCAACCTCCGGACGCTCTCATATGCGTCGAGGAAGGCGATGACTCGCTCCTCGTCGTAACGGCCGGCGGGACCATCGATGCACCAATCATTGACGCACACTGCAATGTCGAACAGAAGCGCGTCGCACCCGGCGAAATAGAAATCAAGAACGCCGGACAGTTGCCCCCGCTCAAACAAGGCGTTGTCGCGAAAGAGATCAGCGTGCACCGGTCCCCTGGGCAGTTGCCGGTAGGTCGAGGACAAAGCGACCTGGTTCTGAAACGCCAATTCACTCGCGAGCAGCGAGCGCTGTCCAGCAGATGCATAGCGGCTGACCACCGGCACAACCTCGTTCCACCACTGGAGGCCGCGCGGATTTATCTGTTGTCGCGGGTAATCGGCCCCAGCCAGGTGCACCTGCGCGAGGAATTTTCCGACGGCACCACAATGCGCGACCGTAGGCTCCATCTCGCTTGCACCGGGAAGCCTGGTAACGACGGCGGCAGGCCGCCCCTTCAGTGAGTGAAGGATTTCGCCGTCACGGTTGGCGACCGGATTGGGGACGGGCATGCCCCGCACCGCAAGATGCTTCATGAAGTGGAGGTAAAACGGCAACTGCTCGAAGGGGAGGCGCTCAAAAATGGTGAGCACGTACCCTTCCCGATCCGTATCGACGAAGTAGTTGGTATTCTCAATTCCGCTGGTGATCCCGCGAACGGAGCGAGGCGCGCCGAGACCCAGCGCTCGAAAGAACGCTGTGACTTGGTCGAATGACAGCTCCGTGAATACGGCCATGGGTTGACGCGACCTTCGTTCCGATATCTGCCGTTCAGCAGGCTTTATCGCGCACAATCTCGGTGATGTAGTTCTTGACAGCCTGGGCATTCGCGGGAAGGACTTTGACCCGCCTCGGCAACTTCTCAATGCCATCGTAGCTTTGCGGGCGATCGGGCTCACGGCCCAGAGCTTCCTTGATCGTCGCGGCGAATTTGATCGGCAGAGCAGTTTCGAGCACAATCATCGGCATCTCGGGACTCGCGTGCATGCGCCCGACCTTCACGCCATCTGCCGTATGTGGATCGATCACGGTGTTCCGACGCTTCCACGTGTCACGGATGGTCGCGAGCCGATCGGCATGTGTGCTCCTTCCGCTACGGAAGCCGAAACGGGCTGTAGCCTCTGCAAATCTGGATTCTCCACTCAGATCGAACGAGCCTCGCTCCCCGAGCTGATCAGCAAACAGCGATTTCGTTCGCTCTGCGTCCCGATCTAACAAGTCGAATACAAAGCGTTCGAGATTTGAAGCCTTGGAGATGTCCATGGACGGGCTTGAGGTTTCGAGCGTGTCTGCGCGACTTCGGACGCGATACACCCCGGTACGGAAAAACTCGTCGAGCACGTCGTTCTCGTTGGTCGCAAGGACCAACCGGGATATTGGAAGCCCCATCATGCGCGCAACATGCCCCGCGCAGATGTTGCCGAAATTCCCCGAAGGCACTGCAAAGCTTACACTTGTCGTCCCCCGTTCGGACGCCTGCAGATAACCGGAGAAGTAATAGACGACCTGCGCAAGGAGCCTCGCCCAGTTGATCGAGTTCACCGCACCGATTTTGTATTTCTGCTTGAACTCCAGATCGCTCGCCACCCGCTTGACGATGTCCTGGCAATCGTCGAAGACGCCTTCTATCGCGATGTTGTGGATGTTGTGGTCCTGGAGGCTGAACATCTGAGCTTGTTGAAAGGCGCTCATTCGTCCGCGGGGCGAGAGCATGAACACCCGCACCCCTTTCTTGCCGCGCATGGCGTATTCTGCCGCGCTTCCGGTATCGCCACTGGTCGCACCAAGAATGTTCAAGTTCTCCTGCCGGCGCGCCAGCTCGTACTCGAGCAGATTGCCGAGCAACTGCATGGCCATGTCCTTGAACGCCAACGTGGGACCATTCGACAGTTCCTGGAGGTAAAGTCCCCTCTCCAGCTTTCGCAGCGGCGCGATGTCAGGCTTTCCGAATATCTCCGGCGTGTAGGTCTTTGCACAGATGGCATTCAGGTCGGCGGAGGGAATATCGCCGACATAGAGCGACAGGATCTCGAAAGCCAGGTTGGCGTAGGACAGCGTACGCCACGCATCCAGCGTGGCGTGGTCCACACGTGGATAGGTTTCCGGGACGTACAGCCCGCCATCCGGGGCGAGGCCTTCAAGCAATGCCTCGCAGAATTGCTTGCGGCCTGAATGGCCGCGCGTGGACACGTACTGCATCGTTAATCTTCTTTAGAGAGGCGGAAGTGCCTCCGGAACTCAGACCTGGGTTGTAAGCTGTGCTGCCGGCCGTCAACGGCTGGCGCGCCACATCGCGATCCGGTCACGCATCCGGTAGCCTTGAATGAAGGCAGGCATGAACCACGGATTGCCTCGATAGAACGGGATGAAGGCCGGAGGCCTGAAGTCGAACGCGGTGCGCGCCCTCTCCTCGTGTCCCATGAGCTTGTGGGCCGCATGCATACCGACCCATGGCGCCCAGACCACGCCCGACCCGCAGAAGCCGCTGGCATAGACGATACCTTCCTTCTCGAAAATGCGCGGAATCATGTCGCGGTTCATGGCCACATGGCCGAACCAGGTGTGAGAGAGGCGAACGGCCTCCAGTTCAGGGAACAGATTCACCAGGCCCTTGCGCAGAAGCAGCTTCGGGGCGACGGGGTCGCCGACACGAGAGCTGTCGCGGCCGCCCAGCAAGATGCGTTTGCCATCAGGCGAGGGCCGATAATAGAAGCCGACCTCCCGGTTCTCCGTGATCATCATGCGTTTCGGCATCAGCCGCGCCATGACTTCGGGCGCAAGCTCCTCCGTCGCAATGATCCGGCTGCGAACCGGGACCAGCCGACGGCGCAGGAAGGGCACGGCGCCGTCGGTGTAACCGTTGGTACACACCAGCACCTGACGCGCCTGCACCGGACCGGCCGCGGTGACAACGCGGAAACCGGAGCCATCTCTGTCGATCGAGATCACGGGCGTCCGGGCGTGGACTGTCAAACCGGAAGCGAGCGCGACCCGCAGCAGTTCGGCGTGGAATTTCGCCGGGTGCAGCCCGCCGATGTCCATCCGAACCGTACCGCCGCGATAGACATCGGTGCCGATATACTGGCGCTGCTCGGCATAGGGAACTGCGTAGGCTTCGATCCCAAGCTTCTTTGCGAGCCGCTCGGCGGTGCGCGCGATGGCTTCGTATTGCTCATAGCCGAAGGCGCCCTTAAACTGCCCCACCGGCTGGAAGTCGCAGGCGAGTCCTTCCGTCCTGATGAAATCGTACAGGAACTCGCGTGCGGCCTTACCTTCCGCCTCGATCGCCAGCGCCCTCTCCTCTCCGAACCGGCGCGTGAGCGTCGCGTAATCGGGCCGAATGGATCCGCTGGTGATACCGCCGTTGCGCGTCGAAGCTCCTTCACCAGGGTCCATGGCATCATAGGCCGCAACCGAGCGGCCCTCGCGCGCCAGCACCAGACCGGCCGAGAGCCCTGCATAGCCCGCGCCCACGATCAACACGTCGAGCTTCTTGGCTATTGGATGCTGAGGCGGCGGCATAAGCGGCGCGGCTTCCCACCAATAGGGCGTGGCCTTCTCGGCAACTCTAGGCGCATGCATGGCTTTGCTTCTCGTATGGTTGCTGGGTTCAGCCGCGGCTCGGTTCAAATCGTTCAGATGTGGTCGTTTCGAACGTCGAGGGCATCTCGCAGACCGTCACCGATGAAATTGAAGCTCGTCACCGCCATCGTAATGGCGGCACCGGGAATGATGGCGAGCCAGGGAGCGCTCGCCAGATATTGCTGGGCGCCATTGAGCATGTTGCCCCAGCTGGGCAGCGGCGGCTGGATGCCGTAGCCGAGAAAGCTGATATAGGCCTCCAGAAGGATCGCGCGCGCCACGGCCAGACTTGCGGCGACGATGATGGGACCCATGGCATTGGGCAGGATCTCGCGGAACATGATGTGCGACCTGCGAAGCCCGACCATGCGCGCAGCCTGGACGAACTCGCGCTCGCGCAGCGAACGGACCTCGGCCTCGACGATTCGCGCAGTCTCCATCCAGCTCGTGACCGCAATGATCACGGTGATCATCGCCGGGCTCGGCCGCAGCGTTGCGGCCAGCGCCAGCACGAGAAAGATCGAGGGATAGGACAGGAAGCCATCGACCGTCCGCATCAATGCCGCCCCGACCCAACCCCCGCGATAGCCGGCCGTCACGCCAATGAGCGTACCGATCAACGTCGACAGCAACATCGCGGAGAATCCCACCGCCAGCGAGACGCGCCCGGCCATCAACAGCCGCACCGCGAGGTCTCGCCCTAAGGGATCCGTGCCCAAGTAATGGTTGCCTGTCAGGGGCGGAGCAAAGCGGGCGCGCAGATCGATGTGGAGCGAATCGTAGGGCAAGGCATAGGGACCGATGGCGCACGCCAGCACGAGCAGGGTGATCATCGCGATTCCCAAGAGCGCCAGGTGGTGACGCATGAAGCGGATAACAGCACGGCTGTGCCACCAGCGGGCCGGAGCTGCGTGCGCGACGATGGCGGTCATATCTACTCGCTCCTCTTATCTGTCGTGAGTCCGCAGGCTCAGGCCAGGCGAATGCGCGGATCGACGGTGGCGATCACGATGTCTGCGATCAGATTACCCAACAGGACCAGGATGGCCGAGAAGATCAACAGCCCCATCACGACCGGATAGTCGCTGTAGCCAAGGCTGTCGAGAAACAGCCGCCCCATGCCCGGCCAGGTGAACACGGTCTCCGTGACCAGCGCGCCAGTGAGAATGCTGGGCAATTGCATCCCTGCCAGCGTGATCATCGGCAACAGCGCATTGCCGATGACATGCTTCAGCAAGATGCGGCGTTCGCTCACGCCCTTGGCCCGGGCCGTCTTGACGAAATCCTGACTGAGCGCATCGAGCGTTGCCGTCCGCATGTAACGGCTCCAGATAGCGACATGAACGAGGGACAGCACCAGGCTCGGCAAGATCAGGTGATGCAGATAGTCCAGTATCGAGCCGTCGCCGATCGTGTACATGTTGCCCGCGGGCACCCAACCCAGCTTCAGGGTGAAGATGTAGATGCCGATCAGGCCGAACCAGAACGTCGGAACGGACAGCGCCACCATGGCGCCGACAGTCGCGCAGTAGTCGAACAGCGAATAGCGGTGGGTCGCGCCGCGGATTCCGATCCAGGCACCGACCCCGATCGCAAATGCGGTGGACGTACCCATAAGCAGTAGCGTCGCCAGCAAGTGTCGACCAATCACCGTCAGCACCGAAGAGCCATCGCGGAACGAGTGTCCCCAATCTCCCTGGAGCAGCCGCCAGGCCCAATCGAGATACTGCATCCATAGCGGCCGGTTCAACCCGAGTTGCGCTGCGAGCCGCTCCACATCCTTCTGGGTCATCCCCGGATCGAGCCCGAACTGCGCGAGAGGACCACCCGGCATGAGGTTGAGAACCGTGAAGCCGATGATCGAGACGATCACCAGCAGCACGATGCTCTGCAGGAGACGATTCAGCAGGAAGGCGGACATTCGAGTCCTCCATTAGCGTGACAACACCGTCCGACGCGGTCCGTCCGGCGAGACATCAGCTCGCCCAATACCAGGCGAGCGCGTTCCAGGACTCCGTGCGCGTGTTGCCATTCGGCACGAATCCATTGATCCCCTTCTTGAGACCTTGGACCGAGTTGCTCTGATACAGCGGTAGGAAAGGCAGATCGCGGCGCACGAGTTCCTGTACGCGAAAGTAGATCGCGCGCCGCGCTTCGGGATCGAAGGTGCGCGCGCCTTTGTCAAGGAGGGCATCGACCTCCGGATTTGCGTATTGGGCATTGTTCGAGCCGCGGCCGCCCTTCGCTGCGATCGAGCGCGAGTGGAGGCGATTGGTGACGTCCGGATCGGCGCCAATCAGATACGAGCTGCCTACGATCACGGAATCGAACTGCGATTGCACCCAGAAATCGCCCCACATCACGGCCGCGGGCAAGTTCGATATCTTCATCTCAACGCCGAGCTGAGCAAAGGTCTGCTGCAGGAACTGCTGCACCTGTTCACGAAGGGGATCGCCCGACGTGGTCGAATTGGTAAAGGACAGGCGAACGCCGTTCTTGGCGCGAATGCCGTCCGCGCCCTTTGCCCAGCCGGCCTGGTCGAGGATCTTGCCCGCGCGCTTTACATCAAATTGGTGCAGGGGCAGATTGGCGTGGAAGAAGAAGGACTGCCGCGGCATGAACGTCTCTGTCGGGGTAGGCACCCCGTAATAGAGCCCCTGAATGATCGCCTCCTTGTCGATCGCCGCGTAGAGCGCCTCGCGAACGGCAAGCTCCTTGAACTGCGGGCGCTCAAGGTTCAGGTAGAAGGATTCGAACGAGGTCCTTGGGACGAGCGTCACCACACGGTTTGGCAGCGTCTTGGCTTCCCCGTAGTGATCGGGCGTGACGTAAGGCTGGCCTACGAGATCAATGTCGCCGCTCTTGAACTGGGTGTAGAGGACCGTGAGATCGGGAATGTATTTGAAGACCAGCCTCTCGATGTGAGGACCATCACCGAAGTACTCGGTGTTCGCAACGAGTTCGAGATGATCACCAGCAACCCTCTTGCCCCACTTGAAGGCGCCGGTACCAACCGGCGCCTGGTTGAAGGCGGCGTTGTTGGGATTGGCCTCTTTCTCGAGGATGTGCTTGGGGACGATGAAGGTTTCGGTCAGGAACGACAGATATGGCGCAAAGGCCTCCTCCATTCGCCACGTGATCTCCGTCGGCGAGACCACCGTGATGTCGCGCACGAGAGCATGGCCGGCCGTGCGCCAACTCCGGAAGTTCGGATTCGTAATCAGCTCGAGCGTGAACTTCACGTCCTCGGCGCTGAACGGTTTGCCGTCGTGCCAGCGGACATCGTCACGCAAACGAATACGCCAATTGAGACCGTCTTCCGAAATGCCGCCATTCTTCTGGTTCGGCACTTCCACGGCCAGGTTGGGCTGAATAACGCCCTGAGGATCGATGCGAAACAGCGCGTCGAAGACCGAGAAATGCACGCCATCATCGACTTCAATGTGTACCATCAGCGGATTGAAGACGGTCGGCTCTTGTCCAAGCCCGACGATCACGCGGCCGGTTGGCTTTGTCGGAGAGGTGCGCGCGTTGGCCGGCTTGCCCAATAGATTGGGCGCGATCAGGCCGGCAGCTCCGCCGATCGCCACCATTCGCAGAGCATCACGCCGCGAGTAGCTCGATGTCGTTGCAGAACCCTTGGTCATAACGTCTCTCCTCCCTTGTGCTGTCCGCCATACTCTGCATGTTCGGGCATGCTCAGGGGTTGCTCGCCCGGGATTGCTGCCACCAGTTCTCGCGTGTAGGTGGATTTCGGATCGAGGAATATCTGGGACGGCGGTCCGCGTTCCACGATTTGTCCTCGATGCATGACGGCGATTTCATCGCAGATTTGGCTTGCGACGCGCAGATCATGCGTGATGAAGATCATCGAGACGCCGGTCTCCCGCTGGATCTGGTCGAGCAGCTTCAAGATCTGGGCCTGGATCGATACGTCGAGCGCTGAGACCGCTTCGTCGGCAATCAGCAATTTTGGCTTGAACATCAGCGCCCGCGCGATGCCGACGCGCTGGCGCTGCCCGCCGGAGAACTCGTGCGGATAGCGCTCAAAGGCGCCTGCATCCAGGCCGACATGGGACAGAAGCTCCCGCGCACGCTCGCAAGCTTTGTCATAAGGCATGCCATGCGCGACCGGGCCGACAGTGAGAATTTGACCGACCGTCGATCGCGGATTGAGCGATGCGAAAGGATCCTGAAAGATCATCTGGATGTTCGGCCGTAGCGGCCGAAACTCGGCTTCGGAAAGCCCAGCGATGTCGCGGCCTTCGAACAGAATCGAGCCGCCGTCGCACTCCATGAGCTTGATCAACAGCCGACCGAGCGACGACTTGCCCGAACCGCTTTCCCCGACGACGCCGAGCGTGCGACCCGACGTGAGGTCGAAGCTGACCCCATTGACCGCAGGCACGATGCGCTGCGTACGGAAAAGCGCGCTGCCGCTGCGATAAGTCTTTGCCAGGCATTCGACCTTCAGGATCGACGCTCGCTCCAGGGCTTCCGAGGGAACGCGGTCCTTCCCGGTCAGGTGGGGCACGGCTGCGATCAGACGGCGCGTATAGAGATGACCGGGCGACTTCAGCACCTGCGCGGCACTGCCCTGCTCCACGCAATGGCCCTTCTCCATCACCACAACGTGGTCGGCAATCTCCGCGACGACGCCGAAATCATGGGTAATGAACATGACGCTCATTCCCTTGCGGCGCTGAATGTCGCGGATCAATTGCAGGATCTGCGCCTGGGTCGTCACGTCGAGTGCGGTGGTCGGCTCGTCCGCAATCAGGATCGCAGGTTCGAGAGCCAGAGCCATAGCGATCATCACCCGCTGCCGCTGCCCGCCCGAAAGCCGGAAGGGATATTGGTGATACATGAGCTGCGGATCAGGCAGACCCACTTCAATCAACAAGTCTATGGCCCGGCTGCGGCGCGAGGCCGGCGTGCCCACGTCGTGCGCGGCCATCACCTCCTCGATCTGCGCGCCCACGGTCATCAGCGGGTTGAGCGCCGAGAGAGGATCTTGAAAGATCATCGAGACGACTCGGCCGCGCAGACTGCGGAGCTTTTCTGGCGCGAGGCCTACGATGTTCGTCCCATTCAGGTGGATCGCCCCCGAGGTGACCCTGATCACCTTCGGCAGAAGCCCCATGATCGCATTGGCGGTGACCGACTTGCCCGATCCAGATTCTCCGATGATGCAGAGAATCTGTCCACGTTTGAGATCGAAGGAGATGTTCTCGACGGCGTGGGCCCGCTCCATTCCTTCAGGCAGGCTCACGGTCAGTTCGCGCACCGACAGCGCGACATCGGCGGGGGCTGCAGCCGGCTCGCCAGAGGCCATCGGAACATCCTCCCTTTTTAGCTTCGTTCGGCCATCCTGCTGCGAGCCGCGCCTTCGGTTCTTTGCCTTGCCACGCTTCTTCGACAGGTCGACGATTTGACGTTCGACGTGCCATTCCTCCATTGGAGGCTGCGACATGATTCAGGCCTCCCCGCGCAAGAGGCAAGAACTCTTCTTCGCAGTGCGGCGCCGACCGAACAGGTCAGTTCGATCGAAGCGAAGCATGGATGGTGCCGAGCTCATAGCTTGATCGCTTCTGCCAAGATCTGCTCCTCGACAAGGCTCATGCGGGTTGCCTCTATGGACTTCGATCCTTCGATCCGTTCTGCCGATCTTGACGATTTGAATCACCCTGGAGTCGCCGAAAGCCGGCATCGAAGCAGCAGGAACTTCTGAAAACGAAGTCCGATTTGGCATTTCAGTCTGCGCCGCCAGCCCTGCCGCGGCGGCGCGCGACGGATCGCAGGAGCACGTGCATCAGTCTCGTCGCCTGCAAGCTGCGACCCAAGCAAAGTATTTTCGCAATAATAGCCTGTGTCAAAGGCAGTAAACCGCAGGATATTCGGTCTCATGGCCAAAGTCCGCGGGGCCTGCCGCAATTCCCCGGTTACGCTACGCAACCACCGGAGATCCCTGTCGGATGAGCGCGCCGCTCCTGCATATCGAATCCAGTCCATCCCTGCCTCGTGAGGCGGACGTCGTCGTCATCGGCGGCGGCGTCGTGGGCGTGTTCACAAGCTACTATCTCGCGCGTCGCGGCCTCAAGGTTGCCTTGCTCGAGAAGGGCCGCGTCGCCGCCGAGCAGTCCAGCCGCAACTGGGGATGGTGCCGACAACAGAACCGCGACGCACGCGAGCTGCCTCTTGCGACCAAGAGCCTCGATCTCTGGGAACGAGTTGCCCAGGAAACGGGTGAACACACGGGCTTTCGCCGCTGCGGCCTATTGTATTTGTCGAACGACGAGAATGAGCTGGCAGGCTGGGCCAAGTGGCGAGACTTCGCCAGGACCGTTGGCGTCACGACGCATCTGTTGAGCTCGGAAGAGGCGAGCGGTCGGGGCAAGGCGACGGGTCGCAAGTGGAAGGGCGGCGTCTTCTCGCCGACAGACGGGACGGCGGACACTTCAAAGGCCGTCCCCATCGCCGCGCGTGCGATCATGGCGGCGGGCGGCACGGTGCACCAGCTCTGCGCCGCGCGCGGCATCGAGCTCAGTGCCGGCCGGGTCAACGGCGTGGTGACCGAGGCGGGCACGATCCGGACGAGGACGGTGGTCATGGCAGGAGGCGCATGGGCATCTTCGTTCTGCAACCAGCTCGGAATTCGCTTCCCGCAGGCATCCGTGCGCGCTTCAATTCTCGCCCTGGCCCCGGGCGCGGCCGACCTGCCTGATGCCCTTTACGCAGGGCTCGTGTCGGCCACGCGACGCGGCAATGGCGGATACACGCTGGCCATCAGCGGGCGCGCGCGACTAGATCCGACGCCGCAGCAGGTCAGGTTCGGCCGCGAATTCCTCCCCATGTTCGCCCGCCGCTGGCGAAGCCTCAGCCCTGGGGCCTTCGAGGGCATGCGGCAAGGCCACGAATCCCTGGCGAAATGGAGGCTCGACGAGGTGACTCCGATGGAGCTGAACCGAACGCTCAATCCCCGCCCCGACATGAGGCAGATTCGGCTGACGCATCGACGCGCGTGCAAGCTGGTCCCCGAGCTGCGGCACCTCGCCATCTCAAACGTCTGGGCCGGCTACATCGACAGCACACCGGACGGCATTCCGGCAATCGGCGAAGTTGAATCCATTCCAGGCTTCATCCTTGCGGCGGGGTTCAGTGGGCACGGCTTCGGGATTGGGCCCGGCACCGGGCACTTGATCGCCGACATCATCACCGGTCGAGCACCGATCGTCGACCCGCGTCCCTACAGGCCGGAACGGCTGAAAATGAGCGCCTGGGGGAAGGTCAGCGAGTTCTGAATTGCAGTTTCCGCCTCGTTGGGAAAAGCTGCTGGTTGATGCTATGACAATGCATATGACGCTGAAGACTCAAAGCCCTGACGCCGTTGTCGGCCCCATCTGATGGCATTGCTATGAAGCTCGATAAGATCGACATCAGGATTTTATGCGAACTGCAGAAGAACGGGCGCATTTCCAACGTCGAGCTCGCAGAGCTGATAAATCTTTCGCCGAGCCCGTGCCTGATGCGCGTCAAGAGGCTCCAGACGGAGGGCTTCATCACCGGCTATTCCGCCCAGATCGATGTTGCCAAGCTCGGACAAACTCTGACGGTCTTCGCTGAAATCACCCTGAAGAATCATCGGCAGATCGATTTCGCTCGCTTTCTCACGACGATCGAAAAGATCGATTCGGTCGTCGAATGCCATCTGGTTTCGGGCGGGTACGACTATCTCGTCAAGTTCATCACCGCGGGGATCAGCGAATACCAGGCGGTCATGGAACGCCTGGTCGAGATGGATATCGGCATCGACAAGTACTTCAGTTTCGTCGTGCTGAAGTCCCCGATCGTGAAATCCCATCTGCCGCTCGAAAGCATCTTCGATAGCTAAGAACAATCTCCGACCGGCAGCGCGGTGATCATCCCTTCATCGCCGCGCGGACGTCCTTGTCTTCGAGCGTCTGGTCGAGCGTAGTCTTTGTCCGCTCGATAATGCCGTCGATGTCGTCATCGGTGCAGCACAGCGGCGGCGCGTAGCCCAGCACGCCTTGCGCGAAGGCGCGGATCACGAGACCATTGTCCCACGCGCGGTCGAAGATGCGGCGCGCCGCGTCGGCTTCCGCCGGCAGAGGCGTCTTGAGCTCCTTGTCAGTCACGAGCTCGATTGCAGCCAGCATGCCGCGACCGCGGACATCGCCGACAAGCGGATGATCGGCAAGCGCCCGAAGACCTTCCATCAGCCGGTGCCCGGCCTTCCGGCCGTTTTCCAGCAAGCCGTTTTCATAGAGATCAAGGCACGCGAGCCCAACGGCTGCGCTGACGGGATGAGCGGAATAGGTGTAGCCGTGGCCGACGGCCACCTTGCCGGCGCCATCGGCAATCGTGTTGTAGACGCCGTCGGACATGAGAACGGCCCCCATCGGCACGTAGCCAGAGGTTAGCCCCTTTGCCGTGGTCATGAGATCCGGCACGACGTCATCCTCTTCACAGGCGAAGAGCGGACCGACACGGCCAAAGCCGGTGATGACCTCATCGGCAACGAACAGAATATCGTGCTCCTTGCAGACCGCATGCATCGCCTTCAGCCAGGACGGCGGCGGAACGAGGACGCCTCCTGACCCCTGTATCGGCTCGACATAGAAGGCGGCGACGCGTTCGGCGCCGAGTTCGGCGATCTTGGCCCGCAAGGCCGCGACCGACGCCGCAATGATAGCCTGGGGATGGGAACCGACAGGGTTGCGATAGGCGTAGTGCGAGGGGATCTTGTGTTGCCAGTTGTATGGCACCCCAAAGCCCGCATGAAAGGCGGGCAGCGCCGTCAAGCCAGCCCCTGCCGTCGACGATCCATGGTAGCCAGACTCGACGGAAATGAACTGGTCCTTCTGCGGCCGCCCTTTGGAATGATAGTAGTACCTGATGAACCGGATCGTACTGTCGATGGCATCGGAGCCACCCAGCGTGAAGTAGACATGGTTCAGATCGGCAGGCGCCAATTCAGCCAACCTGGCCGCCAGCCGGATCGCCGGGTCCGAGCCCAAACCGAAATAGCCCGTCGCATAAGGCAGCTCCTGCAGCTGCCGCGTAGCCGCTTCAACGATGCTGTCCTGTCCGTAGCCGGCATTGACACACCATAGGCCGGCGAAGCCGTCCAGCAATTGACGTCCCGAGACATCGGTCAGCGTCGCGCCCTTCCCTGACTTCAGCACGCGGACACCCGTCGTCTCGTGGCTTCGATAGGATGAGACCGGGTGAATCAGATGCGCGCGATCGAGTTCAATCAGCGAGTTGCTCAACATGTCGTCCTCCAGATCAACCGCAATGTTTGTGCGGCCACCCCGATGTTTTCGCACTCAACGTAGGATGACCAAGACAGCAGTTGCTCCCAGGCTGGACATGGACGAAGGGCATTTTGACTGTCATTGACGATCGGCGCCGCATCTTATGCCGGCATCGGCTTGCGCCAGGCATTGGCGCTCACGTCGGATGCGCCTATTTCGCACAACTCTCTGCCACAGCTCCGATCCGATACGACACAATCTGCTCCCGGTCACCGCGACATCGGTGCTTTATCTTGTCGGGTGCTCGCTATGATGCTTGTCGTACCGGCAAGCGGTGCGTGAGATCGCAAGGATTGGAGCTATGGCGACGTTCAGACCCAAATACATCACCTTCGACTGTTACGGCACGCTGACCAATTTCGACATGGCCGGCGCGGCGAGGAGAGTCTATGGCTCTCAACTTTCTGCCACGACGATGGCTAGTTTCATCAAGGATTTCGCCGCCTATCGCCTGGACGAGGTTCTTGGCGCGTGGAAGCCGTACTTCGAGGTCGTGCATAATTCGGTGGAGCGCGCTTGCAAGCGCAACGGTATCGTATTTCGGCCGGAGGATGCCCAGCGCATCAATGAAGAGATCCACACGTGGGGTCCACATGCCGACGTCCCGGCTGGTCTGGCCAAAGTTGCCAGGGAGATTCCGCTGGTCATTTTGTCGAACTCCATGAAGAACCTCATCATGTCCAACGTGGAGAAGCTCGGTGCTCCCTTCCACACGGTCATCACGGCCGAGGAGACTGGCGCCTACAAGCCACACATGAAGGGCTTCGAATACATGCTCGACAAGCTGGGCTGCGGCCCGGAAGATATCACCCACGTCTCCTCCTCGTTCCGCTACGATCTGATGACCGCCTACGATCTGGGTATCAAGAGCAAGGTATGGGTGAACCGCGGTCACGAGCCGGCGAACCCCTTCTATGAATACGCCGAGGTCTCTGGCATCGGCGGCTTGGCTGCCGCAGTCGGCCTGGAGCCTCTTCGTAAAAGCGCCTAAGCGCAGTTCTTTCGGGATCGCTCGCGGCATTTCAGCAATAGAGATCTGCGCTGGTCAAGGAAAAGGGGGCGGTTCAACCGCCCCCTTTTCTTGTTTCAGATCCGATGGACGCTCAATCCAGGCCGCCGACATGAAGGGCCTTGCTCTCGAGATATTCTTCTATCCCGAGCTGAGATCCCTCGCGTCCCAGGCCCGACTGTTTGACACCGCCAAAGGGCGCAACCTCGGTCGAGATCAGGCCGGTGTTCAAGCCGACCATGCCGAACTCCAGCGCTTCGGCAACACGCCAAGAACGCTTCAGGTTTTCAGTGTAGAAATACGCCGCAAGACCGAAGGGCGTACCGTTTGCGATCGCTATCGCCTCGTCCTCCGTCTCGAACCGGAAAAGCGGCGCGACCGGCCCGAAGGTCTCCTCCGAAGCCAGGAGCATCTCGGTCGTCGCGCCACCGAGCACGAGAGGCCGAGCAAATTGCCGGCCCTCCGGCACCGCCTCACTCTCAGCGATGATCTTTGCGCCTTTATCCAGCGCGTCCATGACGTGCCGCTTGATCTTCTCGATCGCTGCGCCATTGATCATCGGCCCGATTGCGACCCCATCTTCCGTACCGGCACCGACCTTCATTTTCGCGACCTTGCCGGCGAGCTTCTGTGCAAAGGCATCGTAGACACCCGATTGGACAAGAATGCGATTGCAGCAGACGCAGGTCTGTCCGCCGTTGCGGAACTTCGACGCAATTGCGCCCTCGACGGCGCGGTCGATATCGGCATCGTCGAAGACGATGAACGGCGCGTTGCCGCCGAGCTCGAGACTGAGCCGCTTGATGTTGTCGGCGGCGCCTTTCATCAGCAGCGCGCCGACGCGGGTCGATCCCGTGAACGAGATCTTGCGGACGGACTCATTGGCCATCAGCTCCTTGCCAATGTCCGTCGGCATGCCCGTCACGATGTTGATCACGCCAGGTGGAATCCCCGCCCGCTCCGCCAGCACACCGATCGCGAGGGCCGAAAACGGCGTGAATTCAGAGGGCTTGATGACGACGGTGCAGCCCGCGGCCAGCGCGGGCGCCACTTTCCGTGTAATCATCGCGTTGGGGAAATTCCAGGGCGTAATGATCCCGCAGACGCCGACAGGCTCTTTCAAAACCAGAATGCGGCGATCGACCGTGGGAGACGGGACCGTCGATCCGTTGATCCGGCGCGCCTCTTCCGCAAACCATTTGACGAAGGAGGCTCCATAGCGGATTTCGCCGAGCGATTCCGCCAGTGGCTTGCCCTGCTCCAGCGTGAGCAGAAGAGCCAAATCCTGCTCATGGAGTCGCATGAGCTCATACCAGCGCTCCAGCAGCGCGGCGCGCTCTGCATGGGCCTTGGTCTTCCAATGCTTGAACGCGTCGACCGCAGCGCTGATGGCAGCCTTGGTCTCCTCGCACCCCATATCGGGGATGGTGCCAAGAACTTGCTGGCTGGCAGGATCGATGACATCAACCGTCGCCTTCGCACTCGCGTCGCGCCAGTGGCCGCCGATCAGTGCCTGCTGGCGAAACAGATCCTTGTCTTTCAATGCAACCATGTATTTGTTCCCTTACTCTTCGGGGTCAAACCGCCAACACTGCCGGATATGCGATTGGCGAGACAAGCCGTCTCATCTGAGCCATACAGCACCGCGCGCCGCATTTTTCATCGAGAAGGAAGCGTCTGACCGCGTTGAATCCGGTCAGACGGGCACTCGAAAGTCGATTGTTCTGGCCGTCGTTTAGTGAGGCCGCCGTCAGGCATCGTGCTCAGTCATAGTGGCAGACATAGATCTTCCGCACGGTCTCGATCGTGCGCCAGACGCCAACAAAGCCCGGCTTCATCACAAAGCTGTCGCCGGCGCGGAAAGTCTTCGTCTCACCACCTTTTTCCTCGATTTCGATAAGACCCGAGATGATGTGGCAGAACTCGAAGGTGGTGCCCTTGATCGAATGGGTCTCGCCGGGGGTTGCCTCCCAGACGCCCGTCAGCACCTTCTCACCCTTCGAGGCGTCCTGCGCCCAGGTCTTGAAGGACGGATTGCCCGAAATGAGCCGTTCCGGATCCGGCACGGCCTTCTTCGGTACAAAATCCGGATTGGTGTCGATGGCAATCAGAAGTGACATGGCATCTTTCCTGTTAGTAACCGAGCGCTCGATCGACGAGGCCGATCGGATTTCGTCCAGCGCGGTGGCGCCGGATGTTCTCTATGACGGATTGTGCTGCCGTATGCGGTTGCGTCACGGACGCGATATGCGGCGTGATGATCACCTTCGGATGGGACCAGAGTGGATGGTTCTCTGGCAATGGCTCGGGATCGGTGACGTCAAGCATGGCGGCCGCAAGGTGCCCGCTGTCGAGCGCCTCGATGAGTGCGCCCTGGTCAAGCTGCGGACCGCGGCCGACATGCAGCAGCCTTGCTCCCGCCGGCAGGAGAGAGAACAGCTGTGCGTTCAGGATGCCGCTCGTTTGCTCCGTCAGGGGCAGAAGACAGACGAGAATGTCCGTTCCTTTCAGGAAGCTGCCAAGCTGACCATCGCCGTGGAAGCAGGTGACGCCCTCGATCGTTTTGTTGCTGCGGCTCCACGCGGCAAGGGGAAATCCAAACGGCTTGAGGCGATCAATCGCAGCTTGCGCCAACATGCCGAGGCCCAGAAAGCCGACGCGCCGATCGGCAGCCTGGGGCGTTGCAAGAGCCTGCCATAGGCCTCTTCCCTGCTGCTCCCGATAGGCAAGCATCTCGCGATGGAGTGTCAGCACCCCAAGCACGACGTACTCCTGCATCATGCGTATGATGCCATCCTCGATCATGCGCACGAGCTTGACGTGGCCAGGTAGGGTCTCCGGCTTGAATTGATCGACCCCCGCACCGGTGGAAAAGAGCATTTCCAGATTTCGAAAACGCGAGAGATCGTCGGGCGGGTTCCAGGTTATCAGGTACCGTACCTTTTCCGGCTCGAAGCATTCGCTGGAATGATAGAATTCGAGATCAGGGAGCTCGCGCGCAAAGGCCTGCCGGAATATAGCCGCCCGAGCAGCATCGGAATTGAAAAGGAACGCCATCGACGTGGTCCTCTCAGGTCCTCGCCCGGGATGCGGCGCGTTGAGACCGGACTGGCCGGCCACCGAGGGCTGGAAAGGCGGCGAGCCCTACGAAGCCTTCAACGTTCACTGGGGTCACCCTGCCTGCTGTTGCCGGATATCGATAGGCCGCAACCAGTAGCTTTCCCTGCTGAATCGAGCTCCACTGGCGGCGAAACATTCCGAGTACCGCCCGCCAAACAGGCGAAACCTGCTGGCCTTCCGCGCTATGCTGCTGCAAAAGAGGGCTTGTGCGGCACGCAGCAGAAGGTCGGCGGGGGATAGGCCGCGGCCTTTGAGCCCGCAAAGGAATGGATGAGCTGAATGGGACGAACGGTACGCGTGAAGTCCTTTGAACTGGTGGCCAAGGACATAAACGACGTTGATGTGAAGCTGCTCCACGCGCTTTCGATCGGTGTCGGCTGGCCGCATCGCCCCAAGGATTGGGATTTCCTACGCCGCGCCGGCCACGGCATCGTCGCCGTTGACGGCATAGGCCGCGTTTTCGGCAGCGCGATGTGGTTCCCTTATAGCCAGGAATTCGCGACGATTGGCCTGGTGATCACATCGCCCCGAACCCAGGCACAAGGTACTGGCCGCTGGCTCATGGAGCAGGTTTTCGAGCGGTGTGGCGACCGGAATTTGACCCTCAATTCAACCCATGCCGCCTATCATCTGTATCTGTCGCTGGGGTTCACGAAGGAAGCCACCGTGCATCTGTGGCAAGGAGAGATCGTCTCACCGCCCCCGCCGGTGCCGGGTCTGGCCGGTGAGTTGAGCTCGCTGTCCACGGCTAACATCGGAGAGATCGCGGCACTGGATGAACGCGCGTTCGGAACTAACCGGCAGAAGCTGCTCGCGTTGCTTTCTGAAGGTGCGTCAATCTCCGTCCTGCGCCGCGGCGGAGAGACCGTCGGTTATTCCATGAAGCGCGAATTCGGGCGCGGTCATGTGATCGGCCCGATCATCGCCAGCAATGATTGTGACGCGATCCATCTCACGGCCGTGCATCTCAGGGATCTCGCGAGACAATTCGTCCGCGTCGATACGCGGGAGCAGACGGGTCTGTTTGCCGACTTCCTTCAACAGAGCCGCCTCGGGATGACCGACACCGTCACGACGATGTCTAAGGGCCGGCGATTCCTGAACCGAAAGGAAAATGAGCCGTGGGTGTACGGGCTAGCTGGTCACGCGTTGAGCTGAAGCTATGAAGCGAAGCTTCGTGGGGACTGGTGCCAACGGCCGATCGCGACCCTACAGAGACGGGCCGTGGCTAGGGCGACCAGCAGAGGGACGAGTCGCTCGCGAAGCGGCCCCAAGCGCACGAAATCGTAGTTTGACGCACACAATCGCGCAATTGGCGGAGAGAGTGTCCGACTAACTAAGTCTTCGTGACGTTCGCCATCGTCCGTCTAAGAATGCCGAATCCGCTCGAAATTGGCTGATTTCGCCGCCTCCGTCCGTCAATGTCTATACCCGCTCGCCCAAAGCCGTGTTATTTTTGGGGACTGAGTTGGGGACCGGATTGAGGGCGAACATGGCCAGCAAGCTCACCGCGCGCAAAGTCGAGACTGCCAAGCCGGGCAAATACAGCGACGGCGGCAACCTCTATTTGATCGTCTCGGAAACCGGTGCTCGTAAATGGGTTCTCCGCTTTACGTGGCGCGGCCGGGCTAAGGAAATGGGCCTGGGCAGCGCGGCCAGCGTTCCGCTCGCCGATGCCCGCGAGAAGGCCGCCACCGCGCGCCGGAAGATTGCCCGAGGGCTCAACCCCATCGAGGAACGCAAGCGCGACGGCGGCATCCCCAACTTCGGTGAGATGGCCGACGACGTGCGGGAGGCGCTTTCGGCCGGCTTCCGCAACGAGAAACACAAGGCGCAATGGAAATCGACGCTGGAAAGCTACGCGGCCCCGCTACGGTCGAAGCCGGTGGACACCATCACCACCGACGACGTGCTGGCCGTCCTGAAGCCGATCTGGACCACGAAGGCGGAAACCGCCTCACGAGTGCGCGGGCGGATTGAGAAGGTTCTGGACGCTGCCAAGGCCAAGGGCTTCCGGGACGGCGAGAACCCAGCACGCTGGCGCGGTCATTTGGACCATCTGTTGCCAAAGCCGTCCAAGCTAGCGCGCGGCCACCATCCGGCGATGCCCTATGAGGAGGTCGCGACCTTCGTCGGCAATCTGCGGCAGCGGGAGGCAACGGCATCGCTGGCATTGGAGCTTTGTATTCTCACCGCCGCTCGTTCGGGCGAGGTCTTGGGAATGCAGTGGTCGGAAATCGATTTCGACAAGAAAATTTGGACGGTGCCAGCGGAACGTATGAAGGCAGGCCGGGAGCATCGCGTTCCCCTGTCCTCGCGAACCGCCGCAATCCTGCGCCAGCTCGAAAAGCTCAAGAGCGGCGAATTCGTCTTTGCGGGACAGGCCCGCAACAAGCCGCTGTCCAACATGGCGATGGAGATGGTGTTGCGGCGAATGAAGGTGGAGGACGCGACCGTGCACGGCTTCCGTTCTAGCTTCCGGGATTGGGCCGGCAATGTTTCCAACTTCCCGCGCGAGGTCGTCGAGACTGCCCTGGCGCATGTTATCGGCGATAAGGCCGAACAGGCGTATCGCCGCAGCGATGCGCTGGAGAAGCGTCGCAAGCTGATGGATGCCTGGGCCGCCTATTGTGAACCTGAGGCGGTAGATAACGTCGTTCATCTGAAAAAATCAACGCGATAGCGTGCTCCCGAAAGCGCCAGTGCCCCCCACCAAACGAATCCTTCCCTTTGCTTCCTCCGCGGGCGCCACACCCGACTTCGCGATATCCGAGGCAGACTGGAAAGCATTGCAGGCTGCGCTTGGCAAAGAGCTACCTGATGATGTCCGAGGCAAGCTTATTGGCCTAACGGCAAACTTCTTGCACTTTGCGTCTTTTGAGAGGGCTGCAGAGTCATTCGATGGCACCGAAGCACGACTTACAAAGGTTCAGAGATCAGCCAGTGCGTTTCAGAAGGCACTCATCGGCACTGAGAGTACCGATGCTGCTTTCTTCGCAACCTACTTGATCGAGCGGCATTTCGACGATGCTCGAATCCAAAGAGTACATATTCTATCCGACGTCCTGACAGCATTCATCAGCGCCTGCACGAAGGCTCAAGAGGAGGTCGATGGAGATAGTCTCGCTGGGCCTCGCTCTGGCGCGGCATGGAACGCCTGGATACGGAACGTAACCAAACTCTTGCAAGAAAACGATCTGCCGACACAGGTCCGTAAGGATTCCGACAAGAACCGAAGCGGTCAAGCTTCGCCATTTGTACAGTTTGTCAAACGCCTTCAGACTTCTTTCGAGCCGGAATACCGGCGAGGCAAACAATCGTGTGAAGCGCTTGCTGTAGCCATCGCACGCGCGCGTCGGGTCGCAAAACCTCGAAAGAAGCGAGTTAATAAGACCCGCAATAGAAAAGGCTGACCGCTCACAGTCTCCGTCGTCCGCAATGACACAGACGATCACGGAGAAACACACATGAGTACTGGCAGCACGTTTCAGCGCGAAGGCCTTTCAATTTCAGAAGCCTGCGCTATGGCCGGAATCGGCAGAACCAAGGTCTACGAAGCCATCGCCTCGGGACACCTGAAGGCTCGCAAGTGTGGCACGCGGACGCTGATCTTGAGGGATGATCTGCGCCGATTTCTAAATTCGCTTCCGAGCGCGGCATAGATGCCGCTGAAGAACAACCCGGCGCGGTCTCGCCACCGCCGCCGGGCTTCTTTTTGCCAACTCCAGGTCAACAGGAATTAGGCGCGATGACGGTATCCCATTCGAAAGAATATTTCCACCTCCCCGAAATCCTCGACCAGCGCGATCAGCGCGACTTGGGTTCTGACCACCGGATCCGGTGGGTTGCTCGGCGCTGCCGGGTCTCGATCCCTACGGCGGCAACACTGGCAGCGAACGCGGGCCTCCTTGGCAGGGAGGACCGCTGATGACGGTGTTGACGTTGAAGGCTCAGATCGACGCCGGAAACGCCGTTGTCGTTGCCGGTCGGGCCGCGTGGGCCTTGCTGGAACTGCTGGCGGCAGGGCACACCGGCTGCACTTACTTCGACAACCCCGCCCCGCGCTGGAGTAGCTATATCCACAAACTGCGTAAGCTTGGCGTCATCATAGATACCCTGCAGGAAGCGCACGGTGGTCCTTTTGCTGGGTTTCACGCGCGTTACGTGTTGCGCAGTAGCGTAACTGTTCTGGAAATCATCGGCGGGCTGTCCTAATGCCCATTGCTGACCCACAGAACGGCGCTGGTGCGGTTTCGGCCCCGCCGGCACCCTCGGTACGCCTGAACTCGCGAACAATCACGGACGGCATTCTGAGGCAGGAGGCGCATGATGCGTCGCCGCAGGCGTAACAAGCGACTTGATGCACCCCACGTGCGTTTGTATCGCTGGCTGCTCGACTCTCCGGCTTATTTGTCGCTGACATGCCCGGCGCGGGCGGTGCTAATCGAAATCGCGCGAGCATACGACGGATTTAACAACGGACGAATTGGGCTTTCGGTCCGACGTGCCTCTGAGCGCTGCAATATTGCCCGCGGAACGGCATCCCGGGCATTTGTTGAGCTTCAAGACCGCGGATTCATCGAGTGCATGACCAAAGGCGGCTTCAATCGCAAGCTCCCTCATGCCAGCGAGTGGAAACTTACGTTCTGGGGTTGCGACGTCACGGGCGAGCTGGCAACCAAAGAGTTTATGAGCTGGGAGCGAGAAAACTAGAACGCGGCATCAATATATCCCGGCGCGGTATCAAATCAGAGCCAGCGTGCACCTTATAACAGCGCGGAAGGAGCTTCACGGTGCCTCCTTTTGATACCGCAAAGCATGATCTACCTGCGATCGCGGTATCAATCTAGGGCACACATATAGTTTACCATAGGGTGTAGCTAACTAGGACCGCTGGGCGTTGGACTTTCAGAACTGGCAAGTCGATCCGAACGACGAAGCCAGCCAAGGAGCAGAGGGCCGGTTTACCCGCAGTTCCGCGAACGGCAGCGTTTGAGATCTGAGCCGACCAACGCACCAGCGCAAGTCGGTGAACCGCACTAATGCCCACGCCGCCGGGCGTAGTCAGCTAGTCGCTGATATCGATGGTCTTTACGCAAAGGCGGCTCCGCTTGTGCTATGGCTTCCAAGCACTCCGTTAGCTCTCTCGGTGCCCACAACTGATCAGCCAAGATGGCGGCGAGCAAGCGTAGTGAAGACTCTGGGAATCGGGCGCATAGTCCTGATGTATGGAGCTGATGCACAGCGTAGTGAGGGTGTTCGATCGGACGTAACCAGTCCGCGATAGTAGCCAGTACGGAAGGGAACGTATCTGCCCCTGCGATACACATGATGGCGAGAGACTCAGAAATGCTGTTCGACGCGAGGTCGCGCGACTTCGGCCAAATTTGTTGCCAGAAGGGGTGAACTCGATTTTTCCAGTAATCCTCCCGCTGCGCCCCAGCCCCTCCAAGCGCTTGCGAGAGGGCCTGCACCACCTCCTGCAAGCCCTCTTCTGGTAGGGCCCCAATAGCATGTTGGAAGTCCTCGGGCGTGTAGCCTTCCGCCGGGTCCAAGGCGGCGTAGGTGAGGAGTGCTGCATACTGTCGGCCGTGATCGCCAAGACTTTCGTAGTGATGCGCCGTGGACAGGAATTGCGGCTTGAGAGCGATGAGGAGTGGGTGGTACAGCCGAGGCGACCAGAGAAAACCATCCCAAGCTGCCTTTGCTTCGCTAGAATTACGGTCCCAGTCAAAAAGAGGCAGTAGATTCTGCTCTGTCCATGGACGATCTACCCGAAACAACGCGATCAGACGTGACGCCAACAACACCCGCCCGTGACGGAAGCGCGCGACTCCAATATCGCACATCGCTGTGAAAAACGGCTCGATGCCAGCAGGCAGCCCTTCATTGTCATTGGGCTTGCGTTCGAACCAAAGATTTAGCAGTGCCTCCGCGACGTGGCCAATCGGATGATTGATGGCTTCCGTCACAGGTTCGTTGACCTGCTTTCCGTCCTCACTGATCCCAGTATCCGGGTCTTGATATGCTGAGAGCAGGCGTCCGCAAAGGTCGAGTAGGACAGTCTCATGCGGGGCAGCGCTTTTAGAGGCCGCCCTCATCCACCAAGTAAGGCTGTGAGCGGTTGCCTGCACAACCGCCTCAGGCATCCTTGCCAGCAAGGGGGCCGCATGGCGCCACGACCGAACAATAAGGATTCCCTCGCTCCACGCCTGTAGCGCCTCTCTCCAACGCCCGGCAGGCCAAATACCCTCACTGGCCAAATCGCATAAGGCAAAGAGACTATGAAAGAACCGAGTTCGACAGGTATCCAGCCATGTGTCTTCATCATAAAAGGACGACATCCTGGTCTGCGGCTGCTTGAGCCATTGGACCAGATCCGTCCGCTTACGAGGTGCAATGTCGACACGCCGCTTTGATTCAAAATCGGGGTCGCCCGTTCCACTCATCCAGTGTGAGAATTCGTCCTGTTCATCTTTAGCCAACCGGCGACGAGCCTCGGCGGCCGTCAAGCTATCGAGCCGCAGAGAAGCGGCTTGCCCCAGCAAACCGCCGCTCTCGCGTAGTTTGGCGAGACGTAGCCAAACTGCGTCCTCTACGATCGATTCCCAATCCTCAGGTGTGAGGCCTTCTCGATACATGTGGCGTGGCGGGCCAGCTAAAATTGCCGTCTCTAACTCGGCTCTAGCTGCCGATGACATCGTCGATCCTTGAAGCACCAGCAATCTCATGGTTTCGCGCTTCGTGCCGCCGGACCATAACCACCAACCATCGTCCAAAACCAACCATCCGACCCACTTTTCTGAATCGATAACGTCACCCTGGCTGGCGGCAAACAGTGCCAACCGCTTGAATGTCGGATACGGTATATTGAACCATGCTAGTGCTATGTGCCGCGCGCGCTCGGGCGCGTATTTTTGGGTTTCCAGCCACGCATCACGCAATAACTCGATCAAAGTCACCCAGTCGCGGAATCCACGGTTCTGCCAATGTGGCATGATCGATGGCAAATCCCAGTACGAACGGTCATCTCGGTCGTCGGCCTCACCCAATTCACGCAGCAAATCCAGCGCATCGCGAAGGAGCTGCTGAAAGTTATCCAAAAGCGATGGTAACGCCGATTGCCATTGGTCATCCGCCAGATCGCGAAGGGACGAATGAACGTGATCGGCGGCCAGCACGAGTTCCCAATCAACCAACTGCTTAATGCGCGTTGGCTCTTCCGTGCGCTCTTCTGCTCCCCAACGAAAGGGCTTTTTCAACGTCACCTTGGGCGACAGTAGCTCGCGGAGTTGCAGCCGCAGCGCAGCTGTTAATCCGTCGCGTTTCAGACGATCCTTCCAGTGGTAAAAGCTTAGCTCGCGCCAAGGCGCTCTTACGTGCCCCGTGAGCAGCAAGCGCCAAATGATTTGCATCAGTGGGCCGGGAATGGCATTGGGTGATTGGGCGCGGATATCGTCCAGTTCGGCCGTCCTTCCGTCCCGAAGTAACTTGGCAAATTGGTTCAATTGTTGCTCGATGAGCCTTATCCAGCGCTCGTGCAATTGGCCACCGTGCTGCGCCAGCCAAAGGATCAATGCTGGATCGTTCAAATGCCTGGCCAGCCAGCGGGCCAGATGGAACATCACGTCGTCCCATTCGCTGCCGCGAACACCACCCGACACGAGTGTCATCCATGGTGCATATCGATAAGGGGCGGGGCGCTGGATCAAGCTAAAACGGAGTTCGTCATCCACGTCTCTGCGCGGTGGAACACCGAAGCGGTTCAAGTCACGGTGCAGGTACCGTGGACCCGAGAACGCCTCTAGCCATTCGAGCCCCGGTACGGGATTAAAGTCAGCGAACTGCTTCGCGGGCAATCCTGACTCGTCGGACAGTGCCCAGAGCATTCGACCCACAAAGTCGTCCTGCTGAGTGCTGCCAGAAGGCCGCGCGAGAGCGTGCGCAAGGACGATCCGCTCCTTGCCGAGTGTGCCATCGCGATAGGTGCCGGCCCACGACTTCAGAGTCTCGTGCAGCGCCGAGTGACTGCCCGCGCGGACCTCGTAAAGGATGGGTGTAACACCCTTTGCTGCCCATTCAATCGTCTTTGCGTGTTCTTGGCCCGGCTCGCAATCGCCCAAAGCATAGGCTTGCGGAATGAACTCGCCCAGCATCCGGTCGGCAGCTAGTGCGTCCATCATGTAGCGCAACACCGGATCGTTGATGCTGTAGCCGACGAAGCAAACCAGGTAATTCCGGAACAATTCGCCTACAAAGCGCGCCGCCCAGCGTTCTGTCAGATACGCAAGGCCAAAATCGCCACTAGTGAGCACCAGCCGGTGAAGCGCGGCATCGTCCGCTTTAGCTGGCAGCAACCCATGTAGATAAACTAGCCCGTTCCACCGGCTGTTCTTCGGTATAGGGAGCATCGGCGCGGCGTAGGGGTCGAATGCCTTGCCGGACCGCTTTCCTACTCGTTCAAAGACGCGGTCGAAATTTGTAGTCACAAGACGCAGTGAGCCGTCGCGACAGCGAGCTAGTTCAAGCAGCGCCTCGTGAGTATCCGTGGCACCCTTGCGGCGCCACTTAGGCTTCAGGGCTTCGGCCAGCTTTTGCCGAACGGCGATGCGATTTCCGGGCAGTCGGCGTTCCAGCAGATCGAGAGTAGCATCGAACTGATTGCGCTCGTAGGCATCTTGCTCAATGGCTGAGCGGCTAGTGCCGACACGCTTGTAAATCTCGTCGACCAGTCCCTTGAAACCCGGCAAGCCAGCGGGATAAGAAATCCCCGCCCCGCAGAAAAAAACAACCCGGCCTTCTTCATGTGCTTGCAAAAGGGCGTCGGGGACGTCGGGGCCGTTAGCGACAAATTGCATGAGAGATCAATCAATGTTGGGCCGTGCAGCGTGAGCCGTGCTCCGCCACCACCATTAACAGGTGATTCGCAGGGTTTCGAGAATGATACGTTGGACGGGCATTGACGGGAAATTGCTCGCTTATCTAACAAATTCACATATGCTTCGGCGGATCGGGGCACATGCCGAGTGCGGATAGACGGAAGAGATTCTCCGACGGCGAGGCGAGCCGAATCACTTGTGGTTCTGCTGGAGCGGCACAGCGCGCTCGGGATTAGATCGGCTCAGAAGCGCTATCTTGAGCTAACTTCTTCGTCGGCCAAGAACTCGCTTTGTGCATGTGGTCGCTGCCAATCCCTGACAGGGTGCGACAGGCACAATTGCCGACCTAGCTAGATGCGGTAATGGGCCCGGCTCCGAGCAAGGGGTCATGATGGTGGCTGTCCCCCGATAGATGATGAAACGGGGTCACGACTTGAGTCGGCCCCAAGCATCTGGAGACGGAGGACAGCCGTGGACAATTATGCCGGAATCGACGTGTCATTGGAACTGTCGAGCGCGTGTGTTGTGGACGCCCAGGGTAATATCCTGAGGGAAGCAAAGGTCGCAAGCGAGCCCGGCGCCTTAGTTGAGCTTTTTGAGGCGCTCGGCTTTGCAGTGAAGCGGATCGGGCTGGAGGCTGGGCCGCTGTCGCAATGGCTGCATGCGGGCCTGAGAGGTGCAGGATTCGAAACAGTTCTGCTGGAAACGCGGCACGTGAAGGCCGCGTTGTCTGCAATGACGGTTAAGACGGATCGGAAGGATGCCCGCGGGATCGCCCAGTTGATCCGGATGGGGTGGTATCGATCGGTACACGTAAAGTCGGTTGACGCGCAAGAGATCCGGGCACTCCTGATCGCACGCAAACAGCTTCTCGGGCGGCTCATCGATGTAGAACTAAGTATCGAGGGATTTTGCGCGGCTTCGGTCTGAAGGTTGGCCCGGTGACCCGAAGGAATTTCGAAGCGCGGATTCGAGAGCTGGTTGCGGGCCAGGCGACATTGGAGCGCATTGCCGATGCGATGCTTTCGGCGCGATCGACCCTGAAGGCAGAATACGGAAGGCTGCACAGGGCTATGCTGGCAATTGTGCGTGATGATGCAGTCTGCCGCCGGCTTATGACGGTACCAGGCGTTGGTCCCCCCTGGTGGCCATCACCTACAAATCCGCGATTGATGATCCTCATCGCATTGCAAAGTCAAAGGCAGCAGGCGCGCTGTTCGGGCTCACACCAAAGAAATATCAATCGGGAGAAAAGGACGTCACGGGCGGAATCACGCTGGCCGGCGATGAGACGGTGCGGACGGTCTTGTATGAAGCCGCCAACGTTCTGCTATCGCGCATCACACGGTTCTCAAAACTCAAGCGCTGGGGGATGGACGTCGCCAAACGGCGAGGCTCGAAGCGCGCAAAAGTCGCCATGGCACGTAAGCTCGCAGTGATCTTGCATCGGATCTGGGTCGACGGCACAACTTACCGATGGGCTGAAGCGGGGCCGATAGCGGCATAGAACAGGCGGAGGAAATTAAGAACGCAACCGGGCTAAACTGAAGCCCAATGCCCGAAGTCCCGTCGCCGGGACGGTGGATCCGGTGAAGCCGTTACACGCCCAGTGGCCGTCGTCTGACGAACCACGCGTATCTAGATAGGCTCACCGCTCCCTCTGACAGCATGATGTGGCGGCCAGGCGTCGACCACGGACAGAAGCATGAGCTCGGCGGCGTGACGTTCACCCGGGAGGCTTGACATCATCGGGCCCATTACAGAAGGGCGTGTACTCATCTGTGGACGCCCCGCCAGATGCAAGCGGTTTTTGAGGAAGATTGGCACGTAGTCGGATGCTGCCATCTGTCCGGCCTCTGATGCAGCGATGGAGCTGCGGGCCTGTATGGGAGTTCGCGGACCGGAACCAAATCATAAATGCGTGCTCTAGGCACGATGAGTACATCTGGTTCTTCCGGCCCCGTCTCGCCGACTGTTGCGCCATACCCTCCTTCGACCGACTACACCTCTGACGACCTCAGGCCCACCAAGATCACGCCTTGGCTGCGACCGGAGCCCTGTAATTTTCCTGCTTTACAAGTAGCGCCCAGACGATCCGCGCCATCTTGTTGGCGAGCGCGATGGTCACCAGCATGCGCGGTTTGCGAGCTAGCATCTGTTCGAGCCACGAACCCCTTGGCGCGCCGCGTTTGCTTGCCTGTTGCACGACCGCGCTGCTGCCGATGATGAGGAGGCGCCTGAGCGTGCGTTCGCCCATCTTGGATGTCGCACCGAGCTTCTGCTTGCCGCCTGTCGATCTTTGAAGAGGCGTGAGACCCAACCAAGCGGCGAAGTCACGGCCTTTGGCAAAGGTCTCGGCCGGCGGTGCTAGAGCGGCGATCGCGGTGGCGGAGATTGGGCCAATGCCGGGAACGGTCATTAGCCGGCGCGATACTTCGTCCTCGCGAGCACGTCGCGCGATTTCCTGGTCGAGGTCCGCGACCTTGCCATTGAGGTCGGTCAGCAGGTCCAACATCAATCGGAACATGGCGTGGGCCGCTTTGGGGAGCGAGCTGGCCATCTCTTCTTCCTCGATCAGGTCGGTAAGCATCGTCACGTGCGACGGCCCCTTAGGTGCGACCCATCCATATTCAGTGAGGTGTCCCCGGATCGCGTTGATGAGCTGCGTTCGCTGCCGCACTAACAGGTCACGGGTCCGAAACACCAGACCCGCCGCCTGTTGCTGTTCGCTCTTCACGGCCACGAACCGCATGCTCGGCCGCTGCGCTGCTTCGCAGATCGCCTCGGCATCGATCGCGTCATTCTTTTGCCGCTTCACAAACGGCTTTACGTAGGCGGGAGGGATCAGTCGAACTTCATGGCCAAGCTGGGCGAGCTGCCGGGCCCAGTGATGGGCTCCGCCACATGCCTCCAGAGCTACCGTGCAACTCGGCTGGGCTGCAAAGAAATCCAGCAGCTTTCCTCGGCTGATCCGTTTGCTGAATATAGCTCGCCCTTTCCCGTCTGCTCCATGAGCGTGGAAAACATGCTTGGCGATATCCAGACCGATTATGATAACCTCTGACACGGACGCCTCCCTTAAGTGGTGCTCAACACCTCCACTTTGGCACATCGATGCCGTCGGGCGGGGCGTCCACCCCATCATAAGTGAGACGCTTGATCTTGGTCGCGCCTGATGTCCGCTCATCATTCAACAGCGGCACAAACAGCAGACATCGTTGAAGGTCGCCGAAGGGCCAACAGCGGTCGTTCCGCAACCGCGTAGATGAGTGTTGCCCTCACCGGGAAGCGAGGCGGCGCATCGGGTGGAGCGGGTACAAACGCCGCAAGCCATTTGAAGCGCCTCGCCTTTACGTTTCGGTACACAGGCTTGACCTTGACGCCCGCGCGTCGCAGGTTTCGGGGGTGCCGCGCGGCTCGCGCGCCTAACAGGCAGGATCGATCTTTCATGGCATTCGTGCAGTTCACGCAACCGGACGATCAGCCCATCGTCATCAACACGCATAGGATCGTGACCGCCACACCACTACGACGGACAAGGCACGCGCATCACCTTCAACAACGGTGGCCATCAGGACGTGAAGCAACTCATCGCTGACGTGCTGCGGCAGTTGAACATAAGCGCGTAGGCTCGGGCAGCGCCGCCTGGGCAAACAATTCCGCCGATGAAGTGAGATCGTGCACTTTTTTTGAGTGCTGCCCACGTCGCAGGTGGGTCATTGAAAAAGCAAAACGGCCTCAGTGCGCGCGTCTGAGGCCGTTTGAGACCTCCCGCCGGGCATTGGGCAAAATGTCGACCGGTCGGTGGCTTGGCTTTCGGAGATAAGATCGCCGATCGCTCAAGACCAAGACCAGCCCATGTGAATCGTTCCGCCTCAAACTGAAATCTTTAGCGCCCTGATCGCACCGCAGATGACGCGCTGGCCCTGTTTTGACCCTTGAAGCGCTCTGCAACCCCTAATGCAGCAACCGAACACGAATTAGCTGGCTATTCGGTTCGATCGGGATCTATATAGCTCCATCACCGCCGCATCCCGGGCATCCACCGGTGACAGAGAGTGTTGCGCTCCCGCCTATTCGAGGGGAGGCATCATATGCCCCAATCCAAACGCATGTCGTCCGCCATTCCGCCAGTTGCATTTGGGCGCCCAGCCTGCCCGAAGTGCAAGGCCAAGATGATGCTTACCAGCATCGAGCCAGCACGCCCAGGCGTCGACTTGCATACGTTTAAATGTGCTGTTTGCAATCACGTAGTTACGGCCCTGGCCGCGTATGAAGATCCTATGAAGTCGAAGGCTCTGGGACGCTGGCTTCAAGGCGACTTGCATTCGCCGACATAGTTAAGTGTAAACACAAAAGGGCAAATTAGGCCTCGAACTCCCGGGAAACTCCTTTCGACTTTCGGCCCACCGACAAAAAATTGCGTAATGAGCAACTGCAGAAGGAGGAGGAAATGAGGGATTATACATACGACCGTCAGGTGCCCACCGCGGCCTTGCGTAAGGCACGAAAGGCCTTCAAGGAGGCGGACGTCAAGGTAGCGATGGCCGAGTATGAACGCACGCAAACGGCGCTCCATGCAAACCACGAGCGATTAAAGGCGGAGCGAGTGGCTCGCGATGCCGAAGCAGCGCGGAAGCTCAAAAACTGATCGAAGGCTTTCGGTCCATAGCTCCTCGAACCTATTAGGCCGAAATATCTTGCTGCTCGTCGGTGATCTGCACCTGCCAGCTGGCCCGAATTTGGGTGCGAGCTTTCGTAACCGCCAGCATTGGACTGAGTGGCTAGCACCGACGGTTTCCCGTCCTCCTTCTTCGCATGAATGCTGAACGTCATCCCATCCTCAAAAGGGAAAGGTCGGCTGACGTTGCGCCGCTCTGAGGACTATTAGCTACAACCACTGATGGCCCTGCACCGCCTTCAGTATCTGCCCCTCAGCGAAAGCCAGCATAGATGCGTGCGCTACCTCTCACCACTGGATATGACAGTCACACACTGACTTACGACAGCTTGGTCACTGCTAGCGTCGATTCGGTGTCACGACTGAATGACCATTGTCTCAAATGGGTCACAAGCTGCCCATGCCACGGCGCCCACCACAGGTCTGCTATTGAGGCAGAACCGGCCCGGTGCGCTGCCTCAGGGACACCGCACTCACCGAACGACGTCCGCATGTTCGGTTTCGTCAAGTCAGCGAACAACGGCCGCAGCATCGTCCTTGCTCGGTACCAGCCAATCGACCGCAAGCAGGCAACCTTCGAGGACAATGAAGGCAGCCAGGCCGCCGAGCCAACCGAAAAAGACAATGGAAAAGGTTGCGAGCATGAGCGCGCAAAAGGCGTCGGCGAGCACCTTGGCGGTGCGGATGTCTCGGGTCTGATCCGACGTGAAGTAAGGCATTGTGCTCTCCTAGAGGTTCGGAAGCGTAGCCTCAAGCGTGCCTAACCGTCCACTCCTCTCGGGACTGAAAGGCCCCGTCGTCTGATCTCATCCTCGATTTCTCCGATGAGCTTGAGCATTTCGAGGCCATCCATGTCCTCTCGCGCGGCTTGCCTGAGGCGCTCCACGAGTGTCAGCTCAGTCTTCGTAAAGGGTCTATTGCCGTTTTCCATCAACCGTCTCCATTCCTTAGGAGGCGGGAGCATTCGGCTCTCAGTCACCGATAGAGGCCACGGACCATGCGGTGATACGGAAAACTAGCACTGCGCCGATGACGTTGTCTGGTCCAAAATTTAGGCACCCATTCAGGGACGCTTACCTGTCGGCCTACCTGGTTCTTAGTGAACTCGCACCCTTAGGAGAGATTGCTGCTTTTGCCATGGGACGGCGCGGCGACCACTTCAACCGTCGCGGACACGGTCGCGTCCGATGGCTTTCCATCTCGAGCAAAAACGCCGCCCGCTTAAATAAAGCGCAGGCGGCGGCTTACAGCCCTGGGAGGGTGAGAGTAAATTCCCGATGAGAATTAATCTCCTCGCTTTGTGCCGAGGTTCATCGCTTTAGCGAAGAAGATCAAGTTGGGGGCCGTAGTCCCGGCGAGGTCAGCCACTTGTTGACCTCTCCGGCAACATCGATCTGCCGGGCCTTTTGCAGGAGCTCCGTGCGGCGGATGCCTGGGGGCATTCCTCTGGCTTGTTGGCGCAAGTTAATTGCGTCTTGCGCAAGACGGTACTCGAATGTCGAGGATTGTTCCAGGATTCGTCGGCCCGGCATCTTTTTGTGCTCCGCTGTGGCGTTGAGCGGGAGCGCAAACTTGCGTCCACACCACCGATAGATGCTACGGGCCGCGCGGTGGCAGTGAGACAGTGCACCTTTATTAGCTGGATAGCTAGCCTTTATCGTCGCAAGCTATTTGCAGCTGCCCGGCGATGCCGCGGGCTGGATCACTCATCGTGGCTCGAGGTCTTGTTCGAACGATCAACGCGGACCCCTCGAAATTCCGCAGGCCCTTGAAGCAGGCGCTGCTTTCTTGTCGATTGGACCTTGGAGCTTGCGGAGCTATCTGCTCTGTCATCTATTGCCGCGCCAGCCAGATGAAGAGCCCGCTTCCGGTGGCGGGCCACTCGGCGACCTTTGGCACCGTCTTTCGTCATTTGACTAGCCCCCTAATTGAAGCGTCCATGTTCGGAACACGCTCGCGCGGTCGGCGAAACTCAGCAACCGCGGCAAATATTCTTTAGCTTTGCGGCGGTTCTGGCTTCTTCCGCAAGGAATGGGTCCTTGTCGCTTGACGATGAGTCGATAACGGTCTCGGCTGGCTTCCTCGTTTTTGGAGGAAAGGCTGCGTCGTAGCAGGAGAGGCGCGCGCTGGTGCTTTCGACCGCACGGCAGTTCGGCTCCGCGGCGAAAGCGGCAGGCGTAGGGACGGCAAGTGCCGAGGCCAGAAAAAGCGCCGCCGTCCATGAACCTGTTAGGCCCTTCGTCATGCTGAACATCTCATTCCTACTTACCTGCCCAAGAGAGACGCTCGCCCGTGCAGGCCGGAAGAGCATCCCATTCGGACCAACGCATCCGGCGCTCCTCGTCTCCGACCCTGACGAAAACAAAGGGCGCATCGTCCCGTCCTGTTTTCGAACCAACAAAAATTGCCGGGACTCCATAGGCGTCCCTGATGATCGCTGTGTTTGCCATTTCCGACTCCTGTCTGGGCCGGAGGCTTGGCTCGATCACCCGGCCGCGGTTGTGGGACCTATCGCTATAGAACGGCAGCGGCAGCGATCAGAAGTAAAAGAAATATCGGCACCAATAATGGTGGTACGAGCCACTCACGAATATCGAATTTGACAGGATCGGACATCTGACCGCCCTCTTTCAGTTGGAGGCGGGAGCGCAACGCTCTCAGTCACCGATAGATGCCACTGATCGGGGCGGTGATGGGTGACACCCTAGGCCTTAACAGCGCGCAGCGATATCGAAAAATGCGCACCGGAACGCGACGAAATGGCTGTCAGCGGCCTAACTCCGACGAGCGCAGAACGGTGGGATGCATTGCGTTCCGTTTCTGCTGCAGGCCGGCGACCACGCCGATAATACGCTCTGCAGTGAGCGGATCGAAGGGGAAGGCCGCGAGTCGCCCGTAGTGGGAGATTATCTCGTCTAGCTCTTTGCACGTTTCGCACATCGGCTCACCCGCTCAATTTGAGGCGGGAGCACACGGCTCTCGGTCACCGACAACAGAGGATGACACTGGCTAATGGCTGCCGGTGCGCTTTCAGTTCCTAGGAGCGGCCACCGGGCGCGGGCTGCGGACGCAGGAGAACGTCGCGCCGAATGTGCAGTAGGGGTCAAAAGCCGCGGTGAGCACGTCCATCTTCAGACGTTCGTTCGCGATCAGTAAGCCGATATGGCGAATCGCCGTTCGTTGCCGTTGGGGCGCCAACAGGCACCAAGCAATTCGCAATGACCGCGTCCGATGAAATCCGATACAAACCAGCCTTGGCTGAAATGGAAGAGCCCGCCTGAGGTGGCTAGTACTCGTCCTCGTCGCTGTGATGGAGATCAAAAGCTCGATCGTACCTGTCGCGGGCTTCGGTACCTACGCTGTATCGGCCGGGCCACCATGAATGTGGTGGATTGTAGTTGTCGTTCTCAGCGTCTTCCTTGGCTTTTCTGCTCAACTTCTCGGGCGTCCAAAGCGACATGGATTTATCTTTACTCATGCCTAGGTCCTTCCGAGGGTGCTGCGGCCTATCGCACCGGCAGCGATTTGAAGCGAAGTGCCAACCGCCCAACAGCATCCGACCAGAACTCTGAATCCATCGTGCACGGTCTCATCGAGGACAATCATGCTGACGGACAGAAAAAGAGCGAGCGCGGAAGAGAAAGTTCCGGCCGCGCTGGCGAGCGCCGCCGCGTCGGCACCGAACCTCCATTCTTCCGGCCGTTGGAATCTTGCTGTGTGCGCAACACGGTTAGGCAGATCGATGCCCACATAAAAACCAAAGGCCCCGTAAAGCATCATCAACAGGACCATCCATTCGTTTCGAAACAACGCGGTTTGCATGCGCATCAGTCCAATGGCCACGTAAAGGCCGCCCGCGCCGCCGACCATGGCAAGTCCACTTCTTTCAAAGATGTGCGCCACCTTGATGACCCCGGAACGGCCGAGCCACGTCGTGAGGGTGACGTAAGCGTGCTTCGCCAAGTCCTTCTCTCCAAATGACAAAGAGCTAAAGACAACCGCAATGCTCATTTTCGCAGGCACTGCCGGAGTGCATCGTGATGCAGTTCGGATATCAATTTCAGAATGATGTGTGCCCACCGACGGCACTGGGCCGCCATTGATGGAAGCGGAAACGCCGATGCGTCATCGCTTTTGATGCAGCTCTCGAGCAATTCGCTCGACCAAGTAAAGGGTACGCCCTTTTCGTTCGAGCACCTAGTAAATAGCTCTCGTTCGGGAAAACTTATCGTGAGGCTCACCGAGGCCGTCTCGCATACGCCCAACATTCATATACTTTGGAGATGCGAGAGCCGATTTCAAATGGGCCAATGGGGCTGCCAGCAACGAACTTGCCAACCGACGCCGGGCGGCCAATTGGACACCTTGTCGCTTCAGGTGAGGCTTTCTGGATGTAAAGGTCGGTGGACCCATCGGAATTAGCCTTGAGAGTTTGACGAGCGCTGACCGAGTAGCGGCAAGTTGCTCCCCAAGGCACTCCGCAAAAGCTCACGGACTGGGAGGTCGCTTTGACCTAAATCAAAGGAACTAGCGGCGCCGCCATCTTGAACATACGGACATCAATTCCGGTTACTGATCGCATCCATTTATGAGATTTGTCTCGACTTCCGACCGCGAAGGGAATGTAGTTCAGTCATCACCGCCCATCGTAGGCACCCCACCGGTGACTGAGAGTGTTGCGCTCCCGCCTGAACAAGCGTGAGTAACGATGGCAAAGAACACCCCGCCGCCCGTCTGCCCGAAATGCCGGAAACCGATGCACTTCGTTATCGTAGAGACCGGAGGCCGTAAATTCCGGTGCCTGGATTGCCATGGGGAAGACCCGATGAAGTCCCCTGACGTGACAGGGTGGCTTAAGGGCGAATTGGCGGTGGAAAGATAAGGCCGCCTCATTGGCGGGCTCTCACGTTTCTGGCGGCTTACCGGGAACGGTAGCATAAAGTTGGCTCCCCTACTGCAGGCATGGTCGCAATGCCCATATACGAATGTCCCGGCTGCCATTTCGGTGGCCTGGCGTTTCATCAGGGCAAGCACTTTGTCCGTGATTTCCCGGGTGTCTTAATTCCCCTCTGCGGGTGTCCCGCCATCACGCATTGAACCTTGGCACGACACGTGCAGACAGACTGGTATCGGGATTTTACAATCTCCCTCCCGGGGCTGGAAGACCGCCGCCTGCATTGGATTTCAAGCGGGCGGCGTTTTTAATGGTATCCTAATCTGCCAGCGCGCGTGTCCAGTGCGAGTGTAAATCTCGTATCTGGAAACGTTCTCGCAAACTTCAGCGTGTATTGCGCGAAGCAGGGTTGGGGTTTCGATGTCTTACATAACTGTCCCTTTCGGGTGCTGGCGTACTTATACGCTCGTCTGAAGTCTGCTCCGATGCGGCTCGGCGCCCTTAGCCAGACTGATCCAATCAGTGGCAAGCCTCAGCCATGCTTCTCGATCCACTTTGCTGAACGCCAATTCAGCCAGACGAAGGCATTCATCCGCTTCCATGCGGAACCTGTTCGCGTTGGGTTCGCTCACGAAGCCGCCTCCTAAACAAGTTCGCCGTAGCTGTGGCTATCGAGGCCGCCTCAACTCACGCAATAGCCAGCCCAGTGCCTCAGAAGTAATCGGGTCTTCGGGAGCCTGCGCTTCGGAGATCAGTCCGCATTTTCTGCACCGTAACGTGCGGTGCTCCAAGCCAGGTCTTCCCGTCACAATGCGCAAAACCTCCAACCGGGTTTCGCAAACCGGACAGCCGGGCCAGACCGTGTCGCGTAGGGAGAGACTTTTCGTGAGGAGTGTATCCTGCATGGTGCTCCCTTTCTTGGGAGGGCGGGAGCACAACACTCTCAGTCACCGATGAAAGCCACTGGTTGGGCGGTGATAGATAGCACCCTAGGCCTAAACCGCGTGTAGCGATATCAAAAAGGCGCACAGCACGCGATCAAATAACGCTCTCAGCGGCCTAAGTCTGCGAGCGGCAGATCGGTGGGATGCATCGCGTCCCGTTCCTGCTGTAGGCCGGCGATCACTCCCGTAATGCGTCCCTTAGTGAGGGGATCGAAGGGAAAGGCTGCAACGCACCGGTAGTGCCAGATTGTCTCGTCTAGTTCCTGGCACTTTTCGCACATGGGGCTCACCGGTTGAACTCCGGGGCGGGGAGCACGCGGGCTCTCACTCACCGATGACGGAGGACGGGGCGGTGATGCTGCTTAACTGCCACCTGTCGGCTCGGTTCCTAATCGAAGCGACCTTAGCCCCAGATGACGTGGGCCAGTCGTTCAATTGCGAAGCCCCTCTCTAGCTGTCTGCAGCGCATCCTTTTGCGGACCATGCCGGTGAGCGGCTTGCCGGTCGGAAGTAGCTTGCCTGCTTCAGGTCAAAGTCCGATCTCATGACGCGTCCCGCTGCACGTCCCTCAATGCCAGTCGGCTGATTTGGGTTGTCCACCCGTTCCCTCGATCAAAGACCGACCTCGGACCGCATATGACCGGTGTGGCCGGCTGCTGCGCGCGTATCGGGAGCGGCGCCATGACGATGGCCGCTCCTATCAAACTTATAAAACACCGGCACCCAATCATGATCGCTCCGATCATGTCATTTCCGATTTCGGCAGCGCCCGACTTGCCATCATAGCCGCTGAAATGATGGTGGTGAAATGTTGGTGATGTCTGGTCCGGGTCAAAAATGCGAAGAACTCAGGTTGAGTAAATCTGGGCCGCTCTGCCATGGTGAGCGGACCTTCGCCAGGCCTGGCGCAGCTTCGCAGATGGGCCAATCGGCGACATAGGGAGCGTCCCTCCAATGTCACCATAGTCTGAGCAAACAGTCGGTCAGCGCGACTGACGTTTTAGCTCGGCAGAGGGCGGCGCGGCTTGAGAGCATCGCGAAGCCCGGCGGCATCTGCATATCTTCCGCCGCCTACGATCAAGTTCGAGGCAAGGTCGGGGTTGAGTTCGCCGATCTGGGCGAGCAGAACCTCAAAAATATCGCCCTCCCAGTCCGTGCCTATGCTTCGCAGCTCTCCGATGCGCTGCCGGTTGTTTCGGGCTTTCCGTTTGGTCTGTGGCCTGCGCATGGTGTGCGGCGAGTTCGGGTGGGTCTAACGACGGCGCTTCTCCTGCTCATGGCTGGCGGCGGTCTCGGTTACTGGTACATCCGTTGGAGTGAGCCGCAGCTGGTGAACCATCGCCTATCGATTGTCGTGCTGCCATTCACAAATTTGAGCAACGAACCCGATCAGGAATACTTTGCGGAAGGTATTGCCGAAGATCTAAGTGCTGATCTCTCGCGCATCGAGGACAGCTTCGTGATCGCGCCGAGTACAGCCCGTGCCTATAAGAACGTTGACCCAAAGCGCGTTCGCCGCGAACTCGGCGTCCGCTATATTCTCGACGGTAGCTTGCGCAGAACGCAGTCAATTGTCCGGATCAATGCCCGGCTGATCGATGCGCGGACCGGCGCACAGATCTGGTCGGAGGGCGTCGACGGCGAGTGGTCCAAATCGTTACAGCTTCAGGATGTCATAACGGGTGGACTGGCACGGCGGCTTGATCTCGAACTGACTAACCAGGAAAGCCGCGATGCCGAGGTTGCGCGGCCCAACAACCCCGACGCGGTCGATCTTACAATGCGGGGCTGGGCCGTGCTCAATCGGCCCTATTCGCGCGAACAGTTGGCTCAGTCGAGTGCCCTCTTCGAGCGCGCACTCCAGATCGATCCCGGCTACCCTAAGGCCCTCGTAGGCTTGGCAGATACTCTGGCAATCCAAGTCAACTATCGTTGGATCGATGCGCCCGCCGATAAGCTGCGGCGCGCTGGGAGTGCGGTAGACCAGGTTCTGTCCCAGTTTCCCAGTGACGCTATGGCACATTTTGTAAAGGGCGAGATCCAACGGGCGAAGGGCAGGAACCTCGACGCTGCGGTCGGCGAGTATATGGCGGCAATTGCGATAAATCCGAGTCTCGCCCCGGCTCATGGCGCGCTCGGCGCTGCCAAGATACGCGTCGGCCACTCTGCGGAGGCATTTGTCCCTCTCCAAATGGCCATCCAGCTCAGCCCCCGCGATCCGCTCTTGAGCACTTGGTACTTCTACGTCTGCCATGCACACAGCCATCTCGGTCAATATGATGAAGTGATCGACTGGTGCGGCCGCTCCATCGCGGTGAATCCATTTGGATTGCCTACGCGGATCTCGCCGCCGCTAACGCATTGACGGGACATGAGCGTGAAGCTCACGCCGCCGTCGCCGAGCTTCGTCGGCTCAGGCCCAATTACACCGTTGCCCTTTGGCTGCAGGATGGATCTGAGTGGTCCGATAACGTCGTCTTTCTTGCCGAATTTCAGCGCATCGCTGAGGGTTTGCGCAAGGGGGGCTTCCGGAGTGAAGGGTTGCACGGGCAAAGGATCGAGCCCGATCCTCGCGCTCGCTGCGTGCCTGATGAAGGCTCGCCGGACCCCCGCTCCAGCCATAATGGAAAGATTCGGGAGTCCGGAATGGGTCAGGAGCGGCTGTCGGCACAAATTTGAGAAGCCCCACCAATTCTTTATCTGTCGGGCTTGTTGCGACCTCAGATCGGGAGTGTAATTTCGCAGAGAAGTCCGTCTTTGCGCCAGTCAAAGTGAACTTTCCCCTTTAGCTGGGCGATCATTCCTGCAATGATGCGGCCACCAACGCCCTTTCGCGTGGGTTCCTGCACGGCAGGACCACCTGTCTCTTTCCAGCGTAGATGCAATTGACCGCGAGCCTCGTGCGACCATTGCAGGTGGACCTGGCCGTTGGACTGGGACAAAGCACCGTACTTCGCGGCGTTGGTGGCCAGCTCGTGCAGCGTCATGGCAATTGCCTGAGCGACGCCGGGTTCTAACAGGATTGGCGGTCCATCTATCAGCAGTCGCTTCCCGGAATATGGAGCAAGTTCTTGTTCGGCGATCGCCGATAGATCGGCACCGATCCAGCGTGTCGCGACAAAGAGCGAGCAAACCTTCGCAAGCGATTCGATGCGCCCAACAATCGTCTGTTTGAGATCTTCCGGCGAGCTTGATTGAGAAAGATTAACCACCGCCAGAACGCTCGCAAGCATGTTCTTGCTGCGGTGCTCGGCCTCGCGTGCCAATGTCGTGATCACCTCCTGATTTTTCTTTTGCTCGGTGATATCTCTCGCGATCTTTGATGCGCCAACGATCTTGCCGCTGGCATCCTTGACAGGCGAAACCGTCAGCGAAACGACAATGAGGCTGCCGCGCTTAGTTTGCCGAACAGTCTCAAAATGGTCGATGCGCTCACCTCGCCTGATGCGAGTAAGTATCTCGCGCTCCTCGCCTTGCCGGTCCTCAGGGATAACAAGCGTAATGGGCTGACCAATCGCCTCACCGGGCGAGTAGCCGAAGATGCGCTCGGCACCCCTGTTCCAGCTCGAAATAATGCCATCGAGATTCTTGCTCACAATCGCGTCGTCGCTGGAATCGACTATGGAGGCCAGCCAGCGCAGCCGTTGCTCACTTTCGTGAAGTGCATTTTCAAAGTCGCTTTTCCGCGTCATAGGGCCCCCCTAGTCCAGAAGCTCCGCGGCCTTTGACGGCAACATCATAGCACCGATGTTCCGTCCAGCGTTGACCCGCCAACGTAGAAATCTGGTGCCAGTTCATGATGTCGCCTTTGGGGTCAAGATGCGAAGAACTCAGATTGAGAAATCTAGTCCGCTCTGCCGCAATGAGCGGACCTCCGTCAGACGAGGCGCAACTTCGCCGATGGGCCAATGTCAGACGTCGCCCGCGAGAAAGACGCCGTCCTTCTGGGCGGCGTTACTCCGCATCGATCCTGTAAACGTCGCCGGGTTCGAGCTTGAGTTCCTCGAACATCCTTTGCTGCTTTTCAGTGAGAACCGCTGGCACAACTTCCGCCGTCCAGCCTTCGGGAACGGCCGCGAGGACCAGCGTCATCGCGTGACTAGGTTTGGCTAACGCTAGCCACATCTGCTTCGTTGGCTGGGGCGCGTCGTCCGAGGTCACCTCAATGACAGTGAACGAATTGCCGAACGACTCTGCCATCTGAGTTGCAATAACTAACTGGGTCGAGGAAGTCGGACGGGGCCGGCAATCAACCTGTAAGTGGGCACCCAAGCGGTGTTCCACGATTCCATGGTCGCGCCGCAAACCGAACACTCGAAGCTGGCGATCTGCCGCCCCGGGGCCATCGCCTCGGTTCGGCTATAGACCGCCCCGCACCGACAGGATCGGTTATGAGAATCGGGCATCCCCATTTATGCGCTCGAAAGGCGACACAGGCCACTGCGAAAATCGAACTAGGCGCTGAGGCTGGAAAGAGCTGGAACCGCTGTGCAGGGTGTCCGCCTTGCTCCCGGCTCTGCATGTGGTTACGCTCAACAGTGAAGCTCAATTCGGTACTGGCAGAGACTTCACATGCTAACGACGACACGCGAGTACATTGTTTTTTGGGTCGAGAACAGCGTTCACGCTGCGGAGCAATCCGGGACACCGGGCGCGTCACAAAGCGTGGACGTATTGGTTGAGCGCCTCGTTGACGGGGCCAAGAATCAAAACATCACGCGTGAGGCCATTGAAAAAGAGGTTGGTGATCTAAAGCAGTACATCGAGGGAAAGCTCACGGCTGCCAACCGGATTGAGCAGGATCGCCGCAAATAACATCGACTTGCACCTGAGTTCCAGGGCCGCGAAATCGCGTCTGTCTTAGCTCCCATCTCGAAGACACTGCGAGAATAGCCATGGCAATCCGAAAGGAAATAAAGCGAGTGATACATGCTGCAACAGCCGGTATGTCGCAGCAGCTCTACTCAATGCTGCTGGTGTTGGGCGAGCTCTTGAGCAGCGCACTCGACAGAACCGATTCGAGAAAAAAGCCGATAGACAAACGGCAGATAGACGCTGATCGAGCACCAAGGGGAAGAGCATCCCTGAATGGAACTTAAAAAGGTCTCACTTGCCGGCATTGCCCTTGACCTCTCGCGCTAACCGCTCCGCTCTGAGACGTCTGTGGTTTTCTTGAAACTCTGGATCGGCCTGACTGTCCGCAATCGTTTGCCGCGCTCCGTTTGGGTTTTGCGCCTTGCGGTCCGCCTCGTCGGCTACCTGCTGCTGGGCCGAGCGTTTCCGTTCGATCATTACTAGATCCTTGCACTCATTGATCAGGGCCGTATCGCCCTGCAAAGATAGTTGGAAGAAGGAGCCATCAAGTCACTTCGCGTAACCCTGAGATCGGAGCCACGCGATCCGACGCTCTCCATTCATCCAATCGTCAATTTCGGTCTTGCTTGTGAAACCCGTGATTTCTCTGGGTTCTGCGCCTGGGTACTCGGCGATGATAGCCCAGTCGCCTTCATAGTTACGGACTGGTTTGAAATTCACTTTTGCTTTTGCCATGCCGAACTATGCAGGAAAGTGCGCAAAAAGTGAAGCTCGCGGAAGCATTTCGAGCCGCCTGCCCCCGACGCCTTGTCCTTTTGTCGCGCAGACGAGGAGCCGTTATATTCCCGAGCACCCAAGGTCGTTCCGGCAATCAGTCAACAGGTTCAGAACGAATCCACCAACGGTGATGAAAAGCACCGTTGGCTTTCTTATTGAAGTCTCTCAACTGCTGGTGTATTGTTTCGAACATCGATACTGGCCGAACAACTGTTCCGCTTTCGCCTCAGCTCCTGACGGCGCGCACGTTTCAGGCATTCTCCAACATCGACTAACCGGAACACTGGCCGCAACTCCGCGCGCCAGCTCCTGCGCGTATACGAAAGGACGACCTGATGAACACAGGCACAGTGAAGTGGTTTAACAGCCAAAAGGGCTTCGGCTTTATCCAGCCGACAAACGGCAGCAACGACGTTTTTGTTCATATCAGCGCGGTGGAACGCGCCGGTATGGATACTCTGAGCGAAGGTCAGACGCTGTCTTATGACGTCGTCGCAGACCGTCGTACAGGCAAGTCCGCTGCCGAAAATCTTCGTGCTGCTGCTTAAGTAAGAGCACGACAGACCTGTCGCTCTCGCCACGGATGTACTGGCAGAGCTTGTGGTCATGCCCCGTTCCCAAATCATTGGGAGCGGGGTTTTTGATTGAACCCAGTCAAAGCGATACATAAAGTAATCTCGTCGGTGGCTTCGCGTCAAAATCATCGCGCGTAGTCACCGAGAGACGAGCCGACAATCTGTTCTGGACTGCGTTCGCCAAGCCAACTCAAGAGTGACGTTGGTATTGGCGGCAGCCTCCGATCGCTGGACGGCTGACTCGTAGTTCGATCCCTGGCGAAAAGCAGCAAAGGCTGTTCGAAGAGCTAAACTACGAGCGATGCTTGCGGACTGCGGGAGTATCCCCGCTGCCGGGGATGCCTTTCCTGTTGTTATGTTCGCTCCCTCCCCTTCGGCCTGATGGGGCCTATTGCCTCTTTAAGAAACGATTGGTGTGTGGATTGAGCGGCCGTGCAATTCGACGAACGTGGTAGGGTTAGCGCAAAGCAGGAGATCAAATGAGTATTGTAAAGCGGCATCTGGCTGAGAAGGAAGAGCGCCTGGTCTTAGTCGAGGAAATCTGCATCGATAAAGGAGCGCTCGTCTTGGATACCGCCACAGACGAAGTCTCCTTTTCTGCGGATGAAGAGGCTTACAGGAACGCCTACGTCGCCGTGTTTCAGGCGTGGGCAAAGGGCACAATCAAAGGCACGGCGGAACAGATATTCGACGCTACAAAATCCATACTCGAGGATTAGCGAAGCCGCCAAGCCAAAATGGTCCGCACGTGAGTGCGTTAGGATCCGGAAGCAACAGGATGCATTCAGTTCCGCTGGAGCAGCCGCAACCGTAAGGTAAACACATGTCCTATGCGTATAAGCTCAATGAAGACGTTCGCCACCAACCCCAAGGCCCACAAGGACGGACTGGAACTGAACGGCCAGTGATTTACACCATCGTACAGCATATGCCCATCGAGTCCGATGGACGAGTTAGGTGCCGCATTAAGTGCAAGTCTGAGAGGATCGAGCGAGTCGTTACGGAAGATCAGCTTTCGTACCTTCAGTGACCTTCAGCGGTTGACCGATCGCGAAAATGTCCTGAGAGCGCGATGCGAAAAGCCGCCTCAAAGGCGCGAGGTGTGACAAAGGCGGTCGATATGACGCTCAGACTCGTAAAGTTCGAGCGTTCGCAGCCACGACTTGCCGCACCAAAGGCGTGCACGTCGGCCAGCCCCATGAGCAGCGAACTGCTGAGCCCTGTTACGCAAAAGGCGGTACCTCGACCAGCGTTCCGATCAATCGCAACAATGCTTGCTGTTCGGGCCCACTTCCGTGACGCAAGAACTCACCCAACTCGACGTGAGATAGGCGGCCACCAGAGGGCGCATTGGGCTGGTGGATGATGAAAGCATGACCGCTTGCCGGCTCGCGAGCGATGAACCATGCGTCGCCATTCGGGCTCCGATAGAGCTCTCGCCGGTCTGACATATCTCCTCCTAGCTCCCCCCGACAATATAAGAGGCGATGGCCGCTTGCGAGAGAGGCATCCGAAACGCCACCCAGGGCCCTTAGGAACTTACATGGACAGCCACGACATCGCACTGGGAAACAGGACAGTCTCACCACTGAACTTTGAACGCCGAGAGAGCCAAACGACCGGCGGCCAGGTCTGCTGAGGGTCATTCGCGTCGATCTAGCCGCGGCGCCCTCACGTCCGGTCTGGCCTCTACTGCTGACGCGTCGAATCCCGTCTCGATCTTCGCCTTCGGGCCAATAGCCGAAGTTCACTCGCCTTCACTCCTCTCAGGTGCCGGGCGGGCACTGACCGGTCGTTATCTTCAGTCGTCTGAGATGCCTGCGTCGGTGCGCCGCGCGTCTGCCAAATCGGCCGAGCCGATCGAGATCACCTCCATCATCAACCCGCGCGAACCCTCCGCCGGCACCTTAATCATCGTAGCAATGCGGCGGAACGCTGTGAAGGAAAGGCTCTCGATCATCTCCTCGTCGGTGACGACCTCGTAGGCGCCGGCCGGCAACTGCCGATCGATTCCGTTGATTCGGAACGGATGGTTGAAAGTGACGACTTCATATCGGGAACGGATGGTCATGCGCACCTCTACCGTTGCATCACCATTGCTCCGACGATCAGCAGCCCGAAAAAGATCGGGAGCAATACCGGAGGTACGAGCCAGTCACGCCATCCGCTCCCTTCGGGGTGCGTCTGCGGATTTTCCAATTGGGGGGAATGCTTCATTCGGGGGCTCTAAGACCTGGCGACCGTAGCCAATCGCCGATGTGGGAGGCGGTCTCGGTCAGCCGGGCTTGCCTTTGAACGGCATCGCGCAGGTGGCCGGGAGGAAGCATATTGGCTTGCTCATGCAAGCTTTTGGCTTTCTCGGCGAGACGCTCTTCGAGGGATTTGGTCTGCTTGAAACGTCGGCGCATGGTGCGACTCCTTTCCATTGAGGAAGGCGGGAGCGCGACCGGGCGTTCTCAGTCACAGACAACAGCCAAGGTCCGATCTGTGATGAGGATAGTGTGCGCCTCAAAACTGCGCGGCGCGAGTCATATTTACTGAACCTGCAGATACGCTGGCTCTCTTCAAGAGCGCGTCGACCTCGAGCTGATGCAAATGGTGTGCACCAACTTGTCTGCTTCGTCGTTTACTTCCAGCCGCCATTCTTGGCCCGGCCGGAACTTTCCGTCGATGTCGTTCAAAAGCGCACCCGCGTAGCTGGTGGCCTCTCGCCAAGCCGCTTCATCGTCTGGCAATTCCTCGCCCTCATAATCGGCATGGGGGGCGACGTTTTGAACGTTGAAGAAGTATCGTGGCATGCCGAGCAAATGCGTAGGCATGGTCACGGTTCCTGTATCCGTGTCCGCTCCCTCAGGGCCGTGCACGCCTCTCAGGTCCGCTATGAGTGCGAAAGTGGAAGTTGGTTGAGCAGCTGAGACACGGCCGTCACGACCTGGGCAGGCGCGAATGGCTTGTTCAATAGAACGCTGTTCGGCACGCCGCGAGAAGGCCACTCGTCTGCTGCTGCCCCGGTCATATAAATCACCGGTACGGCTGGATTAAGTTCTCTGGCGCGCTTGGCAACGTCCCAGCCCGTTAGCGAGCCGCGGAGGTTAACATCGGTCAAAAGAGCGCGGTGCTTGGCAATCTCTGCTTCGAGCAGGTGGATCGCGTCCTCACCTGACGGGACAACCTGCGCTTCGAATCCACCTTCGGATAGGGCTTCTCGAACTAAATCCTGAATTAGAAAGTCATCCTCCACAACGAGGACTAGCAGCATTTCGTTTTGCACCGGCCGCATCCTCACTCGCGTAGCATCGCTAGCAAGAACGGTTAAGTCCAAAAGTGTACCAAAGTTCCAGACCGGAACCGGCTCCTCACTTCCTCAGGGGCACAGGTCCACTCCTCTCGGGACTGAAAAGCCCCGTCGTCTGATCTCGTCCTCAATTTGTTCGATGAGCTTGAGGATTTCCAGACCATCCATGTCCTCACGCGCGGCTTGCCTGAGGCGCTCCACGAGTGTCAGCTCAGTGTTCGAAAAAGGTCTGTCGCCGTTTTCCATCAACCGTCTCCATTCCTTAGGAGGCGGGAGCAGTTCGGCTCTCAGTCACCGATAGAGGCCACGGACCATGCGGTGATACCGAAAGTTAGCACTGAGCCGATGACGTTGTCTGGACCAAAATTTAGGCACCCATTTAGGGACGCTTACCTGCCGGCCGACTTGGTTCCTAGTGAACTTGCACCTTGGTCGGCCACCTTATGAGAGATTGCTGCTTTTGCCATGGGACGGCGCGGCAACCACCTCAACCGTTGCGGACACGGTCATGACGGGCGAGTCTTTCGTCCTTACGTGGACGGAAAGCTTGTCGGTTAATCCCGAAGGGCTATGGTCCCGTATTCCCTCGGCGAGGTATCTCATCGCGGCATCACGCGCAGCCGCGAGACCAGGAAGCTCCTCACCGTTGTCGTCGAGGATGGTGCCGGCGAGGTCTTGGTAGTCGAAATAAAAGCGCATGCGGGCCAACGCTGCCTCGGTCCACGCGTTCCTGTGTGCGAGCATTAGCAGTGCCGGGGTTTTAGCCAGCTACTCAAAGTTAGTGGGACTGACCGCTCCCTCAGGGACACCGCATTCATTGAACGACGGAATTTCCACTAATGGGATGGACCGGCTGCTTCCCCCGCGGGGATAGTCTGCAAAGACTACCCTGCAGCATCCGGAGAAGCAGCCCATGACCACCACACCTTTGGCCTCGATCGGCATCGACATCGGCAAGGAAGTCTTCCATGTCGTCGGTTTCGGCACTGACGGCAAGATCGCTTTCCGTCGCAAGATCAAAAGACTGGCACTCCTTGAGGTCTTCAAACGACTGCCTCCCAGCATCGTCGGCATGAAGGCTTGTCTCAGCGCGCACTTTGTCAGCCGTGCTCTGCGCCAATTTGGCCATCAGCCAACGATCATCCCTGCGATCTATGTGAAGCCGTTCGTGAAGGGACAGAAGAACGACTACAACGACGCCGAAGCTATTGCTGAGGCCGCTCTGCGGCCGAACCTGCGCGTCGTGCGCGAGAAGACACAGGACCAGCTCGACCTCCAGGCTCTGCATCGGGTTCGCTCCCGCCTGGTCTCGCGGCGATCGGTGTCGATCAAGCTCATCGATAGGAGATCGTCGCTGTGACAATCTCGACGTAGTTGAGGAAGCGGCTCAATAGAGTGTGAACGCATGATCACGTTGGATCAATCATTCAGGCTGCTTCGATTTGTTCCTGCACTGGTGCGCGCGAGGGATGAGAGGGCGACTCGATCGCGTTGATCGAGCGCAGACATTAGACCGCACGCATCGACCAAGTGTCCATTTGGGAGCGCGTTATACTCAGTGGAGGCGAAGGCCGCCTATGCCGCCGTGATTGGATCGGCCGGCGCGATCGCGCTGATCAACTCGATCGGCAATCTCGCCGGCTTTGGCGGCCCTTATCTGATCGGCTGGGTCAAGGAAGCGACAGGGCAAACCTCGACAGGGCTGCTCGTGCTCGCGATCCTGCTCTTGATCGCCGGCATCCTGGTCTTCGCCGGGGGCCACGAGAGCAAGCACGAGTTCGCCGAGCCGAGGCGGTAAGCCTTTCCAGCATCGCCCCGGCAAATGCGAGACCCATATCCCAACTTGGGGTATGGGGGACTCAGCGTCAGAAGCGATAAGGCGCGACGGAGTACCCTGATCCTTTACTAGACCTGGACCGAAGTCAGCTTCTTCAGGCAGCGCAGCGCAAACGATGACCGGCTGTGGCGGATGCCCGGAATGCGATAGAGCTTTTCGCGCAGAAAGCGCTCATAGCCGGCGGTGCTTTCGACCGCGACCTTCACGATGTAATCGTAGTCGCCGGTGGTGAGATAGGCCTCGATCACCTCCGGCAAATTCGTAAGCAATTGGCCAAAGCGCTCGAGCATCTCCTCGTCGTGGCGGTCGAGCGTCAGCTCTATGATGACCGTTTCGGGGAGGCCAAGCTTGTCCTGATTGAGCAGCGCGACGTAGCCATCGATATAGCCCTGGGTCTCCAAACGCTTCAGCCTGTTCCAGCATGGCGTGGTGGAGAGCCCGATTCTGTCGGCAAGTTGCGCCGTCGTCAGGCGCGCATCCTGCTGCAAGGCACGCAGGATCTTGCGATCGATCTCGTCGAGCCGAAGTGCATCCTTGCGCGGAGCTTTGACAGGCCCTCTGGCACGTCCGACCGATGCCATACCAAGAATCCCATTCTCGCTTTGCTATTCGTACCCGGAAAATTTATATCGCATTTTGCGACTACACCCAGATCAAAAGAACGACAATCCTGGCTTTTGCCAGTACGATGTACTTAATACAATGAGACGCATGCGGTGTTTGTTCTCGAACTGCAGACCAGCAATATGCACGCCGCACTCGGCCGCCTGCTCGACCAGACCCGTGTCGCAGGGCTGCCGCTTGCTGCTCTCAGTGCGCGGGCGGATGCGGATGCCTGCCGCATCTCGGCTTCCATAGACATCAATGACCGCGACGTCATCGAACGGCTCGTTCGCCGCGTTGGTGCGTTATTCTGCGTCGATGCAATCGAGGTGAGAGGTGAAAGCCAATGTCCGACCCCAACCTCATCCGTGACATGATCCCGCAAGACGGGGCGGCTCCATCCGCCGAGCATCCGCCACTGAGGCTGCACGTGCCGGAGCCGGCGGTGCGCCCGGGTGGTGCGCCGGATTTCTCCAACATCCGCATTCCGCGCGCAGGCCAGGTCAATCGTCCCGACGTCGACGTGGATGCCGAGACGATTCGTGATCTCGCCTTCTCGGTTATCCGCGTGCTCAATCGCGACGGCCAGGCCGTCGGTTCCTGGGCAGGTGCGCTCTCCGACAACGAACTGCTCGAGGGCCTGCGTCACATGATGACGCTGCGTGCGTTCGATGCGCGCATGCAGATGGCGCAGCGTCAGGGCAAGACCTCGTTCTATATGCAGCACATGGGTGAAGAGGCCGTGAGCTGCGCCTTCCGCAAGGCGCTCAATCCGGGGGACATGAATTTTCCGACCTATCGCCAGGCCGGGCTTTTGATCGCCGGCGGCTACTCCCTGGTCGAGATGGCCTGCCAGATCTATTCCAACACACACGACCCCCTGAAGGGGCGCCAGCTGCCCGTGATGTATTCCTCAAGGGAGCACGGCTTCTTCACGATCTCGGGAAATCTTGCCACCCAATACATTCAGGCGGTCGGCTGGGCGATGGCCTCGGCAATCAAGAACGACACGAAGATCGCGGTCGCCTGGATCGGCGATGGCGCAACGGCAGAATCCGACTTCCACGCGGCCCTCGTGTTCGCTTCGACCTATCGCGCGCCGGTCGTACTCAACATCGTCAACAATCAATGGGCCATCTCGACCTTCCAGGGCATCGCGCGAGGTGGCTCCGGCACGTTCGCGGCGCGCGGCCTCGGCTTCGGCATTCCGGCTCTACGCGTCGACGGCAACGACTACCTCGCCGTCCACGCGGTTGCGAAATGGGCGTGCGAGCGTGCACGCCGCAATCTTGGCCCGACCCTGATCGAGCACGTGACCTACCGCGTCGGCGCGCACTCCACCTCGGACGATCCCGCGGGCTATCGGCCGAAGACGGAGTCCGAAGCGTGGCCGCTCGGAGATCCCGTGATCAGGCTGAAGAATCATTTGATCGTGCGCGGCGCCTGGTCGGAGGAACGACACAAGCAGGCCGAGGCGGAGATCATGGACACCGTGATCGCGGCGCAGAAGGAGGCCGAGGGCTACGGCACGCTGCATTCACCTCAGCATGCCTCGGCGCGTGACATGTTCGAAGGCGTGTTCGCGGATATGCCGCCACATCTGCGCCGCCAGCGCCAGGAAGCGGGAGTCTGAGCGATGCCGCGCAAAACCATGATCGAGGCGATTCGCGAGGCCATGGATGTGATGATGTCGCGCGATGACGACGTCGTCGTGTTCGGCGAGGACGTCGGCTATTTCGGCGGCGTGTTCCGCGCCAGCCAGGGCCTGCAAGCGAAATACGGAACGAGCCGTTGCTTCGATACCCCGATCAGCGAGCTCGGTATCGTCGGCATCGCAGTGGGCATGGCGGCTTACGGCCTGAGACCCTGCGTCGAAATCCAGTTCGCCGACTACATGTATCCGGCTTACGACCAGATCGTCTCCGAGGCCGCGCGGCTGCGCTATCGCTCGAACGGTCAATTCACCTGCCCGCTCGTGGTCCGCATGCCGACCGGCGGCGGCATTTTTGGCGGCCAGACACACAGCCAGAGCCCGGAAGCTCTGTTCACGCATGTCTGCGGTATCAAGACCGTCGTGCCGTCGAACCCACGGGACGCCAAGGGCCTGTTGATCTCTGCGATCGAGGACCCCGATCCCGTGATCTTTCTCGAACCGAAGCGGCTCTATAACGGTCCATTCGACGGTCATCACGACCGGCCGGTAACGCCGTGGTCGAAGCATGATCTCGGCGAAGTCGACGACGGACATTTTGCAATTCCGCTCGGCAGCGCCGCGATCCGCAGGCCGGGTGAGGCCGTCACCATCCTCGCCTACGGCACGATGGTGCACGTCGCCGAGACCGCCGCGACCGAATCCGGCATTGATGCCGAGATCATCGATCTTCGCTCGCTGCTGCCTCTCGATCTCGACACCATCGAAGCCTCGGTCAAGAAGACCGGACGCTGCGTCATCGTGCACGAGGCGACGCTGACCTCTGGCTTCGGTGCTGAGCTCTGCGCATTGGTCCAGACACGATGCTTCTATCATCTGGAAGCCCCGATCGTGCGTGTCGCCGGATGGGACACGCCCTACCCGCATGCGCAGGAATGGGACTATTTTCCGGGCCCTGCGCGTGTCGGCCGCGCATTGATCGAAACGCTGGAGGCTTGAGATGGCCGAGCGCGTGGTCAGGCTGCCCGACGTCGGCGAAGGCATTGCGGAGGCCGAGCTCGTGGAATGGCACGTGAAGGTCGGCGATGTCGTGCGCGAAGACGCCGTGCTCGGTGCCGTCATGACCGACAAGGCGACGGTGGAAATTCCTTCACCGACGGACGGACGGGTCATCTGGCTCGCCGGCAATGTGGGCGACGTTCTCGCCATCGGCTCGGACTTTGTTCGGCTGGAGGTGGACGGCAAAAGCGCGCCAGCGGCGGAGGCAGTGAAGTCAGCATCGTCCACGGCAAGCACTTTGGCCAAAAAGCCTGACGTCGCCGCAAGCGCCCCGTGCATCGCGCGCGAGCCGCCCAACATGCTGAAGTCGCAGCCCTCTGCGGCGCCACCCCACGACGCAGGCGATCGACCTCTCGCCGCCCCCGCGGTTCGGCTCCGCGCGCGGGAGGCAGGCGTCGACTTGCGTCAGATCCGGGGCACGGGCCCCGCCGGGCGGATCACCCATGATGATCTCGACGCCCATCTCGCGCGCGGCCGCACCGGAACGGCGACGCCGTATCCAACGCAAACCGCGGTCACTGACATCAAGATCGTCGGCTTGCGACGCAAGATCGCCGAGAAGATGTCCGTTGCGAGCTCGCGCATTCCGCACATCACTTATGTCGAAGAGGTCGATGTCACCGCGCTCGAGGATTTGCGCGCGAAGCTCAACAGCCAGAAGCAGCCGGGTAGACCCAAACTGACAATGTTGCCGTTCCTGATGCGCGCCATGGTGCGCGCGATCGCCGAGCAGCAGCATCTCAATGCCCATTTCGACGACGAGGCCGGGATCGTTCACCAGCACGCAGGCGTTCATATCGGGATCGCCACGCAAACGCCGGCCGGCCTCGTGGTCCCCGTCGTCCGGCATGCGGAAGCGCGCGACCTCTGGAGTTGCGCCGCCGAGGTGGCACGGCTCGCGGAAGCGGCTCGGAACGGCAGCGCCACCCGTGACGAGCTCACCGGATCGACCATCACCATCACATCGCTCGGCGCGCTGGGCGGGCTCGCGACGACGCCCATCATCAATCATCCGGAGGTCGCGATCGTCGGCGTCAACCGCATCGCGATCCGTCCGCATTGGGATGGCGCCGCCTTCGTGCCGCGTCAGATGATGAACCTGTCGTCCAGCTTCGACCACCGGGTCATCGATGGGTTCGATGCAGCCCAGTTCGTGCAGCGGATCAAGACCCAGTTGGAGACACCCGCCATGATCTTCATTGACGGGTAGGATGATGACCGAGATCACCTGCAAGCTCCTTGTCATCGGCGCGGGCCCCGGCGGCTACACCTGCGCGATCCGTGCCGGCCAGCTCGGCATCGATACGATCATCGTCGAGGCCGAGAAGCCGGGTGGAACCTGCCTCAATGTCGGCTGCATTCCTTCCAAGGCCTTGATCCATGCGGCCGGCGAGTATGAAACCATTGCGCGCGCCTCGGCGGGCGAGAGCGCACTGGGCATCACCACGGCGAAGCCGTCTCTCGACTTCGCCAAGACCATCGCCTGGAAGGACAATATCGTCCGACGTCTGAACGGCGGTGTGGCTGGTCTCTTGAGAAGGGCCGGTGTCAGGCTCGTGGCCGGCTATGCTCGCTTCCGCGACGGCAAGACCGTCGAGGTCGAAACGCAATCCGGCCGGCAGGTGATCCATGCCGAAACGGTGGTGATTGCGACAGGCTCCGAGCCGGTCGCCCTGCCGTTTCTTCCCTTCGGTGGCCGCGTGATCTCCTCGACCGAGGCTGTGGCGCTCACCGAAATCCCTAAGAGGCTCGTCGTGGTCGGCGGCGGGTACATTGGCCTCGAGCTCGGTACTGCATTCGCGAAAATCGGCGCGACCGTCACGGTCGTGGAGGCCGCGCCACGCGTTCTCCCGCAATATGATCGCGACTTGAGCGAGCCCGTCGCAAGGCGCCTGACCGCGCTCGGGGTCACGGTTTTGACGGAGGCAAAGGTGAAAGCACTCGCCACCGACGGAACGGCGCTGGCGGTCGAGACCGCCGATGGTGAGCAGGTTTCTCTCGCAGCCGACAAGATCCTTGTCACGGTCGGCCGCAGACCCCTGACAAGCGGCTTCGGCCTCGAGCAGCTCGATCTCGATATGGACGGACCTTTCATTCGAATTGACGACCGATGTCGTACCTCGATGCACGGCATCTCTGCGATCGGAGACGTCACGGGAGAGCCGATGCTGGCGCATCGCGCCATGGCGCAAGGCGAGATGGTAGCCGAGATCGTTGCCGGCCGCCGTCGCGCCTGGGACCGGGTTTCGATCCCGGCGATCTGCTTCACTGACCCCGAGCTCGTGACGGTCGGCCTGTCACCCAACGAGGCGAGCAGCAGGGGATTCGACGTCAAGACGGACCTCTTCCCGTTCAAGGCCAACGGCCGCGCATTGACGCTGGATCGGGAAGACGGCTTCATCCGGACGGTCGCGCGAGCCGACAATCACCTCCTGTTGGGTATCCAGGGCGTCGGCGCCGGCATCGCCGAGCTTTCGGCAGCCTTCACCCTTGCGCTGGAGATGGGCGCGCGGCTGGAGGATATCGCCATGACCATCCATGCGCATCCAACCCAAAGCGAAGCCTTTCACGAAGCTGCGCTGAAGTCGCTGGGGCATGCGATTCATATCTAAGCACAGGCACCACCTGCGCCGTAGAGCTGCCACCTGGCGCCACAACGAGCGCCCGTCAAATTCGAGTCGCCGCCAGAACTCGGTTCTTGGCGCCACAACGCAGTCGCAGCGGTGGTCATTCTTACAGCATCAATGGTTGCCCCTGTTACCGGGCAGTGCTGGCTTGGTCCTGTCCCATTTCGAATGGCCCTGCTCAACCCCGGTGCACACGTAGTGCACACGCTGCCATCTAAGTGATTGAAAGACCTAAATTCCCAATCGATCATGGGGGCTATGGAAAACTTCCGATCTAACCCGTTCATTTACTGAGATATTCGCCTCTGCCCGGCCCTTGATGTGATTGGACCGATTGAGAAATCTGGTGTGCCAAGGCTTCCGAAACCTTGAATTGGAAGTGGAAATCGCATCTTCGGAGTCCCGGTGCACCCGTCACGCAAACGCTCAGCGAGAGGGCACACGCCACTCATAGGACACGCAGCAAAGGGCCTCGAGCACTCAGCTGGGAGATATCGGCTTCGATCATATTCGGTCGGCAATGTGAATCCAGGTTGCGCAGACGCTGAGCCCATTCAATCGCGACCGCGCAGACCGAAATTTCCCGCCCTGGTCAGACGACACACACCCGGTTGCTCACATCCGCGCATGATCCGCTTGTCTTGTCGTGAATTACATTTGTCACAATGACCGATCATATGTATAGTTGATTGAAATGACACAAGCCGCTTAAGCGGCATCGTCAGCCAGGGAGAGCGCCGGAAGCTTCAGATCTCACGACTACAATGACCGCCCCACTCCGCGCGGCGCGGGGCAGCGCATTCGAATCGAGCGAGAGACCGCTGCGCGGTCGACGCGCGGCGTGACACGCGACCCATAGCAGAGGCGTCATGGTCCGAGTTGTTCAGATTTCCGATACGCATCTCAGCCCCAGCAAGCAGCACTTCGAGGCAAACTGGGCGCCCCTTGCGCGTTGGATCGCGCAGCATAAGCCAGATCTCGTCATACATACCGGCGATGTGACGGTCGATGCAGCCGATCAGGAAACCGACGCAGCATATTGCGCGACCCAACTGGCCTCGCTCGGCGTCCCTGTCGTGGTGGTTCCGGGAAATCATGACGTCGGCGAGGTCGGCAATCCGCATCAGCCGGTAAATGGCGAGCGGCTCGATCGCTTTCGCCGCCACTTCGGCGACGACCGCTGGCTACGCGATGTGGACGGTTGGCGCCTGATCGGCCTCAATTCGATGATCTTCGGCGGCGGCCCCGAAGAGGCGCGGCAGACCGAATGGCTCGAGGCCGCGATGGCCGATGCTGCGGGACGTCGCCTTGCCTGGTTCACGCACCGGCCGCTGTTCATCGAGTCACCGACCGAGGCCGACACCGGTTACTGGTCGGTCAAGCCGGAGCCGCGCCGCGCCCTCCTCGATCTGCTGCAACGCTACCGGGTTGAGATCGTGGCCAGTGGGCATTTGCATCGGTGGCACGAAATCCGGCTGAACGGCACGCACTACATTTGGGGGCCGGCGGCCGGCTTTCTGGTCGGTGAGAAACTGGCGCCGCCGATGGGCGGCGCTGCCCGGCTTGGGGCGGTGGTCTACGACATCAACGGCGAGAACATCGACGTGAGCATTCGTCCGGTGCCCGGCCTTACCGATTACTGGATCGACGACGTCGTGCACGAAGTCTATCCACCGCGCGAAGCTGAGGCGTGAGCTGCGATGGCCGGCCTCACATTGCGCGGCATCCATAAGGCCTTCGGCGACACGGCCGTCCTCAACGACATCGACCTCGATATTGCGGACGGCGAATTTCTGACGCTGGTTGGCCCCTCCGGCTGTGGCAAGTCGACGCTCCTGCGCATCATCGCCGGCCTCGAACCTCAGGACCGCGGCTCGGTGTCGATCGGCGGGACGTCGGTCGACCATATGCGGCCTCACGAGCGCAGGATCGCCATGGTGTTCCAGAATTACGCGCTCTATCCCCACATGTCGGTGTTCGACAACATCGCGCTGCCCCTCACCATGACGCGCCTCAACCTGTTCGAGCGCCTGCCCTTGATGCGTCATCTGTCGCCTCGCCGCAGGCGCATCATGGACGAGATCGCGCGTGAGGTGCGGGCCGTCGCGGAGCAGCTTCGCATCGAATCCTTCTTTCACCGCCGCCCCGGACAGCTTTCGGGCGGGCAACGGCAGCGCGTCGCGCTCGGCCGCGCAATGGTGCGTCATCCCCAGGCTTTCCTGATGGACGAGCCATTGTCGAACCTCGACGCCAAGCTGCGTGTGCACATGCGTGGCGAGCTGACCGAGCTGCACGCGCGTCTCGGCGCCACGATGATCTACGTGACACACGACCAGATCGAGGCGATGACGATGTCCGATCGCCTTGCCGTGATGGATCACGGCAACATACTCCAGCTCGGCACCCCCGCCGAGGTCTATGAACGGCCCGCCACGACCGCGGTCGCGCAGTTCATTGGCAGTCCGGCGATCAATCTATTTCCGGCCCATGTGGGGCCCAGCGGTCACGTCGAGCTGCTCGGCCGGACGCTGCCGATCGATGTTCGCAACGCGCCGACGCCGGAACTGACGGTCGGCGTGCGTCCGGACGCGATGCGGATCGGAGGCGGACCGTGCGCCGTCACGTGCAGGTTCCGGCGCCGCGAAAATCTCGGCTCGGAAAGCATCCTTCACTTCGATCTCGTGGCCTCCCCGGAAGTAGCGGTGCTCTGCCGGGTCGACAACAGCATCCCGATCCCCGAGGGCGAGGTCCCGCTCGCCTTCGAGCCACGGGATTGCCACGTCTTCGACAACAACGGCCGCCGCATCGAGGTGGAAAGCCGCAATGCCGCCGGCCGCGATGTGCGCCGCACGAGCGAGGCCCGATGACCACGGTCGCGGCTCTAGTCACTCCGCTCGTCGCGGCGCCGCCAGCCGGCCGCCAGCGATGGGTCGAGCGGTTCGCGGGCTTGGGCTTTGCCGCGCCGGCCTTCATCCTGCTGGTCCTGACGAATCTGGCGCCGCTGGCTGCTCTCGCCTTCCTGAGTTTTACCAACTACGAGCTGGGTGCGCTCGACTTCTCGTTCGTCGGCTTCAAGAACTTCGGCGCGGCGCTGCAGGATCCCGTGATTCGACGCTCGATTACCAATACCCTGCTCTACGTGGCGATTGTCGTGCCCGGCGGCGTCCTGATCTCGCTGCTGGTCGCAATCCTGATCCACCAGCGCAAGCGCACGCGCAGCCTCTATGAAGTGATCTATTTCCTCCCCGTCACCTCGACGCTCATCGCAATGGCCACGATGTGGCAGTTCCTGCTGCACCCGACCCTGGGGCTCATCAATCAGGCGCTCAAGGGACTGGGGTTCGCGGAGACGGCTTTCCTGAGCGAGCCGCGTCTCGTCATCCCGACGCTCGCCGCGATCGGCATCTGGCAGCTCGTCGGCTTCAACATGGTGCTGTTCCTCGCCGGCCTTTCGGCGATCCCCCGCGATCTCTACGAGGCCGTCGACATCGATGGCGCGAGCCATCCCATTGACCGCTTCCTGAAAGTGACGTGGCCGATGCTTGGTCCGACGACGATGTTCGTGACCGTGACCACCTTCATCACCGCCTTCAAGATCTTCGACACGGTTGCGGTGATGACGCGGGGTGGCCCCGGAGGCGCATCCGAGGTGCTGCTGTATGCCATCTATCTGGAGGGATTTCAGTACTTTCACATGAGCTATGCGGCGACGCTCACACTCGTCTTCCTGGCGTTCACGCTGGTGTTCTCGGTGCTGCAAACCTTCATCCTCGATCGACGGGTGCACTATTGATGCGCAACTCGGCCACGATCACTCGCCCGCCGACACCGGTGGCGATCCGGATGCGGCGCCTCGTGTCGCTTGCGCTCGTCCACGCGGTGCTGATCGGCGGCGCAGTCTTCATGCTGCTGCCGTTCGTCTTCATGCTGACGAGCGCGATCAAGCCGCCGGGTGAGATCTTCGAGGCGACGTTCCGGCTCTGGCCGCGCCAGTTCTACGGATGGCAGAACTTCGAATCTGCCCTGAGCACCGCACCACTGCTGCGTTTTCTGCTCAACGGTCTCATCGTCTGCGGCGGAATCCTCGTCGTCCAGCTGCTGGTCGCAATTCCCTGCGCCTATGCGCTCGCCAAGCTGAAGTTTCCGGGACGGCCGATCCTGTTTTCGCTTGTCCTGCTCGGACTCTGCATTCCGGTCCAGGCGCCCTCGCTCCCGCTCTACATCGCGTTCGCCGAGCTCGGCATCCTCAATACCTACCTCTCGATGATGATGCCCTTCTTCCTGTCGGTGTTCGCGATTTTCCTGTTCCGCCAGTTCTTCAAGTCCTATCCGGATGAGATCATCCAGGCCGCGCGGCTCGACGGTGTCGGTGAGTTCGAAATCGTGTGGCGCATCGTTGTGCCGAGCGCATGGCCGGCGATCGCGGCGTTTTCGATCTTCTCTGTCGTGGCGCACTGGAACGACCTGTATTGGCCGCTCATCGTCGTCTCCGACACCAAGCTCGCAACGCCGCCGCTCGGCATGATGTATTTCGCCGATTCCGAGTTGGGCTCGAATTACGGGGCGCTCGCCGCCGGCGCCACCATCATCACGGCGCCACTGGTCATCGCGTTCCTGATCGCGCGGCGGCATTTCATTGCCGGCATCACGATGACCGGAATCAAATGACTTCAACAACCGCCAGGGGAGACACCGTCATGCTGCATCGCCGAGACATCCTGAAAAGCGCCGCGGCCGTCGGGACGACCGCGCTTTCAAGCCCGTTCCTGACGCGAACGGCTGACGCGCAGGACGTGACGCTGGATGTGCTTTATGCCTTTCCTGCCTTCGCGAAGTTCCATGAGCCGATCGCCCAGGAGTTCATGAAGCGGCAGTCGGGCATCAAGATCCAGTTCCGGGCGCCGGCGGCGAGCTATGACGAAGGTCATCAGACCATGCTGCGGCAGGCCGTCACCAACCAGCTGCCCGACGTCTACTATTCGGGTTATCACCTGCTCGCCGAGCTCGTGCGCACGCTGGTGAAACGCAACCAGATCACCGAGGTCGCCTCGCTGCTGCAGAAGGAGGACGCCGCCTGGCGCAAGGCCAACTATTCCGACGGAATCCTGGCCCTCGGGGCGGTCGACGGCAAGATCTACGGCCTCGCATTTAATGCGTCGCTGCCGGTCATCTATTTCAACACACAGCTCGTGAAGGAAGCGGGCGGCGATCCGGACAAGATGCCCGACAACTGGACGGACATGATCGCCCTCGCCGTCAACATCAAGAGCAAGGGAGCCGATGTCGCCGGCATAGCCTATAACATCCATGACTGGCCCGACGACTGGCTGTTCCGTTCCCTGATCCTGCAAGGTGGTGGTCAGATGCTCGACGCATCCGAAACCACTGCCGGTTTCGGCAACGAGGCCGGGCAAAAGGCCCTGGCCCATTGCCGGCGGTTCGTGGCCGATGCCAAGATGCCGCTGATCGATTGGGACTCCTCACGCCAGCAGTTCATCGCCGGGAAAATCGGCATTTTCGCCGACACGCCGGCCCGGTTGCGCCAGGTCACGGACCTGATCGGCGACAAGTTCACCTTGCGCACCTGCACCTTCCCGATCGACGACAAGCAGAAAGGTGGACTGCCCACCGGCGGCAACGCAGCCATCATCACGGCGAAAGATCCGGCAAAGCAGCGGGCCGCCTGGGAGTTCCTGAAATTCGTGAGCGGACCGGAAGCGCAGAAGATCGTGGTGGAGACCACGGGCTACATGCCGACCAATTTGCGCGCCTCGGGGCCCGACTTCCTGGCTCCGTTTTACGACAAGAACCCGAACTTCCGCACCGTGTCGCAGCAGATCGAGCGCGCGAAGCCATGGCAGGGCTATCCGGGCGGACAGTCCGTGAAGATCTGGCGCACGCAGCGCGAGATCATCCATGCCGTCATGCGCGGCGAGACGACCGCGGAGGCCGGGCTCGATCGCATGGTCAAGGAAAGCAACGTCTTGATGAAGAGCTCGTAAGCAACGGACAGCCGGCCACAGTGGCCAAGCGCTGGTAAAGGCCCTTCTCTCCGGAACAGGACTCCCGTGTTCATCATTGCCCAGCTGAGCGATTTCCATGTGCGTCCGCATGGCAAGAAAGCTTACGGCGACATCGATACCAACGCGATGTTTCACGAGGCGATCGACGCCGTGCTGAACCTCGATCCGCAACCCGACTGCGTCGTGGTCAGCGGCGATCTGACTGATTGCGGGCTCGAGGAGGAATACGAGACTGTCGCCGCTGGCCTGGCCAGACTACCGATGCCGGTATTCGTTATTCCCGGCAACCATGACCGGCGCGAGCAGTTCAGACGGTCGCTGCGACCACGCTACCGCTATCTTCCGTCCGACGGCTTCATCGACTTTGTCGTGGACGATTTCCCGGTCCGGCTGATTTTCCTCGATAGCGTCGAGGTCGGACAGACCAACGGGACTTTCTGCGCGGCACGGCAGCAGTGGCTACGCGAAGTGCTCGCGGAAAGCCGCGGCAAGCCGACGGTCATTATCATTCATCATCCGCCATTCCTCGTCGGAGCCGACGGAATGGACGAGCTGGGTATCAGCGACGCTACAGCGCTCGACGCAATCATCAAGGACCATCCGGATATCGAACGCGTGCTGTGCGGTCACTATCACCGCTCGATCACGGTGCGCTACGCGGGGACCGTGGGCTATGTGGCGGCGAGCACGGCGCACCAGGTCGCGCTCGACCTGCGGCCCGGTCGTGGTAACCGTTTCATCAAGGAGCCGCCGGGATTTGCCTTGCACTGTTGGCGGCCGGACATGGGCATCAGCAGCCATCTCGTCCCGATCGGAGACTATGGTCGTCCGTTCGACATCGCGCCCGATCGGGACGATCCGGGAATCGAGGAGCGCAAGAGCCTTCCGACGCTGCTAGGGCGCGCAGAGGCCGTCGTTGCTGAGGCTGCGGCCAGGCTGGTCGCGATGCAATCCACGCCGCTACGCACAGAGCGCAAGGACGGGCTCGATATCGTCACCGAGGCGGATCTTGCCTCCGAGGCGATCGTCGTCGCGGGTTTGAAGTCGCTGACGCCGGATGCCGGCATCCTGGCCGAGGAGAGCGGCGCGAGCCAAGGGGACAATGCTGCGCGCTGGATCATCGATCCGCTCGACGGTACGATCAACTACGCGCGGGGACTGCCGTGGTTTTCCGTGACGGTCGCCTACGAGGTCGGCGGTGAGACGAAACTTGGCCTCATCAACGCTCCCAAGATCGGACTGACTGCGCGCTATCTCGCGGGGGAAGGCGCAACGATCGATGGCGTACCCGCCCGCGTCTCGACGACGCGTTCGCTGTCAGATGCGGTCGTCTCGGTGATTCTGACCTCGCATTTCTCGTCCGACGAAGTCCAGCAGACGACGCGTGTGATCGAACTGCTCGGCAAAGTGGCGCGCGGCGTGCGTATCGTCGTCTCGGGTGCCTTCGAGACGACGATGGTGGCCTCGGGTCGCCTGGACGGCTTCGTCTCATTGAAAGCCGACATCGTTTCGCACGCTGCCGCATTGCCGATGGTGTGGGCCGGCGGCGGGAAGGTCACGACACTGACGGGGCGTCCGTGCCGCAACGACGATCTCGACAAGATCGCCTCCAACGGATTGATCCACGAGGAACTGCTGGCTCTCCTGCGCCAGGCGCTGCGATGACGGAGCTTTATCTCGGAAACAGCTTATCGCGGATGTAGCGCGAGGTCGGGGTCAGTCTGGCGCCGCGCGGCTTGCGCCAAACCGCTCGATCGATCTCCTTCTTGTCGCCGACCTTCAGCCGCCCCGACACCTTCTTGGCCAGGAAGATCGCATCACTCATCCGCCGGCCGGTTCGGCTCTTTCTCGCTTTCACTTCCTTCCATAGTTTCAACGGCCCGAGCTTCAGCTTGGGAAGCTCCTCCTTGATCTCACGACGAAGGCATCTCCTGTCGCTCTCGCCTGCCCGCTTTCGGCCGCCGGGAAACATCCAGAGCCCGTCGCGCCTGCGTCTGACCATCAGGACGCGTCCCTTTCTTGCGACGACCAGCTTCGACGATTTCGCCATTGGCACCAGTCCTGCCGAGCACTTGCGAGATAGCACTCAATCTACGGGCAGATGATCGCCTTGATGATGCCGTCGCGCCGCGCGACCTGCTGCTCGAACGCGACAGGCGTCTGGTCGAGCGAGAAACGATGCGTGGCCAGCGGTGCCAGCTTGACCTGCCCGCCTTGCGCAAGCGCGATGGCGCGCGGATAAACTTCCGGCATGCGCCGTGAAAACTTGATCGACAGGCCCTTTCGACGCGACTCGGCGCCGCTGAGGATGTACTGATTATTCTCCGGGATGCCGACGAGGACGACCCGGCCACCGATCCGGGCGCAGCGCGCCGCATGCTCGAAGCCGTGCGATGAGTCGGTTGCTTCGATCACCAGATCGACGCCGCGGCCTTCGGTGGCGTCCCCGACCTCAGCGTAGCTGCGGCATGCTACGTCCGCCCCGAGGTCGCAGGCCAGTGCAGTACGCTGCCCGACGGGGTCGATCGCGATGATCTTTCCGCTACCTGCAAGCCGCGCCAGTTGCACGAGCAGCAATCCCACCGGCCCGCAGCCGAGCACTGCCACGCTTTCCAGAAGCCGCGGGCGCGCCAGATCCATCGCATGGATCGCGACGCCAAGCGTCTCCAGGATCGCCGCGCCGGCCGGATCGATGCTGTCAGGCACCAGATGCACGGCGGATCGGGGCACGCAGACGAATTCGGCCATGGCGCCGTTGTGCGGCGCGTAGCCCAGGAATTTCACATTGGGGCAGAGATTGGTGTGACCGCGGTGACACCATTCGCAATGGCCGCAGGGAATGGAAGGATCGACCGCCACCAACGCGTCGGCCGAGAACCCCGCTTTTCGCGCCGAGTCCGGTGTGAGGACACCCGAGAACTCATGGCCCAGGACGAACGGCCTGACTTGGGTCGGGCCAGTTGTTCCGCCCTCGAGATAGGAATGCAAATCGCTGCCGCAAACGCCGACAGCCTTGACGCGGATGATGAGCTCGTCCTCCGCGAGCGGCTTCGGCTCGGGGATATCGAGGACGCGGATGTCACGAATGTCCTGGAGCACCGCAGCGCGCATGTCGACGCCATCCTTCTGAGCAGTTGTCTCTCCTATATTACATATGTAATATCGAAGTGACAAATGCTTTTGCAGGCCGTTCGGCGCGCACGGGGGCTCGCGCCCTCGGTGCCGAAGGCGCGGATCCCCTCTTCGTTGCGAGAATGCGGCTATTTTTGCTTGTCGATCAGTTTCAGCGCGGCGACGGCGGTGTTCTCGTCCGTCACCAGCACCTTGCCGATCCGGCCGCGCAGCACCGCGGCGATGATCGGCGCCTTGTTGAGCCCCCCGGCGATCAGCATTGACGTCGGCACGCGCGCCAGCTTCTCGAGCGGCAGCGCAATGGCGCGGCTGTTGATGCCGTGATCTATGGGCCGGCCGGTCTTGTCGAGAAACTGCGCCAGGACGTCGCCGACGGCGCCTGCCGCCCGCAGATGCTCGGCACGAACGTCCGGCGGCAGCCCATGCCGCATCAGCAGCGAGCGCGGCGTCAGATCTCCCATGCTCAATAGCGCTAGATCGATCTTCTCAACGCTGTTCAGCACCTCCTGATAGACCTCCTGGGCCAGGAAGGTGTCGCGCGAGCGCCGGCTGCTGACAAAGATCGGGGCGGCCAGATAGCTGCACTGGGCGTGCAGCCGGTGCGCTAGCTCACCCGCAATCTCGAAGGTGTTGAGCTCGAGTCCACGCGACAGGCCCCCCATCATGGAGACGATGGAGAGTTCGGGATAGTCCGCCGGCGTGACGTAACGGATGGTCTCACGCAAGGTCGCGCCCCAGCCGATACCGATGATGCGCGGCCGCTTCTGTTCGAGGAATTTCGATAAATACGCGCCCGCCGCCATCCCGATCAGGCTGCCGGCCTGCTCGGGATTCTCCGGGCTCGGGATGACGACCGCGTCCTCGAGACCGCATTCCCGGCGCAAGCGATGCTCCAGCTCCGTGCAGCTCGCAAAGGCGGAGTTGAGGCGGATGTTGACGATACCGGTCTGCCGGGCATCCGACAGCATGCGATTGACGCGGGCGCGGGTCAGCCCCAGCCGCTCGCCGATCTCGGCCTGGGTCAGGTTCTCCATGTAATAGAGCCAGGCGACCCGCAGGATGGTTTGGTCAGTCACGGCGCAGCCCCCACAGCGGCCTCAAGGCACAGTCAGATGTCGGAGCATTTGAGGCGATCTTTCGTTGGTCGTCAAATCTGTGCCGTGCGGATCTCGTCATGCGACCCTCGCGCCCGGCGCGCCATCCTCGACCACAAAGTTCGTCAGCCGGCGCACCGCGCTCGCGGCATCCTTGACGTCGTCGAGCGCCTCGAATCCCACAGTGCAATGCCGGGCGTCGAGCTCCACGGTCGCATAGCCGCGCTTGTCGCCACGCGCATAGAGCAGATGCGGATTCTCCGCCAGCGTCTTGCGCACGCTGGCTTCGCTCGGACCGTCTGAGGTGATCGACGTACCGACGAACTCGGTCGCAATGGTCGGTCCGTCCGGCCGGGCGAAATCATGCTTCAGATCGGCGGTAAAGAAGGCGTGGCGGTCGCCGCCGATCACGATCGGATTGCGCCGGCGTTGCGCGACAAGCGAATCAAGCAGCCGGCGGCGGGCGTTGGGATAGCCGTCCCAGCCGTCCATCCAGAAATGCGCGCCATCGTCCGCTTCCCGCTTGTCCTGCGCCATCAATGTCTGCTGCGCGACGATTGTCCAACGGCCGCGACAGTCGCGCAGGCGCGCATCGAGCCATTGTTCCTGTAGTTCGCCGAGCATCGTCCGCGCTTCATCCGTCCGGCTCACACAGTCAGCCACCCAGGTCGGCCGCCCGCTTCCGACGCAGGCCGAAGCCGAGCGATATTGCCGGTCGTCGAGCAGCAGCACGTCGAGCATCTCGCCGAAGCGATAGTGTTCATAGATCGTGGCGTCGGCGCCGCGCGGGCGCGCCGTGGGTGGCAGCGGCATGTGCTCGTAATAGGCCTGATAAGCTGCCGCACGGATCTTCAGGAACTGAGCGGCATCGCGCACGGTGTAGGAGCGATCATTGGCATAATCGTCCATCACCTCGTGGTCGTCCCAGACCGAAAGCCAGGGAAAGGCAGCGTGCGCCGCTCGCAGGTCGGGATCGCTCTTGTAGAGCGCGTAGCGGTTGCGGAATTCCTCGAGCGTCGTCGGAATTCCAACGCCATGCTGGCGGACGTGGCGCGATCCCCAGGATTTCTCGTAGATATAATCGCCGAGATGCACGACCAGGTCGAGATCGCGCGCGGCCATGTCGCGGTAGGCGGTAAAATAGCCTTGCTCGTATTGCTGGCAGGATGCGAAAGCAAAGCGGAAAGGCCGCGCCGCCCTGGCGGGCGCGGTTCGGGTGCGTCCGACCGGGCTGAGCGCCGGGCCGGCGCGGAAGCGGTACCAGTAAACGCGATCCGGCCGCAGCCCCGTCGCCTCGGCGTGCACGGAATGCGCAAGCTCCGCGGTCGTCCGCACGACGCCGTGGGTGGCGATGCGCGCAAAGGCCTCGTCGTCAGCAACCTGCCATTCGACGTCCACTGCCGCGTCCCGCATGCCGCCGCCCTCGAGCGGCTGCGGAGCAAGGCGGGTCCACAGGATGACGCGATCTTCCCGCGGGCATCCGGACGCAACGCCGAGCGTGAAAGGATCTGCGCTGAGCGAAACCGGCGCTCCCCGCACGAACCCGGCGGGCGCAGCCAAGGCGGCGCTCGCCAGCGATCCCACGAGAAAGCGGCGACGGGGAATCATGGGCGCGCCGGCATCGTTTCGAGCCTGCGGCGAATGCTCACGGCGAGATCCGGCCGATCGGTCGTGATCTGCCGCACCGGTTGGGCAAGCCAGTAAGCGATATCCTCCGGCTCGTTGGTCACCCATGCACCGAGACGCTCGGATCCGAGCATCTTGAGGGCGAGCGGCAACGCGAGCCCCAGGAGCGATTTTTCGACCGCGACGATGCAGCCGGGAATGGCAGCCAATTGGGTCAACGCGGGCTCAATTCCGCCCATCATCTCCGCCGAACGGCGGTCGAGCGAAACGAGCACCCGCGCCTCCGGCCACAGCCGGAGCGCGGTCTCGATCACGCCGGGCACGAAGCAGGTGATGATTGCACGCCGTTCCAGGCCCCGACGCTTGATCTCGCTGATCAGCCGCGCCTCGAGGCCCGAATAGGAATTGCCAAGCGCATCCGTCTTGATCTCGATGTGGAGCTCGAGCGTGGATTCGCTGAACACGTCGAGCACCTCGTCCAAGGTCGGAATGCGCTCATCGCCGGCATCACGAAGACGCGTTGCCGTCAGTTGCCGCAAGCTGCGCTCGCCCACCGGCCCGCTCTCGAATGTGGTGCGGTCGAGTAGCGGATCATGGATCACGACAAGCCCGCCGTCCGTGCTCTGATGGACGTCGAACTCGACTGCGTCGACCCCTTCCCTGCACACGTTGCGGAAGCCCGTCAGGCTGTTCTCCGGCCAAAGATTGCGTCCGCCGCGATGCCCGGCGATGAAAACCATGATCAGTCCCTATTTGCTGCTGTCGACAAGACCCTTGATGAACCAGCGTTGCAACAGCAGGACGACCAACACCGGCGGCAACATCGTGAGGAGCGCACCACTCATGGCGATGTTCCAGGCCGGCTCGCTGTCGGAGCGGGGGATCAGGCCCTTCAATGCAATGACCGCCGTTGCCATGTCCTTGTCGGTCGTGAACAGCAACGGCCAGAGATATTGATTCCAGCCGAACAGGAACAGGATGATGGCGAGCGCCACCATGTTCGGAACGGACAGCGGCAGCAGGATGCTCCAGAAGAAGTGCAGCGGCGAGGCGCCATCCAGCCTCGCCGCCTCGCACAGCTCCTCCGGGATCGTCAGGAAGAATTGGCGAAAAAGGAACGTGGCGGTGGCCGAGGCGATCAGCGGAAGGATCAGCCCCGGATAGGTGTTGACCATGTTCCATTCGAGCGCGATCGCGACCTCGTGCCCGCTGATCCAGCGCCAGAGATCGGCGACATGGAGCGTATCCAAGAGCCATTGCAGCGGCAGCGCCGCATTTGCCACGGCTTCGAAGGTCGGCACGATCCGGACCTCGATCGGCAGCATCAGCGACGTGAAGATCAGCCAGAATGCGAGCATTCGATAGCGGAATCGGAAGTAGGTGATGGCGAAGGCCGAGAGCAGCGAGACCGCGATCTTGCCGGCCGTGATGCCGAGCGCCACGATAATCGAATTCGCGAAGGTGCGGCTGAAATTGCCCTTGCTCCAGGCCAGCTGCAGATTGTCGAAAAACTGGCTTCCCGGCAGCCATGGCAGCGGCACCTTCTGCACCTCGGCCACCGTGAGCGAGCCGGCCACGAATGCGAAATACAGCGGTACGCAGACCATCAGCGCGCCGGCGATCAGGATCGCGTGGCAGAGCATGTTAAGGATCGGTGAGCGTTCCACCATGCGGCTAGACCCCGTAATTGACCTTGCGGTCGAAGTAGCGGAATTGCAGCAGCGTGCAGATCAGCGCAAAGCTCATCAGGAGAACCGACTGTGCAGCGGAAGAGCCGAGATCGAGATTGACGAAGCCGTCGACGAAGACCTTGTAGACCAGAATGTTGGTTGCACCGGCCGGGCCGCCCTTGGTCACGGCATCGATGATGGCGAAGGTTTCGAAGAAGCCATAGATGAAGTTCATCACCGTGAGGAAGAAGATGGTGGGCCCGAGCATCGGCAGCGCGATCGAGACGAAGCGGCGGATCGGTCCCGCGCCATCCACGGCGGCAGCCTCCATCAGCGACACGGGCACCGCGAGCAACCCCACGACCAGAAAGATATAGTCGTAGCAGATGTGCTTCCATGACGCGGCCAGCGTCACCAGGATCAGCGCATCGGTCGGATTGAGGTTGGGGTCCCATGCAATACCGAGCCCGTGCAGCACCTGCGCGAGCGGGCCGACGGCGGGATTGAATAAGAAGGCCCACAGGATGCCGGCGATCGCGGGCGCTATGGCATAGGGCAACAGGATGATCGTGCGATAAGCCGAACGGCCGCGTACGATCCTGTCGGTGGCAAAGGCCAGCACGAGCGCGCTGCCTAATGTGAGCACGTTCTGCGCCACCGTAAACCAGAACGTCACCGCGATCGACTGGCGGTAGTCGCTGCTCGCAAGCAGCGTCTTGAAATTATCGAGCCACACGAACTGAACGTTGGTCCCGAACGGATCGCTGAGCAGAACGGACTGCATCAGGGCCCGCAGCGACGGAATGAAGAAGAAGAACAGCAGGATCAGAAATTGCGGCAGCAACAGCAAAGTCGGCAGGCCGGGACCGTCGCCGAAATTGGCCCGCTTCAGTCCGGCCTCCTCACGCGGCCGCGTTCTCCCCGACGGACGCGATCTACCGGCGGCAGCCGCCGGCACGGCCTTCGACCCTCCGCCCCCGTGCCTTCCCTGAAGCACGGGTGCGCGTGCCTCGCGCCACGGGATGGACAGGCGCAACGTCATGGACGCTCGGTTTCCGGAGTCTTCCCGGCATTCAGCTTTTCGAACTGCCGCAGGATCTCGTTACCCCGCTTGACTGCGTCATCCATGGCCTGCTGCGGCGGCTTCTGACCGGCGAACACCGCCTCTACCTCCTGGCGTTGGGCCAGCATCGTCTGCACGAAGTTGCCAAAGCGGAAGCCGCGCGAGTTCTCGTTCGGCGTGCCGCGCGAGAGCTGCAGCACCGCGATCTCCCTGGTCGGATGATCCTTGTAATAGCCCCGCTCCCGCGCGAGTGCATAGGCGCGGTTGGTCGCGGGAACATAGCCGGTTGCGCCGTGCCACCAGACCTGGGTTTCCGGCTGCGCGACGAAATCCAGGAAGGCCGCGACGGCCTCGTATCGCTCCGGCGTGTGGCCCTTCATGACCCAGATGGCCCCGCCCCCGATGGTGCTGTTGAGAGGCGGATTGATGTCGCTCTCGTGCGGCAGGAAGGTGGCGCTCCAGTTGATGGTCGCATTGCGCTCGATGTTGCCGTGCGAGGCGGTCGAATTGACGAAGGTCGAGCACCGCCCCGACGTAAACAATTGTTCCGGACTGAAGCCCTGACCCGCGATCTGCATCACGCCGTCATCGAGCCATTTCTTGAGCCGCGCGACTTGCGAGACCACCTTCGTCTTGTTGTAGACGAATTCGGTGCCGAGCCCGTCGAAGCCGTTCGCAAGCGTACCGTAGGGCTGGTTGTTGATGGCGCTGTAGTTCTCGAGCAGGCTCCAGTAGAAATCGCCGGGCAGCACCGTGCCGCACTCGCTGATCCCCTTGGACTTGATGGTGTAGAGCTGCTTCTCCAGCTCCTGCCAGGTGTCGGCCGGCTTGTCGAAGCCGGCCTTCTGGAAGTGATCCTTGTTGTACCAGAAGATCGGCGTCGACGAGTTGAACGGCATCGCTGACATCCGGCCCTTGTAGCTCCAGAAGCTTGCGACGGGTTTGATGAAGTCCGAGAAGTCGATCTTGTAACCCTTCTGCTCCACCAAATCCTGCACGGGGACAATGGCCCCTGAAAGCAGCATCGTCATGTAGCCGCGCTCGGCGATCTGCACCATCTCCGGCGGCCGCTTGGCGCGATAGGCGGCGATCACCCCGTTGGTCACCTCGTCATAGTTCCCCTTGGCGACCGCGACGACCGTGTACTTGTCCTGCGACTTGTTGAACTTCTCGACCAGCTCATTGAGCCGGTCGCCGAGGACGCCACTCATGGCGTGCCACCACTGGACTTCGACCCGCGCCTGCGCCGGACCAACCAATGCCAACGCGCCGAACAAGGCCGCAATGAATGCGACTTTCCTACCCATGAGCAGCCCTCCCTCGCCGGGCATAAAGACCCGGGATATACATTTGTATTTTTATCATGACATATGTGTCGAGATGATGAAAGAGGGTCGAATGTCCCTCTCCGTCGGGCAGTGCCGGCGTCGGAGGCAAGTCGTGCCTGGGGACGCCGGATCCGGTCGGCAAAGGAGCTACGAAGCGCTTCGAATTGCCCGGCCGACCTTCTGCAGCGCTTCGAAGGCTCCAAAGCGCCGATCGGCCCAATCCGCCAAAGCGGCCTGGGGTCGAGAGATGTCTCCCAGAACCGACATCGCCTGCATCGCCTCGCCGAGATTGGCATAGTCGCCCGATGCAACTGATCCAAGCATCGCGGAGCCGAGCAGGACGGCCTCCGGGGATGCCGACGCAGCCACCGTCAAACCCGTCATATCGGCGAGGACTTGCCGCACAAGGCGGCTCTTTGCGGCGCCACCGCTGACCACGATCGTATCGACCGCGATGCCCCTGTCCTGCTGGGCGCGAACGATCTGCCTGGCCCCGCAACCGAGACCGCACAGCCCGGCAAGATAAAGCGCCAGCAGGCTCTCCAGATCCGAGCCCATATCGAGCCCGGCAATCAGCGCACGCGCGTCAGGGTCCGCGAACGGCGCGCGATTGCCGAGGAATTCGGGAACGACATGAACCTCGCCGACCAATTGCGGAATCATTCCGTCACCGCCGCGGGATTCGGTTTCCGAAGCGAGCCAATCGGCAAGCGTCTGCTGCTTCTGGCGTGCAGCCTGCGTCGCTTGCGCGGAATGCGGATGCATCTGCAACAGATGCTCGATGGCAGCGCCGGCGGCCGACTGCCCGCCTTCATTGAGCCAAAGCCCGGGCACCATGGCGGAGAAATAGGGTCCCCACACGCCGGGGACGAACGACGGATCCGGCGTGGTCGTCATGGTACAGGCGGACGTTCCGAACACATAGGCCATGCGCGTCAGCACCGTGCCCGCCGTGCCACGCGCGCCCACCGTACCAACACCGCCGGCATGTGCATCGATGAGGCCGGCAGCGACCGGCGTACCCGTCGCGAGTCCGAGATCGGCCGCAGCCTCCGCCGTCAGACCCGCCGCCAGCCTCGTTCCGCCGGGCACGATCTCGGTGCCGATCCTGCGGAATTGCTCGTCCGCGAGCACGCCGAGGCCGACCCTGCGGAAGAATTGATCGTCCCAGCGGTTTTCATGACCCAGATAGGTCCACTTGCAGGTCACGGTACAGATGGAGCGAGACAGGCTCCCCGTCGCACGCCAGGTAAGAAAATCGGTCAGGTCCATGAACTGCCACGCACGGGAAAACGTGTCGGGCATGTTTTCGGCGAGCCACAACAGTTTCGGCGTCTCCATCTCGGGTGAAATCGTTCCGCCGACATAGTCAAGAACCGTCTCGCCCGTCTGGTTGATCCGGCGCGCCTGATCGCCGGCGCGGTGATCCATCCATACGATGACGTTGCGGGCGGGATCGCCGGACGGCCCGACGGGCAGCGGCGCGCCCCCTTCGCCCAGCACCACCAGCGAGCAGGTCGCGTCGAAGCCGATGCCGGCGATGCTGTCGGGCGCGATGCCGGCCTGTGCCACCGCCCCACGCACGCTGCGGCATACGGCACGCCAGATGTCCTCGCTCGAGTGCTCGACGATGTCGCCGGCCTCCCGCCAAAGTGCGATGGGGGAGCTGTCACTCGCCATCAGCCTGCCGGAGCGGTCGAACACGCCGGCCCGTGCGCTGCCGGTGCCGACATCGATGCCAAGAAAATGGCGGTCATCGGATTGTTTGGTCATCTGGATCGCCAATCGGAGAATGCTACAGATCGTTGCTCTGCGGCAGAATGACGAGGTCGCGGATGGTGACGTTCCTCGGACGCGTCAACATGAAAAGCACCGCCTCTGCGACCTCCACCGGCTGCATCAAGCCACCTGCCGCCATTTCTTCCTCGATCTTCTCCTTGGGCCAGTCCTTGATGAGAGCGGTCACGACGGGACCAGGCGCAACGGCACCGACGCGCAATCCATGCTTGGCGACCTGGCGGCGCAGCGTATGCACGAACGCCTGCACCGCGTGCTTGGAGGCGGTATAGATCGGCTCCCAGACGACGGGGACGAGACCTGCGATCGAACTGGTGACGATGATGTCGCCGCTCCTGCGCTCGACCATGTGCGGCAGCACCGAATGGATCGACCGGAAGAGCGCATTGATGTTCAAATTGAGCATGCGATCCCAGGCGTCGGGATCGCCGCCGAGCACCTCGCCGCCGACATAGGCGCCTGCATTCGCATGGAAGATGTCCAGCTGGCCCGCCTTCTCCAGCAGAAGCGGCATCATGGCTTGCATGCTCTCGGGATCGGTGAGGTCGATGCGTAACGGAATCGCCTGATCGCCCAGCTCGACGCAGGCTTTGCTCAGCGCCTCCTCCGCCCGATCAATCAGCACCACCCGCGCGCCCGCGCCGATCAATGTTCTGGCGCATTCGAGACCGATGCCCGATGCGGCGCCGGTGATCGCGGCAACTTTTCCTGAAAGTTCCTGGGCCAAGGCTTGTCCTTTTCTTGTGCGGGTTATTCAAGCTCGGCCATGGGAGAGGCGTGAGCGTCGCGCGAGCGAATCGACGATGACCGCAATGGCAAGGACCGCGCCCGTAATCATGTACCGTAGCGACGAGGAGAGATCGAGCAGCGTCAGGCCGCTCGCGATGGACTGAATGACGATGACGCCGAGCAGTGCGGAATAGGCGCTCCCGCGACCGCCGAACAGGCTCGTGCCGCCGATGACCGCGGCGGCGATCGCGTTGAGATTTACATCCCCGGTCCCGGCCTGCTGGCTGGAAGATGCCAGCCGCGCCGCGGCAAGAATGCCGCCGGCCGCCGCCAGCGTGGAGCACAGCACGAACGCGGTCAGATAGACCCGGCGAACGTTAATGCCGGCCCGGCGGGCCGCCTCGCGATTGCCGCCGACGGCGGACATCGAGCGGCCCCATTTGGTCCGCGTCAACGCGTAGTTCATGACCACGCACAGGCCGACGAACAGTCCGAACATCCACGGAATGCCACGGCCGAGATTGAGATAATAGACGACGAATTCGAGCAGGACGGTGACCAGCAGCGCCTTCAGCACCATGCGGCCGAGCGAACTGGCCGATAGCCCTGCCTGCCGCCGGCGCAACGCTGTGCGGTAGCTGGTCACGAACATCACAAGGCTCGCGACCGCCGCCAGCACGTAGGACACGATTGGCGGCATGACGAGCATCTGCCCGAAATTGACCAGCGGCGATCCGTACGGAAGATTGATCGAGCCCGAGGAGCCGAGCAGATACAGCTGCAGGCCCAGCCACCCCAGCAGGCCGGCCAGGGTCGAGACGAAGCTCGGCATCCCCAGCCGATTGAACAGAAATGCGTAGAGCGCGCCGATGGCAGCGCCCAGCACCAACGCCGTGACGATCGCCACAGCGACCGGCCAATCCTGACCGACCCAAAGCACGCCGACGAGCGCCGAAGCAAATCCGCTCACCGAACCGACCGAGAGGTCGATCTCGCCGACCATCAGGATACAGACGATGCCCAGCGAGATCACCCCCACCGTCGAACAATCGAACAGCAAATTGACAAGGTTGTTCGGCGCCAGGAAAACAGGGTTGAGACTCTCGAACGCCGTGCAGATGACAATGAGCCCGACGACCACCGGCAGCGAACCGAGGTCGCCCGACCGCACGCGATCCACAAACGCGCTGAACATGTTCCCAAATGTGTCCGCGTGCTTGACCCGCTCATCACTGCGGTCGAGCAGGCGCGCGGTCGAAACCTGTTGCGTGTCGTCGGTCATCGCCCAAGCCCCGGCGACGGATGGGCGTGGCGCCGGCTGGCGCGGCGCGAGACCGAGTTCTCGTCCGCACCGGTGATCGCGGTGACGAGATCCTGGTTGGAAGCGTCGGGCTCGAACTCGCCGTTGTTGCGGCCGAGGCGCAGTACCACGATCCGGTCGGCGACCGCGCGGACGTCCTCCATGTTGTGACTGATCATGATGACGCCGAGGCCGCGGGCGCGAACGCGCTCGACGAGGTCCAGCACCTCGGCGGTCTGGGCGACGCCAAGTGCGGCGGTCGGCTCGTCGAGCAGGATGAGCTTCGGCTCGGTGAGGAGCGAACGCGCGATCGCCACTGTCTGGCGCTGTCCGCCGGAGAGCGACGCAACCGGCTCGCGCACGCTCGGGATCCGCGCCGACAATTCGTTGAGCAGCGTCCAGGCGCGGAGCTCCATGGAGACCTCGTCGAGCCGCATCGGATTGAGCTCGCGGCCGAGGAAGATATTTGCGACCACATCGAGGTTTTCGCAGAGCGCCAGATCCTGGAAAACGGTGGCGATGCCGAGGCCGAGCGCAGTGGACGGATCGGACAGGACGACCGGCTCGCCGCCGAAGGCGATCGTTCCAGAGCTGGGCTGGTGCACGCCGGCAAGGATCTTCACCAGCGTGGATTTTCCAGCACCGTTGTCGCCCACGAGCGCCACGACCTCGCCGGCATGCACGTCGAGATCGACATTGGTCAGGGCGGACACGGCGCCGAAATGCTTGGAAATTCCGCGAAGACTCAAGACCGGCTTGCGCGGTCCACCCTGCGCGTGATCGACATCCGAGATCGTGGTCATGTCCTAGTCCGTCCTCTCGTCGTTCGTCCCGGCCGCAGCGAGCGGCCGGGACGGACGCAGTTATTGCGTGATGCCGAGCTTCTTACAGCCGGCGGCATAGCGGCCCGTGCAGAGTTGATCGGCCGTCTGGATCTTCTTGTCGATGATCTCCGCCTTCAGGTTCTCCTGAGTGACGACCGCCGGCACGAACAGCTTCGATGGCGCATTGAAGAGCGTGGTTTCCGCCTTGGGTGTCTCGCCGGAGAGGAACTTCACCGCGGCCTGGGCCGCCGCGGCGGCCACGATCTCACTGGGCTTGGAGATCGTGTTGTACTGATCGCCGGCGATGACGAGCTGAAGCGCGGCGATCGTCGCATCGTTGCCCGTCACCGGCGGCACCGGATCGACGCCTGCGGCCTTGAAAGCGGCAATTGCACCACCGCCGGTGCCGTCGTTGGCGGCCACCACGCCGAGGATCTTCTTGCCGAAGCGGGTGACCTGGCCGCTCGCCCATTGCTGCGCCTTCGGCGGCGCCCAGTCCGGCGTGTCGTATTCGGCGAGGATCGGATAGCCGCTCTTATCAAGGCCCGCGTGGATGCCCTTCTTGATGAGCCCCGCAGCGGCATCGGTCGGCGATCCATTGATTTCGAGCACGCCCTCACCTTCCTTCGCCGTGACGTTGGCGGCCTTCAGATGCTTGATGAGCGAGTCGGAGATGGCCTTGCCGATGGCTTCGTTGTCGAAGGAGACGTAGAAATCGACCTTGGCGTCGGGGACCGGCCGGTCGTAGGCAATGACCTTGATGCCCTGCGACTGTGCCATCTTGACCAGGGAGGCCGCAGCGGTCGAGTCGACAGGGTCGAGCACAATGACCTTGGCGCCCTGCGAGATCACCGAGTTGAATTGCTGTTGCTGCCGTGCCGCATCTGCGCCGGCGTTCTGGTAGATCACCTTGCAACTTGCGCAGAGCTTCTTCATCTCAGCAGCGAAGCCCGGATAGTCATGTTGTTCGTAGCGGGTGGACGCCTGATCCGGCATCAGGAAGGCAACGGTCGCGTCCTTCACCTCTGCGGCCTGCGAGAACATGGCCGTTGTGCCGAGCAGCGACAGGGCCAGGGCCAGTGTGCCCGTATGTTTCGGGGAGAACCTTTTCATTCGGACTTTCCTTTCCAGAACTAGAGTGCTGTGGTTGATCCTTGAAGATGGACCCTCGCGGCTCCCGTCCCCGGCGGCGATGAGTGCCGGTGCTCCGAAGCCGCGCGGAATTCCTGGACAAGCGATTCCTGTCGCGGGCTGCCATCGGCATGCCCGCGTCATTCTTCCCGTGGTAATCTCCTCCTTTGCTTTTCGCCGGCTAGGCCGCGCGTGCCGTATCGATGTTCTGCGCGAGCAATCGCCTGAAGCGCGAAGGCGGCATGCCTTTCTCGGCCAAAAACTGCCGGTTGAAATTAGAGAGATTGTTGAAGCCGACCTCGAAGCAGATGTCGGTGATGGACGCCTGCTCGTCGCTCATCAAGATCTGGCAGGCGAGATTGATGCGCAGCCGCTTGACGTATTGCACCAGCGACATGCCGGTGTGCCGGCGGAAGGAACGCGAAAACGCGCTTTGCGACTGGCCTGCGATCGCCGCTAGCTCAGCTTCACCGAACGGCTGCGTCAGGTTCTGCCGGATGAAGGCGAGCGCCTTGTTCATCCCCGCGGACATGTATCCCGAGGGGTCAGGCAAATAGTTCGGGCTGGAGAGCGGACGCGCGCTTCGGGCGCGGGAGAGCGTTCCCAGGATCATCAGGAACAGCTCGATCCGGCGCACACCGTTCGCCGACGCGATCTCCTCCATCAGTGGAGCGATCTTGTCGCTGGTGCTGCGGGTGAAGAGCGCGCCGCGCCGCGAGAATTCCAGCAGCGCAGCAAGGCCCGAGAGCTCGGGCATGACCTTCGTGAGGTCGCCGATGAATTCTTCGCTGAACTGGAGGATACGTCCGCGCAGCGGGATGGTGCTCCCCGGCGGCAGGTCGCTCACCCAATTGTGCGGCAGGTTGGGGCCGGTAAGAACGAGATTGCCCGGCTCGAACTCGCCAATGAAGTCGCCGACGAAATACCGACCGCTGGTCGCCACGACCTGGTGCAGCTCGTATTCAGGGTGGAAATGCCAACGGACCGTGTGGAATGGGTAGCCGTGCGACCACGCCTTGAACGATTCGCCGCGCCGTATCTGGACAACTTCCAGGTCCGGTTCCATATCCGCTCCCTTCGGGCCGGTGCGGTTTTTGATGATCCGCCCCTGTTCCCTTATCGGCTGAATTTGCTCAGCGCTTCCTCTCGTTAGGGATCGTAGCGACCGGTATCCGGGCCCGCCACCACGATTTCAATGTGCAACTGATACTTTTTTGATCTGCAGCACACAGCGGCCCCGTAACCGGGTCCGCACTCTCCACGAAACGGCGCCTCACAACACCGACTCTACCGAAGGTACGGTCTCGCGCACGCACGGCGGTTACGGACAGCAGGTCACGGTTGCGCGGAAGGATTCCGGTGATTGGGGCTGTCTGTTGCCACTCGCTTCAATCCTCGGAATGAGCTGCGACAACCGAGGCCCTTTGGTGCAACAGAAAAAGCGATAGCCCTGCGATTCCAATAATTTATCCTAATCGCTCAATGGGATGAAGCACGAAAATGTGCACTCCAAACTAGATGAAATTGCACACGTTTCTACCCGTTTTGACCTCTCAGTATACACGCGCGAACTCGCGCGCAGCCGTCGGTCGTCGCCATGTTGATGGAGGAGCACAAGCGGAAGGAGCAGAGCCGACCCGATGCCGCCGGATGCGATCGACTGATTGCCGGGCTACTTCGTCAATCTGAAGCGCCCTGCTTCCACCTTGATCAGAAACGCCGAGCGCTCGTCGTAGCCGTTGTGATCGGTTGCGCTCGTCGTGGACAGGCCGTTGTTCAGATACACCTCCTTGCGAGGTTGGCCGCCCGAGATGGACATTAAGTCCCTTATGCAGATGGACACCGTGAGATCCATCTGGCGATCTCAACTGACTGGAGCCTATTTTCGGTCTGGCAACATTGCGCAGTCAAACCGAAGCGAAGTTCGGCACGACGTTGCATTGAAGATGCAACAAGCGATGTGATGTCAGCGGCTGACGTGCCCCCGCGCGATCCAGACCTCTTTCCGATAGCGCTGAGCGGGCATAAACCAGTGATTGCGAGAAACGTCTGCGGACGATCCGCGCCGCTTCTTCGCGGTGCTTTGGCAGCTCCAGCTTAGGCTGGGCACACCTGCGCGTTTGTGGCAGATTCAGAGCCTAGGAAAGCACCTCCTCACCCAGCATTGGGTCACTTGGAGGCTTCCGGTTGAACCCCATCGTTTTCGGTTCGACGCGCATGGACAACAGGTTCCAAGTGCTATGGGAGGACGATGCCCGCATCTTTTGCCGGGCTTTGTGTCCGGATTCCGATACCACCTGCAGAGTTGTATTGGCGGTACTTCCCAAGGCGAAGCACGCTTCGTCCGGCATCCTCGATCGGCTCGCTCACGAGTTCGAACTGAAGGACCAGCTGGATGGCGCGTGGGCAATGCGGCCGCTCGGGCTGGAGTACGACGGTGGTCTCCCTGTTCTACTGCTTGAGTATCCTGGCGGCCAGCCGCTCGAGCAGTTGCTTGGTGCGCCCATGGACATCGAGCCCTTTTTGCGACTAGCAATCGAGATCGCGAGCGCCTTGAACAAGGTGCATCAGCGCGGCCTCGTTCACAAGGACGTTAAACCGGCGCATATACTGGTAAACTGCGACGACGAACGGATCCGGTTCACCGGCTTCGGTATCGCTTCGCGCCTGGTCCGCGAGCGACGCACGCCCGGGCCGCCCGAGTTCATCGTGGGCACGCTGCCTTACATGGCACCCGAACAGACCGGCTGGATGAACCGCTCGATCGATTTCCGTAGCGACCTCTACTCGCTTGGTGTGACGCTCTATCAAATGCTGACTGGCTCGTTGCCGTTCACCGCGGCACGTTCGATGGAGTGGGTACATTGCCACATCGCGCGAAAGCCCGTACCGCCTAACGAGCGCCTGGGCACTGTACCGACTGCAATCTCGGCCGTAGTACTCAAGCTGCTCGCCAAGTCCGCCGAGGAACGTTATCAGAGCGCGCCGGGCCTTGAGCATGATCTACGCCGCTGCCTGCATGAATGGGAAACCGGACGTCGGATCGAACACTTTGCACTCGGGCAATATGACACGCCCGACCGACTGCTGATCCCCGAAAAGCTCTATGGAAGAGACCGCGAGATTGAAATCTTGCTGGTCGCGTTCGACCGCATGCTCAAGAGCGGCGCTCCGGAAGTGGTGCTGGTTTCCGGCTATTCCGGCGTGGGCAAGTCCTCGGTGGTCAATGAGCTCCATCATCGGCTTGTTCCGTCGCACGGACTGTTCGCATCGGGCAAGTTCGATCAGTACAAACGCGATATTCCGTATTCGATGCTGATCGAGGCATTTCGGAGCCTCGCGAGGTCTCTTCTAAGCAAGAATGACGTCGAACTCGCGAACTGGCGCCAAGCCTTTCAAAATGCGCTGGGCGCAAATGGCCAGCTTGTTGCCAACCTGATTCCTGAATTGCGGCTGATCATAGGAGAGCAGCCTCCCGTTCCTGATCTCCCGCCACCGCAGGCACAAAACCGCTTTCATCACGTACTGCGGCGCTTCATAGGGGTATTCGCACGTTCCGAGCATCCGTTGGTACTTTTCCTCGACGATCTTCAATGGGTCGACGCCGCTACGTTGGATCTCATTGAGGATCTGTTGACCCGGACCGATCTGCAATACCTGATGCTGATCGGGTCCTTTCGGGACAACGAGGTCACCGCCGCCCATCCGTTACGGCGTCGGCTTGAAGCCATACAGAACGCTGGCGCAAACATACAACAGATCATCCTCGCGCCGCTTGCCGGCGAACACACTTCGCACCTGATTTCTGATGCTCTAGGCTGCGATTTGCTGCATGCGGCGCCGCTCGCGCATTTGATCCACGACAAAACGGCCGGCAATCCATTCTTCGTGAATCAGTTCCTCCACGTACTTGCGGCAGAAGGCCTCGTCCGCTTTGATCATGATGCGAGGTGCTGGTGCTGGGATCTGGATCGCATTCACGCTAAGGGGCACACCGACAACGTCGTGGATTTGATGATCGCAAAGCTGGCACAGCTGCCGGCTGACACACAGAACACGCTGCGAGAGTTGGCCTGTCTCGGAAATTTCGCCGAAACCACGACACTCGAGGTCGTCCTCGGGCTCTCCGAGCAGCAGGTTCATGCGGCGCTCTGGGAGGCGGTCCGCCAGGAATTGATCGAGCAACAGGCTGACGCCTACAGGTTTGTCCACGACCGCGTACAGGAAGCCTGCTATTCGCTGATCCCGGAGCATCAACGCGCGGCGCTCCATCTGCGAATCGGGCGGCAATTGCTGGCGCAGACATTCGGGGAGAAGCGCGAGAAGGCGATCTTCGCAATCGTCAATCAGCTCAACCGCGGCGCGGCCTTGATCACCTCGCGAGATGAACGTGTGCAGCTTGCGGAGCTCAATCTGACGGCCAGCCTGCGCGCGCGGGCGTCGGCGGCCTACGCGGCATCGCTCAATTACGCCGTAACTGGTGCGGCATTGTTACCGCACGACCGTTGGGAGAGCTTCCAGCGGCTTGCTTTTTCGCTCGAGTTGCATCGCGCCGAATGCGAGTTCGTGACCGGCGCTGTCGTTGAGGCGGAACAGCGCTTACAGGAACTGACGACGCGAATCTCGAGTGCAACCGACCTTGCAGTCGTCGCACGCCGGCTGGTGGATTTGTATACGGCGCTAAGCAAGCCGGACCGCGCTGTGGGCGCCGGTCTTAGCTGTCTGGAGCAACTCGGGATTCGATGGCTGGCCCACCCGAGCGATGATCGCGTCCGACAGGAATACGAGCGCGTCCGATCTCGCCTCGGAGACCAAGCCATCGAGGAGGTGTTGGATCTGCCGCTGATGACCGACCCGCTCGCACTGGCCATGTTGGATCTTTTGACGGCCCTCATGCCGCCTGCATTCTTCACCGATACGAACCTTCGCTCGCTGGTGGTCATCAAAGCGGTGGATTTCAGCCTGGAGTGGGGGAACAGCGATGCTTCCTGCGTTCCCTACGTCATGTTCGGCGCCATTGCCGGCGCGCGCTTCGACGACTATGAGGCGGGGCTTCGATTGAGCCGTATCGGCACTGAGCTGGTCGAGCGGCGCGGATTTTCGCTCGTTCAAGCGAGGACCTACCTGAACTATGGCAACCTTGTCCTTTCATGGACAAAGCCCCTCCGGCACGCGCGAGACGCGTTTCGACGCGCATTTGAGGCGGCGAGCAACAGTGGCGATATCACGTTCGCTGCCTTCAGCTGCGCCAGCCTGAATACAAATTTCCTTGCTGCGGGCGATCCGCTTGCAGACGCACAACGCGAAGCCGAGCACGGATTGCGATTGACCGAGAAGGCAAAATTTGCGCTGATCGGCGACATCATAAAGCCGCAACTCGGGCTCATCCGGATGCTGCGTGGCCTGACGCGGCGGTTCGGCGCTCTTCACGACAACCAGTCCGACGAGCTTCGGTTCGAGCGGCATCTGGCTGCTGATCGGGCGCTCGCATTACCTGAGAGCTGGTACTGGATACGCAAGCTGCAAGCGTGCTTCTTTGCCGGCGACTATGTGTCGGCCGCTGCCGCCGCAGCCAGGGCTCGGAGCCTACCGTGGTCACCACCTCAGCTATTCGAAACGGCGGAATACGAGTTCTATGCAGCATTGGCCCACGCTGCATGCTGGGATTTGGCCGCCCCTGAAGAACAGCAAAGGCACTTTGAAGCGCTGACGGTCCACCAGCAGCAGCTCGAATTGTGGGCGCAAAATTGCCCTGAGAGTTTCGCGAGTCGCGCTGTCCTCGCCGGCGCAGAAATCGCCCGCCTCCAAGGCAGAGAGCTCGACGCGGAGCGTCTCTATGAACAAGCCATCCGCTCCGCCCGCGGCAACGGCTTCGTCCACCACGAGGGACTCGCTTACGAAATGGCCGCCCGCTTTTACGGCACGCGTGGCTTCGAAGAGTTTGCTCGCATCTATCTGAAAAATGCGCGCGATTGCTATGTTCGTTGGGGGGCGGACGGCAAGGTGCGGCAACTTGAGGACATCCATCCGCACCTCAAGGAGGTGAGATCAGAGCCCGGCCCGATGAGTACCATCGGGGCGCCGGTCGAGCATCTCGACCTCACTACGGTGATCAAGGTGTCTGAAGCGGTATCAGGCGAGATGGTCTTGGAAAAGCTCATCGAGACGCTGATGCACACGGCCATTGAACAAGCAGGCGCTGAACGGGGTCTGTTGATCCTGTCGCACGAGAACAACGAGCCGCGCATCGAGGCGGAAGCCACGACAACCGGCGAGAGAGTGACCGTCGAACTGTGCGATGCAGCGGTGACCGAGGCTCTGGTTCCGGAATCTGTTCTCTATTACGTAATGCGGACCAGAGAGTGCGCTGTTCTCGAGGATGCCGCCTGCCAACCTCCTTTTGCTACGGACCCCTACCTTAGTCAGCGCAAGCCTCGTTCCATTCTTTGCTTGCCTCTCATCCACCATGGGAAGCTCATCGGGGTGCTCTACCTTGAGAATACACTGACGCCCCACGTTTTCGCACCCGCGAGAGTCGCTGTCCTAAAACTTCTCGCCTCACAAGCGGCAATCGCGCTGGAAAATGCGGCTCTGTACCGCGATGTCAGAGAACGCGAAGCGAAGATCCGCCGCCTTGTCGACGCCAACATCATTGGGATCATCATCTGGGAGCTTGAAGGTCCCATTCTGGAGGCCAATGACGCGTTTCTGCGCATCGTCGGCTATGACCGTGAGGATCTCGCCTCTGGTCGCCTACTCTGGACTGCCCTGACACCGCCGGAATGGCTCGACCGGCACGAACGATGGTGGATTCCGGAACTCAAGAAGATGGGGAGAGTACAGCCGTTCGAGAAGGAGTATTTCCGTAAGGACGGAAGCCGCGTGCCGGTCTTGATCGGAATGGCTGCGTTCGACGAGCAACGGGACCAAGGTGTCTCCTTTGTCGTCGACCTGACGGAGCGTAAGCGGTCCGAAGAGGCTCTGCGGGAGAGCGAAGAGCGTTTTCGTACTCTCGTGCAGTTCTCTTTCGACGTGTACTGGGAATCAGATGCGGACCATCGCTTCATCCGCCAGGAGTTCGCCGAAACCGTTGCTGACGCCCCCACATCGAGCTCTGAACTTGGTAAAACGCGCTGGGAAGTGCCCTACTTGGAGCCCGACGAGGAGGCTTGGCGCATGCATCGGGAGACGCTCGATGCCCACCTGCCGTTCCGTGACTTCGAGCTCGCGCGCCCTACGGCCGACGGCCGCAAGCGCTACGTCTCCGTCTCCGGGATGCCGGTTTTCGACGAGTCCGGCCAGTTCATCGGCTATCGCGGCGTGGGACGCCACATCACCGAACAGAAGCTCGCCACGGAGGCCCTGCGCGAGATGCAGACGGAATTGGCGCATGCCAACCGCCTCGCCACCATGGGCGAACTCACGGCCTCGATCGCCCACGAAGTAAGCCAGCCGGTCGCCGCAGCATCCATGAATGCTGGTGCGGCCGCGCGGTTCCTTGATAGAGACCCGCCCGATCTCGAGAGGGTCAGGCAATCACTGGACTGGGTCATTAACGATACTGCGCTCGCCAGCGACATCATCCAGCGAATTCGCGATCTCATCAAGAAAGCACCGCCCCGGAAGGATAATTTGGATATTAACGAAGCGATCCGGGACGTGATTGAGCTTACCCGCGGCGAAGCGATGAAGAACGGCGTCTCGGTACAAACAGAACTTGCAGACAGCTTACCGCTTGTGGAGGGCGATCGTGTCCAATTGCAGCAAGTGGTCCTTAATTTGATTGTCAATGCAGTCCAGGCAATGGGCACCATGGCGGACGACGCGAGAAGGGTGCTTATCACCACCGGTGAGGCCAGCCCAGATCGTGTTCTTGTCGAGGTGCAGGACTCGGGACCGGGGTTGGCAGTGGAAAATCTCGAGCACGTCTTCACCCCCTTTTACACGACGAAGCCGAGCGGGCTCGGGGTAGGATTGTCCATCTGCCGTTCGATTATCGAAGCTCATGCCGGGCGCTTGTGGGTGACGCCTACCCGGCCCCGCGGAGCGACTTTTCACTTCACCGTGCCGGTCCATCCCGCAGACTCTTCCTGATCATCGCCTGCCCGTGCTTCTCCATGATAGGACGAGTCCGACTTCCCCAGGCGGTGAGCACTCGCAGCAGGGCGGCGGGTCAAGCTCCGCTTGAGATCGTCATATCGGTCGAGCAGCAGCCGGCGCAGCATCGCCACGGACGCCTCGGTCACCGCACGCCTCCGGCCGCCTGCGGTAACACCGTCGCACCACAACTCATGTGACGCCCGAGACCTGCGGCAGGACCACGATCAATACCGGCTGTGCAAAGCCCGGGGGCACCGGGGCACCCACACTGAACCGTCGAAGCGCGCTGTCGATGCCGCGGTCCAGCTCGGCCGTGCCTGCCGATCCAAGTCGTTCGAACCTGGCTACGGCCCCCGACGGCGCGATCCAGACCAGGGCCGCGATACGATAGCTTCCCGGCCGCGCCCCGTTGGTCCGGCATAGAGCATCGCGCAGCCGCGCCTGAACGACACCATAGTATTAGCGCGCGAGAGCAGCAGCACGGCCTTCCGGTGGTCCGGCGGCTTCGGGCGCCGGGGCTAGAACGAACGATCCGTCTTTCAGGAAGCGGGCGGTAAGGCCGGCGCCCGCTCTCGAGCACTGGTCTGAGCTTTCAAAGAAGGTCGGTTGCGTGAATCACGAAGATTGCATCGATTAATAACGATGGAGCGCTTCAAATCAGGAAGTCATGAGGCGCGGCGTGATGCGGAACGTTATGAACGGGGGCGACCGCGTGTTCGTCCATTGCATTAGGAATCGATTTGCCGATGACGTGGAGGTCCTCTTCCTGACCGGGCGAAACGTGCGGACCGCGCGGGCTACCAAGCTCGACTACCGCGCCGAATGTGGGAGGAGTCGCATAGCTATCGAAGCGAAACGCCAATTCCGCGCCGCCAATCTCGGAGGCAACTTTAGCCGGCTGTACGGGTTCCAACGCGGTTGCAGCAGGTTGCGCAGCCTGCGGCCAGTTTCCGGCGTTACTGCCATTTGCGACGCTCGGTTCGACCATCTCGGCTGCTTCAGGTGCGTCTTCAGAGCCGTGCGAATTGTGCCCGGCGTTGCCATGCTCCACGACGGTCGGCTCTTCCCCAGCTGACGCGCCCGCAACATCCAAAACCGGAGCGCGATGCTCGGCGCCATTTCCCGGTGCGAAGCCAGCTTCAGCCAACTCCGTGGCTGCCGCCATTGCAGGCCCTGGCTCTGAAACGTGCTGTGAGTGACCGCTGCCCGCGCTACCGGCCGTTGCGATGCCCGGCTCACCGATCTCAGCCGCTTCAGGTGCGTCTGAAAAACTTGAGTGCCTCGAATTTCCGCGTTCCACGCCATCTGCTTCAGCCGTCTTCGCTGAACCTGGCGAAGCTTCCGAAGCCGGGAAATGATGCTCGTTGTCGTTGCCGAAATTGTGCCCTTGCATAGAACCAGCTTCGGTCAACTCTGTGACTGCCGCCTTTGCAGGCCCTGGCTCTGAATCGTGCTGTGAGTTATCGCGGCCCGCGCTACCGAGGCCTGGCTCAGGGTCGGCTGCTTCCGGTGATTTTGCAGAGGTTGAGTGCCCCGAATTGCCGCGTTCCACGCCATGTGCGTCTGCCGTCTTCGCCGAACCCGGCGAAGCATCCGAAGCCGGGAAATGATGCTCGTTGTCGTTGCCGAGACTGTGCCCTTGCACAGAACCAGATTCAGCCAACTCCGTGACTGCCGCCTTTGCAGACCCTGGCTCCGAATTGTGCTGCGAGTTATCGCGGCCCAGGCTACCGAGGCCTGGCTCACCGGGGTCGGCTGCTTCCGGTGGCTTTGCAGAGGTTGAGTGCCCCGAATTGCCGTGTTCCACGCCATCTGCGTCTGTCGTCTTCGCCGACCCTCGCGAAGCCTCCGAAGCGGGGGGATGATGCTCATTGTCATTGCCGACGTCATTCCCCCGCATGAAGCCGGCTTCGGTCAACTCCGCTGCCGCCTTTGCAGACCCTTTCTCCGAAGCGTGCTCTTTTTCCGAAGCGTGCTGTGAGTTACCGCTGCCCGCGCTGCCGGCCTTTGCGACGGCTGGCTCACCAGGGTCGGCTGCTTCCGGTGGCCTTGCAGAGGCTGAGTGCCCCGAATTGCCGCGTTCCGCGCCATCTGCTTCTGCCGTCTTCGCTGACCCTCGCGAAGCCTCCGAAGCGGGGGGATGATGCTCATTGTCATTGCCGACGCCATTCTCCCGCATGACGCCGGCTTCGGTCAACTCCGCTGCCGCCTTTGCAGACCCTTTCTCCGAAGCGTGCTCTTTCTCCGAAGGGTGCTGTGAGTTACCGCCGCCCGCGCTGCCGGCCTTTGCGACGCCTGGCTCACCAGGGTCGGCTGCTTCCGGTGGCCTTGCAGAGGCTGAGTGCCCCGAATTGCCGCGTTCCGCGCCATCTGCTTCTGCCGTCTTCGCTGACCCTCGCGAAGCCTCCGAAGCGGGGGGATGAGGCTCATTGTCATTGCCGACGCCATTCCCCCGCATGACGCCGGCTTCGGTCAACTCCGCTGCCTTTGCAGACCCTGGCTCCGAACCGTGCTGTGAGTTATCGCCCGCTGCGAGGCTAGAGCCAGCCCCGCCATTGATCGGCTCATTCTTCGATGTGTGATTTTCAACTGCCGGGACCGTCGTGCTATGAGAAAGCGCGACCGGTGATACATGAGCCGACCCACCAGGCTCATTATCGCTCTCATCTGTTGTACCCACCGAATCGCTAGTGAAGGTTCTGAACCTGGTCGCTCCCCCCGAGCCGGTCCGAGCCTGCCCGAATTCGAACGTCAAGCCGTTGTCGGCCAGAGTGTTCCAAACTGCAGCGGTCCCGAGCGTGCTCTCGCTCGCCCCCATAACCGTATGGGCACTGTCCGCACTCAGAACAGCTTCGGTTGCGGTCGCCGATGTCAGCGCTTCGAGCTGCTCCAGGGTGATCGCGACAGCCGCGCCTTCCGGCTGGCCGACGAAATCCGACTCCGCAATGGAGACAATCCCCTGCAGATGGATTTCCAGCAGGCCCCGGTCCCCGACATCAAGACTCCGATCGGTCGGATTCACGTAGACGATCGTCTCGTTGGTTGCGGGATTGTAGATCCAGGCGAGGGTGTGCGGCGGTATGGACTTGCTTGCTGCCGTCATATGGAGCCAGGCAAGCGCTCCGAAAGCTGCAAGATTGATCCTGCTCGATCCAGAGGCGAAATCGAATCCAGACTGGGAAGAGGTCGAATTGGAATCGATCGGGGAGCGATGAACAACGTTTTCGACAACGTCGCCGTCCATCAGTTGATCGCGGCCATCTCCGCCAATACCGGCATCGCGACCAGAGCCCCGTGAGCCATGGGGTTCTTGCAGACTGTCGTCCGCAGCACCATGACTCATTTGGTTCGAAGCGCCCTCTCCAGCGACGCGTTCGTTGCCGGTGGTCACAAGCGCGGCAGGCAGGCGCAAATCGTGCAAAGGGAAAGCCGGGGGAAAGCCGTCTACATCATTGGTATCGGCATCGGTTATCGCGGCCAGTTTTGTGGTCGCATTCTCGCCGGTGACCACCACGAAGCTGTCGATCGTCGCTTTGCCCGGGTCATGCGATTGCACGGCAAGGTGGGGGTCGTTCAGTGCGTAGATCAACGCAGCGGTCAGAGTGGCGAAGGTGCCATACCCTTCGTGTTTCAACGTCGGAGTGGAAGCAAGCCGCGGGAACTGATGTTCAGCGGCCGGGTCAACACGGATCTGTGCGTCGCTGGTTCCCCGCAGCAATGGCGTAGGAAGATTGGGCGTGCCCGATCCAACAGGGCCGTAGTCTTTCCACGGTTTCGCGCCTACGGATTGCTCAGCCGGGCGCAGCGCTTCTATTGCCGCCGCCGGGTCCGTGACCAGGTTCGCCTTGGCAAAGAAGTCCCTCTGTGTGGGCGTCTCGCCAGATTCCCAGACTACGAAGTGTCGGAGAATAGCTCGTTTCCAGGGCTCATATTCGGCATGCTCTCCCGCGCGACCGACGCTGTCGTCATCCGGATCCACGTCGTTCGCTTCCGACGCCTTGAGTTCGTCCGCAATTGCGACCGCCAGAAACGCCAGGGCAAGCAGGCCGAAGCCCGACGGTCGCTGCAACAACGCGAGGGTAGCGAGCACAGTTCTGTTGGTAATTTCAAGCTTCTGAAATATGTTGTATAGGTGTACTTTGACTGTCCCTGGGGAAACGTTTAGCTGGCGCGCAATCTCCTTGTTTGACATTCCTTCTGACACTAGTCGTACAATTTGAAGTTCCCGGTGCGTCAACAGCTCCAGCATCGTTTCCACTTTGCCGCCGCCCTCAGCTCCCTGGCCGGCTGGCAAGAGATCGGATTGCTCGCGCGATACGCTGCGCTCTGTCATCAGGCGCAGTAATCGTAGCATAGTGTCCGAGGAAGCATGCTTCGAGATTACGCTGGAGGCGCCAGCAGCAATAGCGGCGGCTAGATCGTGATCTGCTTCGGATTCGGTAAACAACACCAAGCGCGTGGAGAGATTCTCAGTTTTCGCAATCGCGAGGATCTCGGGGACCGTCAGATCTGGCAGGTTGTCAGCAACAAGCGTGACGTCGGGCGTCAAATTCCGAATTGCTTCGAGACACTTTGTCCCATCGCTGCACGATGCGACAATGTCGAAGTCCTGCTGTGCCCCGAGTACCGACTTCAGCCCCTGTAGAACGATCGGTTGTCGATCTACGATCAGAAGGCGGACCCGTCTCTGCTTCACAGATACGTCTAACATCGACTCTGCCTCGGCCCGGCCATCTATGTACTTCGGCATATGGCCGACGCCAAGCGGGATTATTAAAATACAATTAATAGAATAGGGAAAGAGGCTTGACGGGCTAAAAATGACTTAAAATCGCAAGGTTTTATGGCATTTTGGGTGAGAAATATATCATTTGACCCGATGGCCGTTGCGACTGACTGGCTCGATGCTTACCGCGCGGGCGACATCGATATTGGGAATGTATGCCGAAGGCGCGGTGGTTCGCTGCGGCTGCGGGGGCGTCAAGACCATTACCGGGCCACGAGGCACTTCGTGCCTATTGGATTGATCGCCTCCAAGAATATCCGGCGAGAAATATCCGGCGTGCACGTTGGACGATCTCAATCCCTGGCACGAGGGGCCATTATCTCGTACGTCGCCAAGAGTAGCGTCATGAGTGCGCTTTTATCGTTTGACGTTACCGGGAGGATCAAGGCGCTAGACTGCAGTCCGTGCCACTAGACCCTGGCGCGATCCAGGCCCGCGTCGGGTCACGTGTTGGCCTTGCGGGGCAAGGCCGGCGTTTCCATACGGACGCGTCGTTGCGAGCCCTTCGTGCCACTCATTACCGAAAGCATGTCGAAGGACGATACGCCTCCTGCAGAGTGAGAATGCCAACTCGTCGATGTTAAGGAGGCTTCCCAGCTTACTGCACCGCCAATGCGGCGCGAGCGCGTGAAGGCGCTGGAGATGCGGCTTCAGCTTGAAGCGATGCCACCCGAATTCGTCTTCAACGCGGATAATACTACTACGACGCGGCATGCGATTGTCAGGCCACGCGTGCTCGCCATTGATCACGGGAACCATATCTGTGGTGGTCGGTTGGCTTGCTGTTGAGCTGGCACGCCGCAGAGTAGCTCACATCTAGTGCCGAGTATCCGTCGGGAGCCAATCCCATGATGGACCATGCGACTAGAATTGGTAATCGTTTGTTAGCAGCGTTGCCGCCAGCGGATTTTGCTTTGCTTGCGCCTCATCTCCGGAAAGTCGTGATCGAACGCAATTCCGTGCTCATCCGATCGGGCGATCGGATCGAACATCTTCTCTTCCCCCTCAGCGGCGCCATCGCCACGATCGCGGAGCTGCCGAACGGGCAAACAGTTGCCACGGCGATCATCGGGCACGAGGGCGCCGTGGGTTTGACGTCAGCGTTTGGCGCATCCGCCGCGCCTGCGACCGCGGTCGCCCGCCTATCCGGGGCCGCGCTGCAGATCTCGCCTGCGCAATTCCTGGCAGCCCAACATCGTAGCCCCGCAATCGCATCCATGGTGCAGGTCTTCACGATGTCGTTGTTGACGCAACTCCAGCACGTGGCGGCCTGCAATGCACTGCATTCCGTCGAAGCGCGCTTAGCGCGCTGGCTTCTTCACATCCATGATCGTGCGAATGAAGGTGACCTGCTCCCGCTGACGCAAGAAACATTGTCGGAGTTGCTCGGCGTTCGTCGCACCACGGTCACGCATGTCGTGTGCGCAATGCGCGCGTCAAGAGCACTGAAATCCAGCCGGCGCGGCCAGCTCGAGATTGATCGGCCGCGGCTCGAAGCCGTGGCATGCGAGTGCTACAAGGTCATGAGCCGCAGAATCGATCGGATAGTCTCGCACGGCGCGGTCGGGCTCATCCCTGGGGCTCCAGCGCGCCCCCCCTCCCGTTCGCCAGGTAGCCGAATAGCCGGGACAGGCTCGTAGGCCGGTTCGCTTTCGCGAACCATCCGCACGCACCGTTTCGATCGTCCATTCGCTTTGGGACGCTCGTTACACCGCGATTTATTGCAACCGAGCAGCACGGGCATGAGTTTCGCCTGTGCGAAGCTGGAACGACAGCCCGTGGTCCGAGCTCGGGCATGGGGGACTGTCCGCCTTTCGCAGCTTGCGCTGACGATTCTCTTCGAGACCTACCCGGTCTCTGAGCTTCTCGAGTTCTGCGAGCCGGGCGACAAGCGCTTCGAGACGCTCTCGAAGAAGGGCCGCAGGATTCTCCGCTCGAATGCGGGTATTCATGACACGCCTCCTGACCGAGTCTCCCGGCAGGCCGCTCGGCTGGCCAGATATGCTTACGGCCTCGCGTTTGCCCTGTCGGAGCACAAGGCCCAGCCTGGCTTGGCCGCACGGCAGCCCATAGGTCTCCCATGGGCTGAGAAGATCTTACCGGCTGGATTGGGTTGCGCTGGAAATTCGAGTACTAGCTCCGGGGCAATCGGCCCTGCGCTTTTCCTCGTTCTCTTCGTCTGCGCAATCGACCCCACCATCTGCACTTGGAATTCCAGAGCCGCCGCCGGTTGCGAAGGGCCCTTTTGCATTGCCTCCGCCAGCACCGGCCCCGCCGCTACCGCCAGCGCCGCCGCCGGATGTCCCTCCGGCATGAGAAGATCCGGCAGGGCGACCACCAGCTGCTCCCCCACCCCCCGATGATCCGCCGCCGGAGCTCCCCGGCCCTGCCGCGGACGACCGATCATTGTCGAAGAACGACTGGCCGCTGTCGCTTTGCCTCGCCCCGTGCAGGCCCCCCGAACGTGCAATGGCTTTTGAGGTCAGGGAGGTGGACAGAAGCAGCGTCATGACGGGGGGCGTCACGGCTGCAAATCTTCCGCAGGTCTTCAAAAATGCCCTCCGGTCGTCATCTTCGTTGCCGTCCCGGGTCACGATGCGTCCTCCTCGATTTAAAACGCCATTTTTTCATTATTATATATTAAATATAGATTTTCAACCATGAATTTTCTTTGCCTGGTGAGAGGTTACTGAACGTGCGTGCCCCGGACAGAAAGCCGGCAATTTCCCGTGTTTCCTCCGATTTATCCCGCGCGCCTTGCCGACGCACCCAATTTGAGTTGCGCTCGAGCATTTAATTTAGTTAACTCGAATTTAACCAATGGGCGCGAGCTCGGCTACAATGGATCATTGCGATGCCACTGCAATTCAATCGGTCCGTCCGGGACATGGAGATCTGGAGTGCGAGCAGCCACGGCTTCTCGTTCGTGATCAGTTTCGAAAGCCCGGGAGGTCCGGGTTTTCACGGACGCTCCGGCTACCTGGCGAGTTGGCGTCCGCTCCACAAGAACCAGGCCGCAATCAAGATTGGCGGCTCGCCCTTTCGAACGTTGGCCGAGGCCGAAGGGGCCTGCCTCAACATGATTGAGCATCTGGCACCGCGATAGGCCGCCCCTCGCGCATACTGCCGAAGACGCGCCAGACGTACCCGTCAGTTCGCGCTGGCTGGATCCTGATGCAACAGATCAAGGGAATCCGGCTCACCTGGCGCTGCATGCAGCTCGCTTCGGGAGATCGCCATTGCCGCGAGAACCGTACGATTGCTGATTTCCAGCTTCTGGAAGATATGGTGAAGGTGGACCTTGATCGTACCGTCGGCGAGATTCAACCGACGCCCAATCTCCTTGTTCGATAGCCCCTCCGATACGAGCCGCATGATCTGCCGCTCCCGGTCAGTCAGCTGTGTCAGAGGCTTCACACTGGCCGGGGGGGCCTCGCTGACGTGCCCGTTGCTTGGCGAAGCCGCAGCTTGGCCCTGGGCAGCTTTCCGCAGGGTTGCGACCAGCATCTCCGCATCCGAATCCTTCGAGAGGACGATGCAGGCGTCGTTCAAGGCCAACCTTTGTAACTCACTGTCGGCCGTAATACCGGTGAAGAAGATTATCGGAGCACGTGGGCCGACGGCGTTCGCACGGGCGAGTATCTGCTGTCGACTGAAGTCGGGCAGTGCAGCATCGACAAGCGCCACGTCCGGCGCAAGAAATCGAATTGCCTCGATACAGCTCGCGCCATCGCTGCAGGAAGCAACGACCACAAAATCACGCTGCGCCGCAAGAACGCTCCTAATCCCTTGCAAGACGATCGGGTGACGATCAGCTATGACAATTCTGATACGGCGCATGCTTCCCTTGCCTGTTGCTAACAACCCCCCTTGCAGCCGTTTAATCCACCCTTCTTCTGAGAACGCGCGAGTTATATCCAGTCAGCTCCGTCAATAACGTCGCAGGGTCCTAAGTCTGAGACGGCACCTTGCGGCAACGCTCGATGGCTTACGCTATCGTAACTCGCCCAGAGAATGCGTGCAGCACCGTAAGAATGCGGTACCCGACGCGAAATTCGAAACCGCGGATTCTGCGAGGAATAATGCGATTCCATACACAATTTTTGATAGCTACGATCTGACAATTCCCGCCAAAAATGTCATCGACGCGGTCGATCGACCAGGTTTGCCATGATGGTCAACATCCAATTAACTTAGTAGAGCTGGATATTACCAACGATATATAGGGACATTTACGATTCAAATCTAACATTCGGCGAAGTTTCATTGAAGCGAGGCCGTTCGTGAAGGCCCGCTCCGGGAAGGGAGGAGAGAAAGTATTACTATTCATCAAAGCAACGGCTGGTAATCAAGGACAGAACAAGGCTGCGGTTGATCGTAGCCCGTGTAGCACCGACGGAAGTCCCCCAGTACCGCGCTTGAGGCCGAATTTCGTCGTTCAGCAATTTTTCAATGATTAGCACGGATTCGTCGTCGGTAATGAGTAGGTGGTCACATGTATTCTTCGGCAGTTTTGCGTCAAACACATAAGGCCCTCATCGTTCAATTCACAGAATTGCAGAACTTACGTAATCGCGTGTTGAAAGCAGAGGAGCGATTGCTCGCGCCCAAGCGACGGGCCCACGGACGGAGGGGGCTCAGGAAGCGACAGCCCGGTCGGAGATACAGTCTTAACCGCTAGCACCTAATATTGCGCTGCACACAAGCGCCGCCGCGCGCCCGGATCGCGCTTGCCCAACCCTGCCATGACCTGATAATGCCCCTTCCTGTTTCGGTTCGGAAGTAGCTGGGGACGGCTTCCATGGGGAAAAGTGACTGGGTCAACTTGACCACAGCCGAGCTGTGGGGGCTTTACGATGAGGTCACGACCGTTCTCAGTCGCAGGATGACCGCGGAAAAGGTCAAGCTCGAAGAGCGGCTGCGCAAGATTGAGGGGACCGCGGATTCGTCCCCGAACGGGGGGCGTCCGCGCCGCCCCTACCCGCCGGTGCTGCCGAAATACCAGAACCCGAAGGACCCGTCCGAAACCTGGTCCGGCCGCGGCAAACAGCCCCGCTGGCTGAAAGCGCAGCTGCGCGCTGGCAAGAAGCTGACCGATCTCCTAATCGACCGCTCGACCGCACAAAGACGCCGCCGGACCGGCTGATTCCCAGCCGCACCGCGGCGGCCCAATGGGCCGCCGAATTTACCGATTGTCGTCCTCTTTCCCGTTGGGGGTGCCGTCACCGCCGCCATTCCCGAAGCCATTGTTGCCACGCACAATGCGCCCCCCTGAACTGGCTATCGCGGCCGAGGTCAGGGAAGTGGAGAGCAACAGCGTCACTGTCGGAGGAGTGACCGCGGCGAATTTTCCGCAGGTCTTCAAGAACTCACGACGATCATCGCCTTCCGCGTCGAGTTGGGTCATCGGCTCGTCCTGCTGCATTCCAGCCCAATCCTCAAGGTAGACCCAAAATCGTCGACCCTCAAATTAAATAAGTTAATCGCGTGATTTGAATTGCGCGACTGGAGATCACGATTGCGTTGGCCGGCGGTGCCCGGAGATCGAAATCTCTGGTGCGCTAGAGCTCAAGCATTCAGCTTCCGGTTTATTTTGACATTTAATCCAGAACCAATTAATAATAACATTTAATTTGAAGGCGGGCTTGGGGCCCCAGCCCCAAGCACCGCAGCCGGAGTCTGCGGAATTGCATGTTGATTTCCAGCTTCACTCGTTGAGCGGCCTCTTTGCCCGAGCCAGCTCCCTGCGCGCCGAATACGCCGCCGCAAGACCTTGGCCGCACGTTGTCCTCAATGATGCCTTTCCCGAGAAGCTGTTGGACATGGTCGCGGCCGAATGCGCCGCCCTGCCGGAAGCCCGCCTGATTACCACGGCCACCGATCGCCTGGTGAAGCAGGAGACATCGGACGGATTGGGGCCGGCCACTCAGCATCTGCTGAGCCTGTTGGACAGCACTCGCTTCCGGGCATTCGTTTCGGCAGTCACTGGAGTTCGCGAGCTTCATTCCGATCCGACGCACAAATTTGCAGGAGTTCATCGAACGCCCCCAGGAGGCTTCACGAAGATTCACCGCGATTTCGAGGTTCACCCGACGACCGGGTTGTTCCACCGGGTCAATGTACTCATCTATCTCAATCGTGATTGGCCCGATGCCTACGGCGGCAGCCTCGAATTGTGGCCTGCGGACATGTCAGCGCTCGGATCCCGCATCTTCCCGCGCTTCAACACCATGATCCTTTGGGAGACGCACGGTGCCACTCTCCATGGCCTGCCGGATCCGGTCTCCTGTCCCCCTGGCCGAATGCGCCTTTCCGTCGCATCCTATTACTACACGACGACGCGCCGTGTCGTCGCATCGGGCGAACGCCGCGTGCGGTATTGGGCAGCGCGCCCCGGCGAGAATCCACTGATCGAGCGAATGAGCTGGCAGGATCACTTGCGCGCGCTCGTCCCCGATCCGCTCTACAACGTGGTCCGGGGGGCACGCGATTGGATATCCAGGGCGCACCGGTCGAGAACACGTTGAAGCCGCCGTCTTCCAGCGGCAACAGGGGGACCTATCGATGACCGCGACCGGAGCCTCAGTCGCACAATTGCGATCTGACGATGCGGATACGAGAGCACCTCGCCGGCCGGGCTTCTCGCCTGTTCGACTGCGAATGTTGATGAAGCGCGCCGTCGCTGAAACGGGACTGGACATGTCGGGAATGACTGTGCTGACCGAAGCCGCGACTGGCGCGTATGCCGTCACCCCCGTCCTGGCTGCAATGGCCGGAGCCAAGCACGTCTACGCGTTCGCCAGATCAAGCCGCCACGGCACGGTGTCTGATGCCAAACGGGAGACTTTGGAGCTCGCGGCCCCCCTTGGCGTCGCTGACCGCATCGAGATTCTGGAAAAGATCAGCCCCGAGGTGCTTCACAGCGTCGACATCGTGACCAACAGCGGCCACCTCCGCCCCCTTACAGCTGCGCTGATCGACCAGTTGCGCGGCGACGCCGTGATTGCCTTGATGTTCGAGGCCTGGGAGTTTCGTCGCGAGGACCTGGATATCGAAGCGTGCGCGCGACGCAAAATCCCGGTGGTCGGCGTCAACGAGCGGCACCCCGCCATCGACGTCTTCTCATTCCTTGGCCCGCTCGCCGTGAAGCAGTTGCACGATTGCGGGCTGGCGGTTCTCGGCAACAAAATCGCCCTGCTCTGCGACAATGACTTCCTTGCCCCGCTACACACCGGGCTGACAAACCTGGGGGCGAACGTCGAGACGTTCGACAGTGTTGCGGCAGTCCATCCCGGCGCATGGGAGGTCTTCGTGGTCGCGTTGCAGCCAACGGACTCGCCGCGCATCGGCCGAGCGGAGGCTGCGCATCTGGCCGCATGCGCGCCCGACGGCGCCGTTGTGGTGCAGTTCTGGGGCGACATCGATCGAGCCGTGCTGGCCGACAATGGTCTTGCGGTCTGGCCCCCACAATCGGTCGGACAGGGCCATATGGGCATTCTGCTGTCGGAGATCGGCCCCGAGCCGATCATACGATTGCAGACCGGCGGCTTGCGCGCGGCCGAGTGGGTCCGCCGGGGCGGTGCCGTCACAGAGGACGGTTTCGCCCAGCTCGTACCATGGCCGGAGGTGACATGACGGAGCAGCTGCAGCCCGATGTCGTGCTCCTCGCGGACGGACCGACGGGCTTCGCAGCGCTGCGCTCGTTGGCTGCGCACTGCCGCGTGGTCCAGATATTCCGGAGACCGGACCAGCCCGACACGAGCGCGTTGAGGGCATTTGCCAACAACCGCGGCATCCCGGTCGCGGCAATGCAGGACCTGAACCAGCTTCAGAAAATGATCGCAGAGCTGCGCCCGGCGGCCGTTGTGATCTCTTCGTTCGATCGGATCATCCCGCCGCAGATTCTTGGATTGTGTCGCTTCGTCAACGTGCACTATTCGCTTCTGCCGCATTATCGTGGCCGCGCCAACGTCAATTGGGCAATCATCAACGGCGAGACGACCGCCGGGATCAGCATTCACCTCGTCATCCCGGAACTTGATGGCGGCAATCTGCTGTTTCAGCAGGCCATTCCGATCGGCGCGAATGACACGGTCACTTCGCTCTACGAGCGCCTCAACGCGATTCAGGAACGTGAGCTCGGCGGGGTCGTCGTACGAGCGATCACCGGCTACCAAGGCACTTCTCAAGATACCGACAACGCCTCCTATGGCTGCGCCCGTGTTCCGGAAGATGGAGAGATCGACTGGCGCCAGCCTACCGACACCATCGATCGGCTGATCCGCGGCTTAACACCGCCATTTCCCGGCGCCTTCAGCCACCTTGACGGGCAGCGGCTCATCATCACCAACGCGTCGCCGCGGCTTGATGCTCCCTGCTATATTGGCCGCGTACCAGGCCGGATCGTAGGACGGTCACCTTCCGAGGGCTGGGTGGATGTGCTGACCGGCGACGGCGTCCTGCGCATGTTCAGCGTCCTTCCTCCCAACACCGAGCAACCCTGTGCTGCCGCTTCTGTCATCGGATCGACGCGCGCGACCCTGGGGTTGTCGCGCCTCGATCTTTTTCGCCGGATCGTCGCGCTTGAAGACAGGCTCGCTTCGCTCGAGCGGCTCAAGTGCGCTCACGAGTAAACGCAACCGCTCTGGCCAAGCTCAGGGCATTCTCGTCAGTACCTCACACCCCTTCTCGTCCAATGGTGACCCATAGCCCGTCACGCCCCGGGCTTTGCACGCGAACCCAGCGATAGGGCGTGCGCGACCAGGGCTTGACCTGTGGCGTGAGATTGTCGAGGACGAGATCGCCGCTTCTGGTCCGCACGAGGAGCACCAGATGATGTTCGCCGGAACTGACGACGACTTCGCTCAATAGCAGGACACGCGCCGGCCAACCGCGCCGAAGCAGCTCGTGGCGCTTGCTCACCGCGTAATCGTTGCAATCGCCACGTGCGGGGTTAATGGTCCACGCCTCGCCCGCAAGACCAAGCTCGTTGCGGGCGGGCTCTATCGCCAGATTGATCGCGCGATTGACCTCCCGCAATTCCGCCCATCGCTTCCCGGTCAATCGGATCGGCCCGCCGCGGAAGAAGCGTCGCGGGCGGCATTCGGCCTCATAGCGCAGGCAAAACGCGGTGTAAGTGAGAGGCGGAAGAGCCGGACGCCCCAGCTCGATGCGCGCAGGGTCCGCTTGCGGGGCCCTCGGCACGGCCGGCAATGCCGCACCCGCCCATTGAACGCCCCCGATAATGATCACGATGGCTGACGCGATGATCGAGCCTGAGGTTCGTTGCACCTGCCGCTCTCCTGCAAATGCCAAATCGACGCGGGCCGCGGCGTGACCCAGCCGAACGCTGCAGGCCGCAACCCCATCATTATTAAATTATATATTATAATTTAATTCGCAAGATTTAAATGAACTATTATCTGCATTTAACCGCGGCGGACACGATCAGGCCGGCTACGCTTGCAAGCCAGGAACTCGGATGGATCGAAAAACCCCGATCAGACAGGCCTTTTTCATCCAGGCCGTGCGAAGCCCAGTCACAGGGAACATGCGTGGCCGCCCCAGAGCGAGACGGACGGATTAGGCCCGTACATCATTTTATTGATTTAATTGGCTGCCATGCTCAAATCGCAAAAAACAGCCCTCGCAGGCAGGACTGATTTCATATGCCAATTGAGTTGCTTGTCATTGTGGGAGCTGAAGCTTCAATACTCGGCTTCGTCGTCGCGATGGCCCTGCGCGCCAAGCGGATGGACGTGCTGAGCGGGCGATCGCTTGAACAACCCGTGATCTCAGCGCGGCGTGACAGGCACCCGCCGCGGCCGATCGGTCGGCGGGCGCGCGATCTACTGCGCGGGTGGTCGCAGCGACGCTGACGCCCAGGTATAGGGCGCCAGCCCGCGTGCGTTTCGTCAAGCGCTGCCCACGGCTTGCACCGAGACTCAGCGCTCCTTGAATGCACGCTCCGCTTGATCGTGCAAGGGCTTGAGCAGATAGGACAGCGCGGTCCGACCAGCCGTCTTGATGAAGACCTCGACCGGCATTCCTGGCAGCAGCTTGGCGGAGCCGAGCTTCGCCAGCTCCTCCGGCTTCAGCAGGATACGGCCCGTGTAGTAACTCGTGCCGGCGCGCTGATCCTGCGTGATATCTGCCGAGACCATGCTGACCTCGCCGTCGATTTCGGGCGTGGTCTTCTGGTTGAACGCTGCAAAGCGCATCGTCGCGGTCTGCCCCACATAGACCTGGTCGATATCCTTCGGTGGGATCTTGACCTCGACCGCAAGCGAGTCCGCATCAGGAACGATCAGCATGATTTGCTCGCCGGGAGAGATTACGCCTCCGACCGTGTGGACGCTGAGCTCATGGACGCGGCCGGATTGCGGCGCCCTGATATCGATCCGATGCAATTGATCGACCGCCGCAGTCTTGCGCTCGCCTAGTTCGGAAAGCTTTGAGCGCGTTTCGATCAGGTCCTTGCCAACTTCCGTTCGGAGGTCCTGGTCAATCTGAATGATCTGAAGTCCGATTTCGGAGATTTTTCCCTTCGACTGAGCGATCATTCCTGCGAGCTGGCTGCGCTCGCCTTCGATGCGGGCGGAGTCGCGCTCTAGGGAGTTGAGCCGCGTGATCGGCACCAGATTTTTCTGCCAGAGGCTGCGCACGCCCTCCAGCTCCTGGCGGATGAATTCGACTTCCTTCTGCTTGGCCTCGGTCTGTCCCGTATAGCCTTTGATCTCATTCTCCAGCTGCGCACCTTTCTCCTGCAACTGCGCTTTTTGGCCGCTCCTTGCCTGACGTCGGAGGTCGAACAGCTTCCGCTCCGCAGCGATTGCACGGCTCGCCTCGGAGTTGCTCTCCTTGGCTCGGTCGAGCAGCAGCTTGGGGAACACGACCTGCTCGGCACCATCGCGCTCGGCCTCGAGCCGAGACTGGCGCGCGAGCAGCTCATCGATGCTGTTCGTGACGATCGTCGCATTCGCGAGCGTCTGCGTCTCGTCGAGCCGGATCAGAACGTCGCCTGCATTGACTCGATCGCCCTGGCGCACGCGCAATTCACCCACGATCCCGCCCGTGGCGTGCTGCACCTTCTTGACGCTCGAATCCACCACGACGACGCCCTGGGCGATCACCGCGCCCGACAATTGGCTCGTTGTCGCCCAACCGCCGATTCCAAAAGTCACCAGACCCAACATGATCATACCGACGATCATGTAACGCTGGATGGATTGCATCGCCGGCGCTACCAACTGGCCGTTCATCGGTTGCCTCCTTGAGCTTCCGCGACCACCTTGAGCGGCACGGGATTTCGCAAGACCTTCTTGAGGACCTCCTCTCTCTTGCCGAAGGATTGAACCCTGCCTTCCCCGAGGCACAAGACATGATCGACGGCTTCAAGCGCCTTCGGACGATGGGCGATCACGACGGCGATCCCGCCGCGACGGCGCACGTTCAGGATCGCCTCGGTCAGCGCCTCCTCGCCCTCGGCGTCGAGATTGGAGGAGGGCTCATCGAGCACCACGAGGAATGGTTTGCCGTAGAAGGCGCGGGCGAGCCCGATGCGCTGCCGCTGCCCCGCCGACAGTGCCAATCCCCCCTCACCGATCTTCGTGCCGTAGCCGTCCGGAAACGAAAGGATGAGATCGTGCGCGCCCGCGGCATGCGCGGCCTCCAGAACAGCGGCGGCGGTCGCCTGCGGATCGAACCGCGCGATGTTCATCGCAACGCTGCCGTCGAACAATTCCACGTCCTGAGGCATGTACCCGATGTGCTTGCCGAGGGCGTCAGAAGACCAGTGGTCGAGTGCGGCGTTGTCGAGCCGTATCCGGCCTCGAATGCCCGGCCATACCCCAACCAGCGCACGTGCCAGCGTCGATTTGCCGGATCCGCTCGGCCCAATGATTCCAACCGCCTGCCCGCGCCGCAATTGGAAGGACACGTCATTGACGGTAGGCCGCTCCGAGTTAGGAGCGCCGATAAAGAGATTCTCGACCGTGAGAGCTTCAACAGGAGGAGGCAATGCCAGCCGTTCTTCCTCGCCGGGGAGAAGCTTCAGCAAAGCATCAAGCCGTTGTGCCGACTGCCGCGCAGCGACGAACCCTTTCCAGTTCGCAATGGCCAGTTCGACGGGCGCCAACGCCCGCGCGCTGAGGATCGATCCGGCGATGATGATGCCGGCCGTCGATTCCTGGTTGATGACAAGGACTGCGCCAACGGCAAGAACCAGCGACTGCAGGATTGCCCGGAAGATCTTGGAGGCGCCTCCGAGGCTGTTTGCTACGTCGCTGGCCCGCTCATGAGCCGCGAGGTACTTCGCGTTGACATCGCGCCACCGCAACGCTGCCTGCTGCCGCATGCCCATGGCCTGCAGAACCTCTGCATTTCGTCGACCCTCGAGTGCGAGCGCCGTTCGCGAGACTGCGAGGCGCGAGGACGCCTTTGCCGGCCCGCGGGTCCTGGTTTCCGTGAGCATGGTAATGCCGATCAACACCAACGCGCCGACCAGCGCAGTGACGCCAATCCAGAAGTGAAAGAGGAAGCAAACGCCGAGATAGATCGGCATCCAGGGTAGATCGAAGAGCGCCGTCGGCCCGCCGCTCGAAAGAAAGCTGCGGACCTGATCAAGATCCCGCACCGGCTGCAAGCCGTCGCCATCGGCCCTGGTCTTCAAGGGCAGGCGGACAAGCGCGTCGAAAATGCGAATGCCGAGCCGTTCATCAAAGTACCGGCCGACCCGCGTGCTGATCCTGCTTCTGACGAAGTCGAGCCCACCCTGAAACAGGTAGAGGACCGCCGCCAGGACCATCAAGGCGATCAGCGTCGGTATGCTGCGCCCGGGCAGCACCCGGTCATAGACTTGCAGCATGAAGAATGAGCCGGTGAGCATGAGGAGATTGCTCATCCCGCTGAAGGCCGCGAGCGCCCAGAATATCCGGCCGCACGACCGCAGAAATGCCGACATCTCTGAGTGCGGTTCCTCATAGTCCTCCGCCGACCGGAAACGGCCGACGAATATCCGTTGCCGAAGGGCTTCAACCCCGCGCCTTGCCCAGCCGACGAGCCGCGATGTCGGCGCTTCGGCCTCGTTCGCCAGCCGGCGGCCGGCCGACCATAGACCTGACAAATGCATAATGGGGATTCGATAAAGATTCGCAGGCGGGGGAATCATCCCCCGCCGTCCAACGTCAGTCATGACACCTGCCCTTTAATGATGCCTTTGTCGGGGGATCCCCAAGCGATCCCCCGAGGCAGTTGTTGAGTATCAGCTTGTGCGGCTGACCCGTCTCCTACGCGAAGTGGAAGTCGTGGCTGTTCAGCTTGTCGAGCTGCGTGTTCTTCAGCGTAAGGGTGTCGCTCCCCGTCGCGATCACGACGTCGTGGCCTGACTGGGCCGCATGGGAGAGAACGCTCGCAAAGCTGTC
>NZ_JAVAYO010000124.1:0-265 GCF_054863005.1 Bradyrhizobium sp. 25ACV
ATCCCGCCTTCAAGATGGTGAGATGGCGCACCTCCACCAGGTAGTCGGGCAGCCAGGTAACCAGCAGATAGTTGTAATAAAGAAAGCAGAAGGATCCGAGCGTGGCTCCCAGCAGGTTGCGGTTGAAGGTCAGGGGCTTGCGGGCGGCGCGCGCAGGTGAATCCGGCCGGCGCTTCTGCCCGTCATGGTTCAACCGCGAGGGAAAGGCCAGGATCCACGGCAGAACCCACACCAGCGCCGTGAAACCAACCAGCACGAACATGTT
>NZ_JAVAYO010000125.1:0-265 GCF_054863005.1 Bradyrhizobium sp. 25ACV
CGATTTATCCGCTATGGAGTATATATACACACACTCTAAATTGAGTGGTAAATCACTAGAAGAAGTAGCCAAACTTGTAGCGACCTTGTATCGGTCAAACTTGTCCATATCGGATACCGCTACACCGCTACAAGATGTAAATGTCGCCGATCTCATTCAAAGACAAGAAGAATTCAATCGGGCCATCCTAAAACGACTCGAACAATTTGAAGAACAACAAAAAAAGCGAGATGAAAATCTCATGCTCGCTTTGAAAGAATCCATT
>NZ_JAVAYO010000126.1:0-265 GCF_054863005.1 Bradyrhizobium sp. 25ACV
CACCCTCAAGCTGGGACGCTGCATGTTCTGCGGCCTCTGCGCCCGCGTCTGCCCGGTGGATGCGGTGACGATGAGCAAGCACTACGAGCTGATCTCCCAGAGCCGCGACCAGTTCTTCCGCCAGAAGGGCGAACTGTCGATTTTGGGCCAGGATGAAGCGGGGTACTATCAGCAATGAGTGGCGCTGAGTTCGTCTTCTACCTCCTCTCCGGGGTCGCCGTCATCATGGCGGCGGGGGTGATCCTCGCGCGCAATCCGGTCCACT
>NZ_JAVAYO010000127.1:0-265 GCF_054863005.1 Bradyrhizobium sp. 25ACV
ACCTTGATGCTCGTGTGGAGAGCTTGGTCTGCACTTTGACCTGGCGGTGGGTGGGCCATCCTCTCGGACTTGACAGTGGCAAGCATGTGAGGGGATATGCTGGACGGCACTTCAGCTGAGACAAAGAAACTGCCAGATAATGCCTCTCTGTGCAGTCGGAAGGGCGATTGATGAGCCGAAGACTGGCGCTTTGCCGGACCGGGGCCATTTCTCTCGAATGTTGCTGTTCGTATCGGATCTTGTTGCTCTATGATGGCAATGGATT
>NZ_JAVAYO010000128.1:0-264 GCF_054863005.1 Bradyrhizobium sp. 25ACV
GATGGCGGATTCGAGCGCCAGTTCGCGGCGCGCGAGCTGAAGCTTCTGGACCAGCTCGGACGTGCGGGTGAACAGCACGCGCCAACCATTCTGGACAAGTTGCAGGCCGATGGCTGCCGCCAAGTGGCTCTTTCCTCCGCCCGGCGGGCCGAACAGGATAAGATTGGCGCCCTTTTCCAGCCATCCGTCGCCCGAGGTCATGGCCGTGACCTGCGCCCGCGAGACCATCGGCACGGCGTCGAAGGCGAAGCTGTCGAGCGTTTT
>NZ_JAVAYO010000129.1:0-264 GCF_054863005.1 Bradyrhizobium sp. 25ACV
ATAATATCCCAGCACATTGAGAAGCAGGATGAGGATGAACGCAAGTGAGAAATGTTTCTTCAAATTTTCAGCTTTGAAACATTAAACTAGTCAGAATTCCCCAAAACTCAAAGCCGCGTCATTTCAGCTTTTCAGTAAAAAAGTCTACGGTTCGCTTCCAGGCGAGCTCGGCGGCGGCCTTGTCGTAACGTGGTGTGGTGTCATTATGAAAGCCAAGGAGGTGGGCAGGGTACTTGTCGGCGTAATACCGCTTTGTGTTTGCCT
>NZ_JAVAYO010000130.1:0-264 GCF_054863005.1 Bradyrhizobium sp. 25ACV
CGATATCCTTTGGCAATCCAGCATTGATAACTTTAGATTCGTCAAAGGAAAAAGCTTTATCTACTTCATTGTATGCAGCAGCATCGAAAATAGCCTGAGCAATTCTCTGCTGCTTTTGTGGGTTCCATTGTTCTTTTGCTGAAGCCTGACCAAAAGCAGAAGTGATTCCAAGAGTCAAAATAAGAGTTAATACCAGTGTAAGTTTTCCATTGAGCTTGCACAATAAACCGTTCATACTAAACATCCTCCCCCTAAAAGTATTGT
>NZ_JAVAYO010000131.1:0-264 GCF_054863005.1 Bradyrhizobium sp. 25ACV
GAGCTCGCAGGTACCGGGCACGGCTCCGGCGCAGCCATCCGGCCCTGCGCCGGGTAGCCCGGCACCCACCCTGACCGGCCCGGCCACGCTGACCGCAGCCGACAACGGCGCGGTCGTCCGGCTGCACACCGGTCAGAAAGTGGCTGTCACGCTCATGTCGCAGGGCCTTTTCTCCTGGCATGTGCCCGCCGCGGCGGGCGCCGCCGTCAGGAGGGTGAGCGCGAGCGGCGGCTACCCGGGCCAGCAGCCCGCGGCGGCTGCGTT
>NZ_JAVAYO010000132.1:0-264 GCF_054863005.1 Bradyrhizobium sp. 25ACV
TGGGCGCGGTTGCAGGAAAGCGCGGGGCCGAACTGGTCCTCGCTGATGCCGTTGGTGATGCCGTTTTCCAGGGCCCAGAGGACTGCCTTAAAATAGTAGCTTTCCTCGGAGACATCCAGGAAGGGATTTTCGGTGCTGGTGGGCTCGGGGCAGCCAGCGTACCGCCACAGCATGGTCACGGCTGCGGCGCGATTGGTGGGGGTCATGGAGCCGAAGGTGTCGGCACTGATGCCGTTGGTGATGCCCGTTCTCTGCGCCCAGCGG
>NZ_JAVAYO010000133.1:0-264 GCF_054863005.1 Bradyrhizobium sp. 25ACV
TCTGGGTCTCTTGTGAGTCTGCCGACAAGTGACACGTTATTCATTATTAATCTCTCCCTTTCATCTATAATTGAATAGTACTATTCAATTTTTCATCAAAAAAATTAGGCTTTAATAAGTAGAGGAGAAGGGCGAATGTCTCCGCCCCTATACAGCGACATACAAAGTTCGATAATCAAAGTGATAACGAGAAACGCGCAATTTGATTTTGTTGTCCTCAGCCTCATCCACATATACCCACCAGCCGCTAGGCGACTCTGTTAG
>NZ_JAVAYO010000013.1:0-256221 GCF_054863005.1 Bradyrhizobium sp. 25ACV
CTCACCCGACCAACCTCACTCAAGCCAGTCGACAGGCCTTGACTCACAAATCCCCATATGAGGGTGGGCAAAGGCGCGCTCTTCGCGCGCCGTGCCCACCATCGATGTCCGAGCTTGGAGAGGCGCGGTGGGCACACTTCGCTTTGCCCACCCTACGAGATATCGTGCCCCGGACGCAGCGCAACGCTCCTTCAGCGGTGCGCTGCAGAGCCCGGGGCCATCTCCACCGACTTGATCGCAGCATTCTGGGTCCCGGCTCGCGCTTTGCGCGTCCGGGACACGAGAAATCACACCGCCCGCACTCTCACCCGCAACCCGTCCCGCGGCTTCGGGATCGGCCACATCTGCCAGTCCGGCTTGTAGCCGGGCTCCAGCGACACCTCGATGTTCTGCAGGAAGTGCCGCGCGAAGCATTTTGCCTGCATGTAGGCGAAGTGCAGGCCGAGGCACATATGGGCGCCGCCGCCGAACGGGACCCAGGCGAAGCGGTGGCGATTGCGCTGCGCCTCCTCGGTGAAGCGCAAGGGATCGAAACGATCCGGCTCCGGCCAGATGTCCTTCATGTGATGGGTATAGAGCGGATTGACGCCGACCGCGGTGCCGGCGGGAATCGTAAAACCCTTGAAGGTGAAGTCGCGCATGGCGCGGCGCGGCATCGAAGGCACCGGCGGCTTGATCCGCAGCGCTTCCTTGAACGCCATCTCGGACAGCGGCATCTTTTCGAGATCGTCGAAGCTGCTCGGCGCGCCCGGCGCGAGCCCGAGCGCGAGGACTTCCGCGCGCAGCCTGTCCTGCCAGTCCGGATTGGCGGCAAGCTCGCCGATGAAGGAGGTCAGCGACGATGTCAGCGTGTCGTGCGCCGCCATCATCAGGAAGCTCATGTGGTCGATGATGTCCTGCTCGGACAGCAGCGCGCCATCCTCATGGGTGGCGCGGCACAGTTGCGAGAACAGGTCATCGCCGCCATGATTGCCGCGGCGAAGCGGGATCTGTTCGCGGAAATAGGCGACGATGCGTTTGCGCCCCCTGACGCCGGCGGCCATCTGGGTGCCGGGCAGGGGACGGCGGATCGGGGCGACCGCGGCGGCGACCATGTCGACGAAGGCGCGGTTGATCTCGTCGACCTCCGGCCCGATATCGGCGCCGAGGAAGGACGCCGCAGCGAGATCCAGCGTGAGCTGCTTCATCGCGGGGTAGAGCTGCATCTCGCCGGGCTTGGCCTTCCACTGCGCGACTCGCGCGGAGATGCCGCGGTCGAGATCAGCGAGATAGGATTTCATCGGCCCGGACTTGAACGCGACCGACAGCGCCTTGCGGTGCAGCCGGTGCTCGTCGAAATCCAGCAGCATCAATCCGCGCGGAAACAACAGGCCGAGCACCTTGTTCCAGCCGTGGGTCGAGGAGAACAGCTTTTGCTGGTCGAACATCACCAGCTCGTTGGCCTCGGGCCCGAGCAGCACGACATTGGTCTCGCCGAACACATGGGTGCGGTAGACCGGGCCGTATTTGGCGCCGTTCGCCTCGATATGGCCCTTGGGATCGGCCAGCACCTGGAAGGTCTTGCCGATGATCGGCCATCCCTCGTCGCCGGGAATGTGCGTCAGCGCGTTGCGTTTGGGCGCGGTGAAGTCGGGCGCCGGTGCGGCAACATTCTGCATCGACATGACGATTGCTCCGGTTGGCAGGCTCCGCGAACATAGCACGATCTGGCCGCGATGAGCTGCGGTCGTCTTGCGCACAAAATCGTCACACTCACCGCCGTCGTCCCGGGGTCGCACCACACGCGCCCCGGGTCGACGGGCTGAGCAGTCCTACCGCTTCGCCGCTTCCTTCTGCAGATCCGGGGCGTTGACGGCGGGGATGGCGACGCGGCCGGGGCCGGTCATCTTCAGCGCCTCGGCGGCCTTTTCGTTCTCCATGATCTTGGCCATCACGGCCTGGCCCGCGCGTTCGAAGATGGCGCGGTTCTCGATCACGAATTTTTGCGACCTGCGCAGGCCGTCGATATAGCCGTTGATCTCGGGCACGACGTAGCGCGCCACCATGTCCCAGCTGCGGCGCGTGGCTTCCGGATTGGCCCAGTCGTGCACGAAGCCGATGATGGCGCCGACGCCGCCGGAGACCTGCATCACGTTCTTGATGGTTTTGACGAGATCGTCGGGCGTGCCGATGGTGGACGCCGCGCCCTCGACGAAGGCGGTCTTGTCCACGGCCTCGTCGGGCGAGGAGAACGCGGTCAGGCCCGGCCGCTGCAGCGTGCCGACATTATATTCGTTGTGCCAGCGCATCAGCCCGGCGCCGGCTTCCTTGCGCGCCTGCTCGCGGGTCTCGGCGATGTGGAAGGTCAGCAGCACGCGCCAGTCGGCACGGTCGACCTTCGTGCCGTGCTTCTTCGCGGCGTCCTCGGCGAACTGCCATTGCTGCTGCAGCGACATCAGCCCCTGCGTCGTCATCGAGCCCAGCGAGATGATGCCGATGCCGTATTTGCCGGCCAGCGTCATGCCGGAGGGCGAGATCTGCGAGGCCACGACGAACGGCATTTCCTCCTGCAGCGGCAGGATCTGCAGCGCGGCGTCGTTCATGGTGAACCAGTCGCTCCTGGCGGTGACGCGCTCACCGTTGAAGAGCCGGCGGATGACGCCGATGGCCTCGTCCTGGCGGTCGCGCTGCGTCATCGGGTCGATGCCGAGCGTGTGTGCGTCGGAAGCGAGCGCGCCCGGACCGGAGCCGAAGATGGCGCGGCCGCCGGTCATGTGGTCGAGCTGCACCATGCGCTGGGCAACGTTGTAGGGATGGTGATAGGGCAGCGACACCACGCCGGTGCCGAGCTTGATCCGCTTGGTGCGCTCGCCGGCCGCAGCCAGGAACATCTCGGGCGAGGCGATCATCTCCCAGCCCGAGGAATGATGCTCGCCGCACCAGAACTCGTCGTAGCCGAGCGCGTCGAGCTGCTCGACCAGGTCGAGATCGCGCCGGAATTGGAGCATCGGATGCTCCCCGATCGGGTGATGCGGGGCAAGGAAGGCTCCGAACTTCAGGCGCGCCATGGCGTTCTCTCCGGCTTTGATTTTCTATTTGTTGAGACGGCGAAGCTACGTGCCGGAGGCCGCGAACGCAATCGCGCGGTGTCCCGCGCGGCGGAATGCAGGCATGCGCTGAGTTGCTCCTCCTCCCTCTCCCCGTTCTTACGGGGAGAGGGTTGGGGTGAGGGGCTGCTTCAGCAAATTCGGTGGCAGTGCGACCCGCGGCAACTCCCCCTCACCCGGAATTCAAACGGCGTTTGAATTCCGGCCTCCCCTCGCAAACGGGGAGAGGCGAAACAGCCGCGCCTCGAACGAAGCACGCGAATCCTACCTCTGAGGTAATCGTGACACCGCGCGAGATCTGAAATCATCGGCACGATAATCCAGGGCCGCGCGCCGATGCATCAGATCGTCACACAACAGATTGATTCGACCCGCCGCTGGTGGGTGCTGGCCATCGTGGTGGCCGCCCAGTTCATGTTCGGCGTCGATGCCTTCATCGTGAACGTCGCCATTCCCACCATTGCGGTCGAGCTGAAGGCATCCCCCGCGCAGATCGAATCCGTGATCGCGATCTACCTGATCGCTTATGCCACGCTTGTCGTCACCGGTGGCCGGCTCGGCGATATCCACGGCACCAAGACTATCTTCCTGGCCGGCGTGCTCGGCTTCACGGCGACCTCGCTGTGGTGCGGGCTCGCGCAGTCCGGGGTGGAGCTGATCATCGCCCGGCTGGCGCAGGGCGCGACCGCGGCGCTGATGGTGCCCCAGGTGCTGGCGACGCTGCATCTGCTCTTTACGGACGAGACGCGCAGCCGAGCCTTCGCGATCTACGGCATCGTGCTCGGACTGGCCGGCGCCGCGGGCTTCCTGCTCGGCGGTCTGCTGGTGACGATCGACCTTGCTGGCACCGGCTGGCGTTCGGTGTTCTTCGTCAACGTGCCCTGCGGCCTCGTCATTACAGCTGCCGCCTGGCGCATCATGCCGTCGGTGCCGCGGCGATCAGGGACGAGGCTCGACATCAAGGGCAGCTTGGTCCTGTTCGCGGGATTGCTCTGCCTGATCGGCCCGCTGCTGTTTGGTCACGATGTCGGCTGGGCACCCTGGCTGTGGGCCGTGATGGCGGTCGGTGGCGTCGTCCTCGTAGCGTTCCTGAAGCTCGAGCACGCAGTCGCTCGTGCCGGCGGCATGCCTTTGATCGACCTCACGCTGCTGGCGGATGCCGCTTTCCTGCGCGGGCTTGGCGCCGCCTTCTTCTTCTTCCTTGCCAATCTTTCCTTCTACCTCGTCATGACGCTGTTCATGCAGCGCGGCCTGAAGATCCCGCCGCTCTCAGCCGGCATGGCCTTCGTCCCGCTTGCGCTCGCTTTCGTCGTGGCCTCGCGCCACAGCGGCGCGCGGGCGCGTCATCGCGGCACCAAGGTGTTGATCGACGGCTGCGCGCTGCAGATCGCAGGCCTCGCCGCGCTCGCGCTTGTTGCAGCCTTTAACGATGCACCATCGCCGCTTCTGCTCGCGTTCGTCATGATCATCTTCGGCTACGGTCAGGGATTGGTGATGGCGCCGCTCTCCGGCGCGGTGCTCTCGACCGTCAAGCCTGTCGCCGCAGGCTCTGCGTCCGGCATCTACGGCACGACGGCGCAGATCGGAAATGCGGCCGGAGTGGCCGCAATCGGCGCGGTGTTCTTCGCGGTCAATGCCCTGCAATCAGCGCGCGCAGGATTTCTGGTCTCGCTTGCGCTGTTTGTGACATTAATCATGATCTGTGCCGCATTTCTGTCGTGGATGCGTCGCGCATCTGCGTGAAGTCGAGGCATTGCGGTTAATTCGTGCGGATTTCGGCGAGATTTCCCGTGATTTTCGTGGATGGACGGCGCACGGTCTTTTTATTTTGCAATGCAGCAACTATCTGGTTTGGCTGAACGTTGAAAGCCGCCCACCAGGAAATTGCCGTGTCGTTAGCCAAAAATGTTGATCTGTTGAGACGTCTGCCGAGGCTGGACGGTCTGCGCTTTGCCGAACTCGGCCGCAGCGCGGATGCGTCCAGTCCATTGCAAGAGGTCACCGGCTTCGGCGACAACCCGGGGGCCCTGCGCATGTTCACGTTCGTGCCGGCGCAGTTGCAGAAGCCGCGCGCGCTGGTTGTCGTGCTGCATGGCTGCGGGCAGACGGCAGCGGGCTACGATCTCGGCGCGGGCTGGTCGACGCTCGCCAAGCACTATGGCTTCGCGCTGCTGATGCCCGAGCAGCAGCGGATCAACAACGGCAACACCTGCTTCAACTGGTTCAACCCGGAAGATACGGCGCGGGACAGTGGCGAGGCGCATTCGATCCGCGAGATGATCGCGCACATGGCCGAGGCGCATCGCATCGATCCCAGGCGCGTCTTCATCACCGGCCTGTCTGCCGGCGGCGGCATGACGTCGGTGATGCTCGCGACCTATCCGGAAGTCTTCGCGGCCGGCGCGGTCATCGCCGGATTGCCTTACGGTATCGCCTCGAATTTGCGCGAGGCACTAGACGGCATGTTTCATTCCCCGGTGCGTCCCGCAAGCGAGCTCGGCGATCTCGTGCGCAATGCCTCGGATTACCGCGGCCCCTGGCCGAAGGTCTCGGTGTGGCATGGCAGCGCCGACCGCACCGTCAATCCCGGCAATGCCAACGAGATCGTCAAGCAGTGGCTCGATCTGCACGATCTGCCGGAGGCGCCGATGGCGGAGACCAATGTCGACGGCTATCCGCGCCAGGCCTGGTGGGGCAAGGACGGCGAGACGCTGGTCGAGTCCTACGCCATCACCGACATGGCGCACGGCACGCCGCTTGGGCTGGCCGACAACGACCAGCGCTATGGCGTCGAAGGCGCATTCCTGATCGAGGCCGGCATTTCCTCGTCCTATCACATCGCAAAGTTCTTCGGCCTCACCGGCTGGATTGCAGATGCCGCAAAGGCGGAGGCCAAGCCTACAAGCAAGTCTACAAGCAAGCCTGTAGCGCAGCCGGCACTGACGCCCGCGCCGCATCTCGCCCGCTCGATCCGCACGGCGGTCGCCGAACAGCCGGCCGAGCCGACGCGCGAGGAGGCTCGCAGCTTCGATCTCGGCCAGATCATCACGCGCGCACTGACCGCCGCGGGATTGATGAAGTAGTTCAGGCCGTCTGACCGATCCACTCGATCGGCGTCACCGTCACCTCGCCGCCAGCGACCTTCCGCGTCATCTCCTGATAGGCTTTGAAGAAGTCGCGCGATTGCAGCGCTTTTTGCGCGGCATCGTCAGCGACGCTGGCGAGATGGAAATAGCTGCCGTCGTCGCGATTCTTCAAGACGCGATAGCCGATCCGGCCCGCCAGCTCGGGATCGCCGTCGATCGCCTTGATGAAGCGGCCGACCTCTTCGTGCCAGGCGTCCGTCGTGCCGTTCCTGAATTCATATCTGATCATGAAGTGCTTCATGTGACGCTCCCTGTTCGTCGTGTGCGTCATCATCTGCGGCTTGCAAGCGATCCTGCAAGTATGGACAAAATTGATAGTATGGACTTTTTCGACGTTGCTCCTATCCTCGCGTGAGGCGTGGCTAACGCGTGGAGGAGACGACATGGCGAAGGCGAACCCGGCGCGCACCTGTCCGGTCGCGGCGTTTCAGAAGATGATCAGCGGCAAGTACAAGCTGCGCATCGTCTGGGACCTCAAGGACGGCCCGCGCCGCTATGGCGAGATCCGCAGCGGCCTTTTGCGCGGCACGGAGGGCAGCGCCGAGATCACCCCGCGCGTGCTCAGCCGCGAATTGAAGGCCCTGACCGCGAGCGGCCTGATCGACCGCAAGGATTTCGGCGAAGTGCCGCCGAAGGTCGAGTATCGCCTGACCCGCAAGGGCAAGAGCTTCGTGCCCGTCGTCGCGGCGATCCGCGACTGGGGGGATCGTCACCTCAGTGAGACGGTGGCGCTTGTGGACGCGGCAGAATAAAAGCTCACATCTCGCCGGTGATGAACGGATTGGTCATCCGTTCCTGGCCGATGCTGGAGCCGGCGCCATGGCCGCAGATGAAGCCGACGTCATCGCCGAGCGGCAGCAGTTTCGTCAGGATCGAGTTGATCAGCGTCGCGTGACTGCCACCGGGCAAATCGGTGCGCCCGACCGAGCCGGCGAACAGGACGTCGCCGACATGGGCGAAGCGCAGCTCCTTGTTGAAGAACACCACGCTGCCGGGCGAGTGGCCCGGGCAGTGAAAAATATCGAACTGCAAGCTGCCGATCGACACGCTATCGCCTTCGGCGAGCCAGCGGTCCGGCGCGAAATTGCGCACGCCGGTCATGCCGAAGCGCGCGCCGCTTTCGACCACATTGTCGAGCAGGAACTTGTCCGCTTCATGCGGCCCCTCGATCGGCACCTTCAGTGCATCGCGCAGATCGGCGGCACCGCCGACATGATCGATATGGCCGTGGGTCAGCCAGATCTTCTCCACGGTGACGCCGGTCTGCTTGATCGCGTCCAGGATCTTCGGCACGTCGCCGCCGGGATCGATCACCACGGCCTTCTTGCTGGGCTCGTCCCAGATGATGGTGCAGTTCTGCTCGAACAGCGTCACGGGAACGATGATCGCGCCGGCCTTGGATTGCGAAGAGTCTTGGGTGTCATTTTGCTCGGTCATGGCGCCACAATGCCGATTTTTGCCATGCCGCCAAGCAAAAGATTCGGCCAAAGACCTGGAGTGGAGCCTGGAACAATCACGCCCGCCGTCACACGGCCGTCCCAATTGGCTCGCCAATTTGAACCGGGGCGCTGCTGTCGCGTTCTTCCGCCCGAGGCGCAGATTTATGGATGGGTTCTCCAGCATGGCTCAGAGCGACAGCAACTGGTGGCGCGACGGCATCTTCTATCAGGTCTACCCGCGCTCCTTTCAGGATTCGAACAATGACGGCGTCGGCGATCTCGCCGGCATTCTGCGGCGGCTGCCTTACGTCAAATCGCTCGGCGTCGATGCGATCTGGCTGTCGCCGATCTTTCCCTCGCCGATGGAAGATTTCGGCTACGACATCTCCGACTATACCGGCATCGAGCCGCTGTTCGGCACGATGGAAGATTTCGATGCGCTGATCGCGGCCGCCCACGACAACGGCCTGAAGCTGATCCTCGACCTCGTGCCGAACCACACCTCGGACCAGCATCCCTGGTTCGTCGAGAGCCGCGCCTCGCGCGACAATCCCAAGCGCGACTGGTACATCTGGCGCGATCCGGCACCCGACGGCGGGGTGCCGAACAACTGGCTGTCCGAGTTCGGCGGCAGCGCGTGGCAGTTCGACGAGACCACGGGGCAGTATTATTACCACGCCTTCCTCGCCCAGCAGCCGGACCTGAACTGGCGCAATCCGGACGTCCGCGCCGCGATCTACGACGTGATGCGGTTCTGGCTCGACAAGGGCGTCGACGGCTTTCGCGTCGACGTGATCTGGCACCTGATCAAGGATGCCGAATTCCGCGACAACCCGCCCAATCCGCATTACGTCGAGGGCCGGCAGCCGAACGAAAGGATCATGACGCAATACTCCACCGACCAGCCGGAGGTGCATGACGTGATCGCCGAGATGCGGCGCGTCACCGATGAATTCGAAGCCCGCGTGCTGATCGGCGAGATCTATCTGCCGCTGCACCGTCTCATGGCCTATTACGGCAACGACCTCACCGGCGCGCAGATGCCGTTCAATTTCGCGCTGCTCTTGACCTTCTGGAGCGCACGCTCGATCGAGAAGATCATCGAGGATTACGAGAAGGCGCTGCCGCGCGGGGCTTGGCCGAACTGGGTGCTCGGCAATCACGACCGCCCGCGGGTCGCAAGCCGCGTCGGGCCGGAGCAGGCCCGCGTCGCCGCCATGCTGCTGCTGACGCTGCGCGGCACGCCGACGCTCTATTACGGCGACGAGATCGGCATGCATCAGGTAGCCATCGCGCCGGAGGATATCCGCGATCCCTTCGAGAAGAACGTGCCCGGCATCGGCGTCGGCCGCGACGGCTGCCGCACGCCGATGCAGTGGGATGCGACCGAATTCGCCGGCTTCTCGGCGGCGCGGCCGTGGCTGCCGCTGCCGCTGCATTATGTGCGCGACAATGTCGTCAATCTCGAAGCCGATGCGCGCTCGATCCTCAGCCTCTACAAACGCCTGATCACCCTGCGGAAGAGCAATCGGCCGTTGGTCGCGGGCGATTATCATCCGATCGCGGCGCAAGGCGATCTCCTGATCTATCGCCGCGAAGCCGAGGGGCAGACGGTGATCGTGGCGCTCAATCTCGGCCCCGATCCGGTCGCGGTGACGACGAGTGCGATACGTTTCGGCAGCAGCATACTGCTGTCGACGTTCCTGGATCGCGAGGACGAGCGCATTGAAGGCGTGCTGGATTTGCGTGGCAATGAGGGGGTAATCGTCGCTCCGCCCTAGCTGTCGGACAAGCGCAGCGCAGATCCGGGACCCATCACCACAGGGAGTTGTTTTGCGAAGACTCGGAGTGATCAGCGCGCCCCACACTTCTCCCTGTGATTATGGGTCCCCGCTTTCGCGGGGACGACAGCGTAGGGTACGGCTGCGGTGGAGTATAGCGATGCGTAGATGCTCTTACCCCGGATGCTTCTTCCCTCTCACCGTAGTCCCGTCGATATCGCTCCGCTTCAGCAGATAATCCAGCCCGCCGACGCGGTACCAGCGATAGCCATACGGCTCCAGCACGATTCGGTGCTGGCCGCGCTTGTCGGCGTGGCTGTGGTCCTCCGCGAGCAGATTGATCAGGTGCGCGCCGGCCTCGTCCGGCAGCCCGACCGAGAACGCGATCTCGCGCGGCTTCTCGTCGAGATTATGCACGAACAGCACCGAATTGTTGCGCCAGTCGTAGCGCATGATGAACACGGCGGGATCGCGCACCGGAATGATCGCGAAGTCGCCCCAGCCGATTTCAGGCACTTCCTTGCGCATGCGGACGATGCGCTCGGTCCAGTTCAGCATCGAGTTGGGATCGCGCCGCTGCTTGGCGACGTTGACGTGCGGGTAACCGTAAGGCCCCTTGTCGATCACCGGGCAGGCCGGCTTGTTGCTCTTGGTGAAGCCACCATGCGGTTCGGTCGACCATTGCATCGGCGTGCGCGCGCAATTGCGTTCCGGCAATGAGAGGTCGTCGCCCATCGCGATCTCGTCGCCATAGCGGATCACGGGCGTTCCCGGCAGCGTGCACATCAAGCTGTAGGCGAGCTCGAGCCGCCGGCGGTCGCCGCCGAGCATCGGCGCGAGGCGCCGCCTGATGCCGCGGTCGTACAGCTGCATATCCTTGTCGGGGCCGAAATTCCTGAACACGGTGTCGCGCTGCGCCTTGGTCAGCCGTCCCAGATCGAGCTCGTCGTGATTGCGCAGGAACAGGCCCCATTGCGCGGTCGCCGGCCGCGGCTTGGTTGCCTTCAACGCTTTCGCCAGCGGCCGCGAATCTGCGGAGGCCAGCGCATAGAACAGGTGCTGGTTGACGTGGAAGTTGAACATCATGTGCATGCGGTCGGCGTCGCGGCCGAAATATTCCATGTCCGTCTTCGGCAGCACGTTGGCTTCGGCGAGGATGATGGCGTCGCCCTGCCGCCATTGCAGGAATTCGCGGAACGCGCGCAGCATGTCGTACTGCTCGACCGGCTTCTTCACCTTCGCACCCTTGGTCGCGATCACGAAGGGCACGGCGTCCATGCGGAAGCCGGAGACGCCGAGCTGGATCCAGAACCCCATGATCTTCAGGATCTCGGCCTGCACATGCGGGTTCGACGTGTTGAGGTCGGGCTGGAAATCGTAGAAGCGGTGGAAGTAATACGCGCCCGCTTCCTTGTCGCGCGTCCATGTCGATTTCTGCACGCCGGGAAACACCATGCCCTTGTTGGCACCGGCCGGCTTCTTGTCGGACCACACATACCAGTCGCGGTATGGCGAGGTCTTGTCGCGCCGCGCCTCCTTGAACCAGTGATGCTGATCCGAGGTGTGGTTGACGACGAGGTCGATGATGATCCGGATGCCGCGCTGCTTGCAGCCATGGGCGAACTCGACGAAATCGCCGAGCGTGCCGTAGCGGGCATCGACGCTGTAATAATCGGCGATGTCGTAGCCGTCGTCGCGGCCCGGTGAGGTCTGGAACGGCATCAGCCAGATCGTGGTGATGCCGAGGCCGTGCAGATAGTCGAGCCGGCGGAGCAGGCCCTTGAAGTCGCCGACGCCGTCGCCGTTGGCGTCCATATAGGAGCCGACGGAGAGGCAGTAGATCACGCCGTTCTTGTACCAGAGATCGTCGATCATTCGCGCAGCCTCGGTGGTTCCGCCGAGGTGCGGCGGCTGCGTGATAAGTGCGTGGGGGAGGGGAGGTTCCGTTCGTTCGCTGTCATCATAGCTCGCGCTCCGCGCGCCCCGGAATGACGAATGGAGAGAGTGTCCGCCCCAAACGGAATCGGCTATCTTCCCTCCATGGACAATCCCGCCCGCAACATCGCCCTGGTGCCGCCGCCCGATCGTCGCCAGTCGGAAACGGCGCTCGCGGTCGCGCGTGGCACCGCGCGGCTGCTGAGTTCGCTCGGCTTTACCTGTATCAGCGAATTGCCGCTGCCCTCGGGCCGGCGCGCCGACCTCGTGGCGCTGAACGAGCGCGGCGAGATCTGGATCGTCGAGATCAAATCGTCGGTGGAGGATCTGCGGGCCGACCAGAAATGGCACGAGTACCGCGCCCATTGCGACCGGCTGTTCTTCGCCTTCACGCAAGATCTGCCGTGCGAGATCTTTCCGGAAGGCACTGGCCTGATCATCGCGGATGCCTATGGCGCGTACCTGCATTGCGAAGCGCCCGAGCACAAGCTGCCGGCGCCGACACGCAAGCAGATGACGGTGCGGTTTGGGATGGCGGCGGCCTTGCGCATCAACCGCCTGGTCGATCCGCAGGGGCACGCGGAATTTTGGGAGTAGGACGGTCTCGTGTCCCGGACGCGCTGCAGCGTTCTTACGCTGCTGCGCAGAGCCGGGACCCAGGAGGCTGCGGCAATCGCTGCAACATGGGCCCCGGCTCTGCAGCGCAACGTCGAAGAGACGCTGCGCTGCGTCCGGGGCACGTGCTGCCGTAGGGTGGGCAAAGCGAAAGCGTGCCCACCAAACTTATCGGTGAAATTCGGAAAGAAACGTGGGCACGGCGCGTCGCGCCTTTGCCCACCCTACGAGACTATCAACGCGGCGCGCGCTTGGCCAAAATGCGCTGCAAGGTTCTGCGGTGCATGTTGAGCCGCCGTGCCGTTTCCGAGACGTTGCGGTTGCACATCTCGTAGATGCGCTGGATGTGCTCCCAGCGGACGCGGTCGGCCGACATCGGGTTGGTCGGCAGCTCGGATTTCTCCGCGCTGGTCGACAGCAGCGCCGCGACGACGTCGTCGGCATCCGCCGGCTTGGAGAGATAATCGATCGCGCCCATCTTCACCGCGGTGACGGCGGTGGCGATGTTGCCGTAGCCGGTCAGCACGATCGCACGCGCATCCGGGCGCTTCTTCTTCAGCGCCGAGACCACGTCGAGGCCGTTGCCGTCGCCGAGCCGCAAATCCACCACGGCGAATGCCGGCGCTGCCTTGCCGATCTGCGCAAGACCATCCGAGACGGTGTCGCATGACGTCACCGCAAAGCCGCGCGTTTCCATGGCGCGCGACAACCGCTCCAGGAACGGCTTGTCGTCCTCCACGATGAGCAGCGAGCGGTCGGTCTGTTCGTTCAGTTCGGCGATGGCGTTCAAGGTTTTGTCCTCTCTCCAACGCGACTACATATGGCCTCGCAATCGGGCGGTGCCAAGGCCGCCGATAGTCGATCGGCCCTGTTGTGCGACGCAAGGTCGCGGCCTATCCTATTGTTTCTTCGAGGCTCTCGATAGCCTCAAAACGCTGTCGCGGCCATGTGATCTGCACCACCGCGCCGTGTTCCGGAAAGATCCGGTTGGTAAACAAGACCTTGGCGCCGGTGCGTTCCAGCAAGGTGCGCGCGATGAACACGCCCAATCCGAGACCGCGTCGCTCGCCGCCGCCGTCATCCGTATTTCGGCGCCGCGAGAGATAAGGCTCGCCGATCCGGTTCAGGATGTCGGGCGGAATGCCGGGGCCGTCGTCGGAGATTAGAAGCTCGATCGTGTCCTTGTTCCACCACGCGTTCACCTCGACGGTGGTATGGGCGAAATCGACCGCGTTCTCGACGATGTTGCCGACGCCGTAGAGGATCGCCGGATTGCGCGAGCCGACCGGCTCGGACACGGCGGCGACCGCGATCCGCACCTTGATCTCGACACCGAAATCGCGGTGTGGGGCGACCACCTCCTCGATCAGCTCCGACAGCTTCATGCGGTCGAACGGCGCACCGGTGGAGGAGAGCTGGGTGATCTTGCTCAATATGTCGCGGCAGCGCTGGGTCTGCTCGCGCAGCGTCTTCAGGTCGGCGGCAAAGCTGGCGTCCTTCACCGTCTTTTCCAGCTCGCGCGAGATCAGGAAGATCGTCGCGAGCGGCGTGCCGAGCTCGTGCGCGGCCGCAGCGGCGAGGCCGTCGAGCTGGGTCAGATGCTGCTCGCGTGTCAGCACCAGCTCGGTCGCGGCCAGCGCATCCGCAAGCTTGCGCGCCTCCTCGGTCACCTGGAACGAATAGAGGCTGGTGACGCCGATCGCGAGCACGATCGAGAGCCAGACGCCGACGAGGTAGATCGGCGGCAGCACCAGGGGATCATCGGAATCCCAGGGCAGCGGCAAATGGAAGAAGAACAACACCGAGGCGCAGGCTACCGCGAGCACGCCGAGGCCGAACGTGAAGCGCGCCGGCAGCGCCGTGGCCGAGATCAGCACCGGCGCCAAGAATAGGAACGAGAACGGGTTCTGCAGTCCGCCGGTGAAGTACAACAGACCGGCTAGTTCCACGATGTTCAGCGCGAGCAGTCCGGCCGCCTGCATCGGCTCCAGGCGCTGCATCGGATTGGCCGCGGTCTGGAGCGCCAGATTGAGTGCCGCCGACAAGGCGATGATGCTGACGCAGGGGACGATCTCGACGTTGAATTCCAACCCCTGCGCCACGATGAAGATCGCGGCGAGCTGGCCCAGCACCGCCAGCCAGCGCAGCCGCAGGATCGTGTCCAGGCGGATATGCCGCTGCGCGTGGCGAAACTCGGAAGCAGCAATTTCAGTCATATCGGCCAATGGGATGCCTTCCAGATCACAAACGCTGGGCTCGCGGAACCACCGGATTACAAGCCTTGCGCTATCCGCTGCAATAGCAGAAGAACGACCAGCATGACCGAGAATGACAAGGCTTCAAGTCGGCCGACTGTCGCGGAGCGCAGCTCGTCCGCGGCGATCGCGGTCGAGCACCTCGTCAAGATCTACAAGCAGACCCGCGCGGTCGACGACATCTCCTTTTCGCTGCCGCGTGGCACCATCACCGGGCTTCTGGGCGGCAACGGCGCCGGCAAGACAACGACCATCGCGATGATCATGGGCCTGGTGCTGCCGACCTCCGGCCGCGTGCAGGTGCTCGGTCACAGGATGCCCGAGGAGAGCGCTTCCGTGCTGGGGCGGATGAATTTCGAGAGCCCCTATGTCGACATGCCGATGCGGCTCACGGTGCGGCAGAATCTCACCGTGTTCGGCAAGCTCTATGCGGTGAAGAACCTCGCCGGCCGCATCGCCGAGCTCGCGGACGATCTCGATCTCACCGAATTCATCGACCGCGCCAACGGCAAGCTGTCCGCCGGGCAGAAGACCCGGGTCGCGCTCGCCAAAGCGCTCATCAACCGGCCCGAGCTGCTGCTGCTGGACGAGCCGACCGCCTCGCTCGATCCGGATACCGCCGACTGGGTGCGGGCGCATCTGGAGCGTTATCGCAAGGACAACAACGCCACCATCCTCCTGGCTTCGCACAACATGCTCGAGGTCGAGCGGCTCTGCGATCGTGTCATCATCATGAAGCGCGGCCGCATCGAGGACGACGACACGCCCGAGGCGATCATGGCGCGCTACAACCGCACCACGCTGGAGGAGGTGTTTCTGGACGTCGCGCGCGGCCGGGTGAACGGTGCGAAGGAGGCGGCAAGGTGAGGAGGCTCTCTCGTCCCGATCGCACCCTGTATAGATTACCGTCATTCCGGGCTCGCGACTATGTCGCGCCCCGGGATGACAGCTACGCGGTGCTGCCATGACCGACCTCACCCTCCACCACGGCATCTCCATCCACCGCATCGGTGCGATGATCCTGCGCTACTGGTACCTCCTGCTGTCGTCCTGGCCGCGGCTGCTCGAACTGCTGTACTGGCCGGCGCTGCAGGTCATCACCTGGGGCTTCATCCAGTATTACATCGCCGAGAATTCCAATTTCTTCGCGCGCGCCGGCGGCACGCTGATCGGCGCCGTCATCCTCTGGGACATCCTGTTCCGCGGGCAGCTCGGCTTCTCCATCTCGTTCCTGGAGGAGATGTGGGCGCGCAACATCGGCAACCTCATGATGAGTCCCTTGAGGCCGATCGAGTTTCTGCTGTCGCTGATGGTCATGAGCCTGATCCGGCTTGCGATCGGGATCATTCCGATGACCTTGCTCGCGCTGTTCATGTTTCACTTCAATGTCTATGCCCTGGGCCTGCCGCTGATCGCATTCTTCTGCAATCTGATCTTCACGAGCTGGTCGGTCGGCATCTTCGTGTCGGGTCTCGTGCTGCGAAACGGGCTCGGCGCCGAGAGCATCGTCTGGACCCTGATGTTCGCGATCCTGCCGCTTGCCTGCGTCTACTATCCCGTCAGCGTGTTGCCGGCCTGGCTGCAATACGTCGCTTGGGCGTTGCCGCCGACCTATGCCTTCGAGGGGATGCGCGCGCTGCTGATCGAAAACACCTTACGCGCCGACCTGATGCTGGAGGCGCTGGCCATCAACGCCGTCTTTCTGGTTGCATCTTTTGCATCATTCCTTGCCCTTTTGCGCAGCGCCAAACGGCACGGCTCGCTGCTGTCGGGCGGTGAATAACGTCACTTTCCCGTGGATTCAGGCTGGTTTAGCCGCTTCGGCTCCGTAGATGTACGGAACCATGCATTGACGCAATATTGCGCATTCGGCAGTATGCTGCGATGCGAAGAGGGATATAGCGATGCCTATTGGTGAGTTCGGCGGCGCACCGCCCCTGGCTGCAGAAGGCAGTCCGGTCCTGACGACGCCGATGTACTGGATGTACGAGATGGCGCACGCCTCTCTCAATCCGGCACGTGCGGTCACTGACGCGACCAAGCTGCTGTTCCAGAATCCTCTCAACCCCTGGGCGCGCACCGAGGTCGGCAAGTCGGTTGCCGCGGCCTGCGAATTGTTCGAGCGCACCACGCGCCGCTACGGCAAGCCGGAATGGGGCCTCGACGACACCGAGGTCAACGGCATCCGCGTCCCCGTCGAGGTCCGCTCGGTCTGGGAAAAGCCGTTCTGCCGGCTGCTCTACTTCGATCGCAAGTTCGCTCGTCCCCTGCGCAGCCCGCAGCCGCGCGTGCTGATCGTGGCGCCGATGTCCGGCCACTACGCGACGCTGCTGCGCGGCACGGTCGAGGCCTTCCTGCCCGCGCATGAGGTCTACATCACTGATTGGGCCGACGCCCGCATGGTGCCGCTCAGCGATGGCCGCTTCGATCTCGACGATTACATCGACTACGTCATTGAGATGCTGCACGTCCTCGGCGGCAACACCCATGTCATGGCGGTGTGCCAGCCCTCCGTGCCCGTCGTCGCCGCCGTCTCGATCATGGAAGCGCGGCGCGATCCCTTCGTGCCGACCTCTATGACGCTGATGGGCGGCCCGATCGACACCCGTCGCAACCCGACGGCGGTGAACAATCTCGCCCAGGAGCGCGGTATCGACTGGTTCCGCAACCACGTCATCACCAAGGTGCCGTTCCCGCACCCCGGCATGATGCGCGACGTCTATCCGGGATTCCTGCAGCTCAACGGCTTCATCAGCATGAATCTCGACCGGCACATGGACGCCCACAAGCAGCTCTTTGCCCATCTGGTGAAGGGCGACGGCGACCTCGTCGACAAGCATCGCGAGTTCTATGACGAATATCTCGCGGTGATGGACCTCTCCGCCGAGTATTACCTGCAGACGGTCGACACCGTTTTCGTGAAACACTCGCTGCCGAAGGGTGAGATGACCCATCGCGGAACACGCGTGGACCCCTCCAAGGTCACGCGCGTGGCGTTGATGACGGTCGAAGGCGAGAACGACGACATCTCGGGTCTCGGTCAGACTGAAGCAACGCACGCATTGTGCAGCTCGATCCCCGATCATCGCCGCGTTCATTACGTCCAGAAGGGCGTCGGACATTACGGCGTGTTCAACGGCTCGCGCTTCAAGTCGGAAATCGTTCCGCGAATCCATGACTTCATGGTCTCAGCTGCGAATCCCAGCTCATTGCAGGCTCTCGCGGCCGAATAACCTTCGTTTTCGGCTTTCCCGTCGAAAATTCAGGCCCCGCCGGAGGCTTCGGCGGGGTCTGGTTCTGTTCAGATTCGCGGTATTTAGGTAGCTTTATAGGAGTGAGTCCTCCCTCACCCCTTGGGGGTGCCGCATGCGTCCAGCGGGGGCGAAAAAAGCCGGTTCCAACCCCAGTCTGTAGGGTCTCCCGGACGTCAGACCGCTGTATATTGGGCAAATGATTTGTTTTTGCGCCGAGCGCTTTCCCTGGCGGCGGTTATGGCAGAATCCGGGCGCCCTCCTGCCCCCCGGACTGACAGACATGGCCACTCGCGCTCTCCTCTATCGGCGGCCCCACGAACCGAAGACCCTCGTCATCACCCACGGATCGCAGTTTTTTGCCATCCGATTGCGCCGGCACCGCCGCGCGCGCCGCTACACGCTGAGAATTCACCCCAGCGATCGCGAAGCCATCCTCACCATGCCGCCCCGCGGCACGCTGGCCGAAGCAAAAGACTTCGCGCAGCGCCACGGTGCGTGGATCGCGGCGCGCCTCGGTCGCTTGCCGAAGGCCGCGCCGTTCCAGTCGGGCACGGTGATACCGCTGCGCGGCACGTCGCATCGCATCGTTCATCGCGCCGGCGCGCGCGGCACGGTGTGGACCGAGACGCGCGATAGCGGCGAACGCATCCTCTGCGTGGCCGGCGGGCTCGAGCATGTCGATCGCCGCGTCAGCGATTTCCTCAAGCGCGAGGCGCGCCGCGACCTGCAGCGTTCGGCGGAGGCTTACGCCTCCGAGCTCGGGGTCAGGGTCAAGCGCCTCTCGATCCGCGATCAGTCCAGCCGCTGGGGTTCCTGCACCTCGGCCGGCTCGCTGTCGTTCTCCTGGCGCCTGATCCTCGCACCGCCCTTCGTGCTCGACTACCTCGCCGCGCACGAGGTCGCTCACCTCGTCGAGATGAACCACTCGGCGCGGTTCTGGCGCGTGTGCGGAAAAGTCTGCCCGTCGATGGAGCGCGCCAAGAAGTGGCTCGATACCTACGGCAACGATCTGCACCGGTATGGGGTCGAGGATTAATCCTCCCCGCCAGCCAGGCAAACGCTGTCGTCGCCCGGCCTGCCGTCTTCGCTAATGCTTCGCCGGCCGAGCACCACTGTGGGCCCGGTGTAGCCTTGCGGAGACGGGACCGGGCGACCCAGTACGCCGCGGCAGCCGTTATGAATCTCGATGTCTCTGGAATACTGGATTCCCCGCCTTCGCGGGGAATGACAGTTGAGAATGAGGCGGCTTCAGGCTGCGCTCACGCGCTGACATCCGCACTCGTCCCCGCTTGCGCGTGTGAGGCCAGATACGACGATTGCCGCTGCGCGCTGGCCTTCTGGCCCTCCGCCAGCATCGCCTGGAAGGCTGCGTCGAGTTGCTCGCGGCTGTAGCTCGTGGAGCTGCTTTCACGCGGTGTCCATTGCGATTGCGTGATCGCGGTGGGAGCCTTTTCGACGGTGCCGCCGAGCAGCCTCGCGTAATTGTCGGCCCGCCACTGCGCCAGAGCCGGTCCACTCAGGCCGGGAGGATCCTCGAGCTTGCCGATCTTCGCGGCCGCCGCGTTGGTCATCGTCGAGGAGCCGCCATTATAGAGCGTGGCCACCACCTTGCCGCCGACTTTCACCTGCGCGTATGTGTTTTCAGGCGCATCGTCCGAAACGGCCGGTTGAGTTGCGCTCGCACCGTGGGTCATCAGCCAGTTTGTCGCCATCAGGTCGCGCAGAACCGGATCATCCGCCACCGATATCGGCTTCGCTCCTTGCAGCGGCTTCACCTGGGAGACGTCAACGCGGAAGCCGTTGGTCGCCGCGTCTGTCGCCTCTGACACGATCGGCTGGAGACCGGATGCCGCATTTGAAGCGGACGTCGACGCGGGCCGCAGATGCGGCAGCGCCACGCTGGATAGATTTGAAATCATGGAACGCTCCCAGACACTCGCTCAACTTATGAGAGCAAATCCCGGGCCGCTGACGGGAGCTTGAAGGGATTGGAGTTTTTGCTTTCGGCGAGCTGCGGTCCGCGGAGAATCTTGCCGCGATAGGCAGGACTTGCCGAAGCGGTGGAGCTGATTTCCGGGCGCGTGCTTCAGGCGTCTGTGCTGCCCACGCAAGCCGTTGATTTCGTTATCTTCAGCTACTGTGCATGGGGTTGTTTTCGCAGTTTTTGTTTTGAGGTCATGGAGACCTCAGCCCGAGCCTATCGGTTCCCACCGAACAGCCGGTCCATCAGCCAGCCGTCGAGCCCCGCCGCCGCTTCCGGCCGGGCATTGGCGCGTGTCGGCGGTGGGCGATAGCCGCCGTTGCTGGCGGGGGCCGGCCCGGGCGCTGCCACCGTCGGCGGCGATACCTGCGAAGCCGCCTGCGCGAGGTTCGACAGGCCCCAGCCGCCTTGTGTGCTCGGCAACGCCGCGACCGGAACGCCTTCGTGCGCCGTCTTCATGAAGCGCGACCACACTTCGACCGGCAAACCGCCGCCGGTTGCCTTCTTGGTCGGCGAATTGTCGTCATTGCCGAGCCAGACGCCGGTGACGAGGCTCGCGGTGTAGCCGATGAACCAGGCGTCGCGGTAATCTTGGCTGGTGCCGGTCTTGCCGGCCGCCGGCCAGCCGGGGATCTCGGCCTTCTTGGCGGTGCCTGATATCAGCGTCTCCCGCATCATCGCGTTCATCATGCCGACATAGCGGGGGTCGATGACCTGATTGCGCTCCTCAGGCTGGCGCATGTAGAGCAGCTTGCCGCCCAGCGTCTTGATCCGCGTGACGACATGCGGTGCCACCGCGAGACCGCCATTGGCGAAGGGCGCATAGGCGCCGACCAGCTCGACCACCGAGACTTCGGAGGTGCCGAGCGCGATCGAGGCGTTGGGCTCGAGCTTGGAGGAGATGCCGAGCCGGTGCGCGGTACGCACCACGTTCTTCGGCCCGACCTCGAGGCCGAGACGGATCGCGACCGTGTTGAGCGACATCGCCAGCGCCTGCGTCAGCGTCACCGCGCCGAAATATTCATGGGTGTAGTTCTCGGGTCGCCAGCCCTTGACCTCGATCGGCGCGTCCTGGCGCATCGTATCAGGCGTCAGCCCCTGCTCGAGCGCGGTCAGATAGACGAACGGCTTGAACGAGGAGCCCGGCTGGCGTTTCGCCGTCACCGCGCGGTTGTACTGGCTCTCGGAATAGTTCCGCCCGCCGACCAGGGCGCGCACCGCGCCGTCGGGCGTCATCGCCACCAGCGCGCCCTGGCTGACATTGAACTTCACGCTCTTGGCCGCGAGCTCGTCGATGATGGCGGCTTCCGCCACGCTCTGCAGTTTCGGATCAATCGTGGTCTCGACCTTGATGCTCTCGTCGATCTGGCCGACCAGATCGTCCAGCACCTCGCCGATCCAGTCGGCAACGTAATTGACGGTGCCGGCGCCGACCGGTTTCACATTGTAGGAGGGATGGCCGATCGAGGCCTGCGCCTGCGCGTCCGTGATGAACTTTGCATCCGCCATCGCCGCAAGCACGATTTGCGCGCGCGCCTCGGCGCCTTCGGGGTTGCGGTTCGGCGCAAGGCGCGAGGGCGATTTGACGAGACCGGCCAGCATCGCGGCCTCGGCGACCGTGACGTTCTTCGCCGACTTGCCGAAATATTTCTGCGCCGCGGCTTCGACGCCATAGGCGCCCGAGCCAAAATAGACGCGGTTGAGATAGAGCTCCAGGATCTCGCTCTTGGTGTGCTTGCGCTCAAGCCAGATCGCGAGCTCCACCTCCTGCAGCTTGCGCTGCATGGTGCGTTCCTGGGTCAGGAACAGGTTCTTGGCGAGCTGCTGCGTCAGCGTCGAGCCGCCCTGCGAGACGCCGCGATGCATGACGTTGGTGACGAGGGCGCGCAGGATGCCGATCGGGTCGATGCCGAAATGCGAATAGAAGCGCCGGTCCTCGATGGCGATGAACGCCTTCGGCAGATACGGCGGCAAATCCTTCAGCGAGACATTGGCGCCGGCCATCTCGCCGCGCTGCGCCAGCATGCTGCCGTCGATGCCGACGATCTGGATCGTCGGCGGCCGCTTGGGAATCTCCAGCGACTGGATCGGCGGCAGATGGGCGCCGACATAGATGACGACGCCGATCACGGCGATCGCGCCCCACAGGCCGAGCACCGCGCCCCAATAGACCAGGCGGCCGATGCTGGCGCCAATACGTGACTTCGACCGGCGCTTGGCACCGCTGCGGCTGGCTGGCGCCTTGCGCTCGCGCGGCGGCTCGTCACCGGACTCCTCGCTCTTGCGCTTGGCGGATGATTTCGTTGTTTTCTTCGGCTTGTCGTCGCCGCCGGGGATGCGGTCCGCCGCGGTCAGGCGCAGATCGGCGAGCGCCGCGGGCAAGCCGAACAGCGGCTCCTTCCGCCCACCCTTTTTCTTTCCCCACGCCATACGCAAAAACGCCCGGTCAGCCCGCCCCGCCGCACGCTAGCGGTCGCTGTTTAAGGCCCGGTTACCCAGACCTTAACGCGCGATTAGGAGGTGCGGCATTCGCCCGCCGCAGTTCCGCTGATTGCGCGCCGGAGCTAGGATCGCCGGCACAAAACACGAGGAAACACGCAGAGGAAACCCACATGGGCCATATCGATCCGACCAAGGAGATCTTTGCGCAATTCCGGGAGAACGACCGTCCCGGGCCGATCCACATGCTCAATCTGGTGCGTCTGCGCAAGGAGGCGGCCTATCCGGACGGCCGCAAGGCAAGCGGCGCCGAAGCCTACGCGGCCTATGGCCGCGAGAGCGGCCCGGTGTTCGAACGCCTCGGCGGCCGCATCGTCTGGCAGGGCAAGTTCGAGCTGATGCTGATCGGTCCGCAGGAGGAGCGCTGGGACCATTGCTTCATCGCCGAATATCCTGATGTCGGAGCCTTCGTGGAGATGATCCGCGATCCCGTCTACCGCGAGGCGGTCAAGCATCGCCAGGCAGCGGTCGAGGACTCGCGGCTGATCCGGCACGCCGTGCTGCCGATCGGGAAGAATTTTGGAGAGATACCGGAGTAGCTCGTAGGGTGGGTTAGCGTGGCGGCTGCGCAAAGCGCAGTCCGCCGGGCGTAACCCACCGCTTTGGTCTCCGCGGCTGCAGAAGTGGTGGGTAACGCCTGCGGCTAACCCACCCTACGAGACTTCACTAACCCGCCGGACCCGCATCCTCCAGGATCGGGCCGAACAGCTCCCAGCGCTCGCCGTTGAACTTCATCATCTGAAGCTGCTTGTTGACGCGGTAGTCGGTCGCCGAGGTGTTGGCCTTGATGCCGGGTAGCGCGATGTCGCCGATGAAGTCCTTCAGCGACGCGGCCTGCTTCATGACGTTCTCGCGCGTCAGGTTGTCGCCGCACTGCTTCAGCACGTGCACCAGCAGCTGGGCGGTGCCGTAGCCATAGGTGTTGAAGCTCGAATCCTTGTCGCCGTCAGGATAGTACTTCGCCATGAAGTCGAAATATTTCTTCATGCCGGCATCGTCCTTCCAGGCCGGATCGAGCGGATCCTTGCCGTAGTTGACGCTGATCACGCCCTTGGACGCCTCGAGGCCCGCCGGCTTCATCACCGCGCCGACCGAGGTGGCGTTGATGTCGACGATCTGCACCGGATGCCAGCCCATCTCCGCGATCTTCTTGATCGCCTGCGCGGCCTGCTTCGGCGTGGTCGCGCTGAAGAACAGATCGGCGCCGGCATCCTTGATCTTGAGAATCTGCGAGTCGATGGTCGGATCGGAGACTTCGTAGGACGCTTCCGTCACGATCATCTTGCCAGCCTTGTCGCCGAGGCCGGCCTTGATGCCGTTCAGATAGTCCTTGCCGAGATCGTCGTTCTGATAAAGCACGCCGATCTTGGCGTTGGGATGCTCCTTCAGGACGTACTGGCCGTAGATGCGGCCCTCGACGAAATAGTTCGGGTTGTAGCCCATGGTCCAAGGGAAGTTCTTCGGATCGGTGAACTTCGAGGCGCCGGTGGCGGCGAACAGCTGCGGCACCTTCTTGGAGTTGAGATATTTCTGCACGGCTGCGTTCGACGGCGTGCCGACGATCTGGAAGGTCAGCAGCACCTCGTCGCTCTCGACGAGCTTGCGCACCTGCTCCACCGCCTTTGGCGGCGAATAGGCGTCGTCATACTGGATCAGGTTGATCTTGCGGCCGTTGATGCCGCCCTGGTCGTTGATCATCTTGAAATAGGCGGCCTGCGTCTTGCCGATCGTGGCATAGGCCGATGCCGGCCCCGAGAACGGCACGGTTTGTCCGACCTTGATCTCGGTGTCGCTGGCGCCCGGATCATATTTCTTCTGGGCATTGGCCGCTGAAATCGACAGCGCCAGAGCAAGCGCCGTGGCCAGATGCAGCTTTCCATTCCTCATTCGCAATTCCCTCAGTCTGTTTTTGCCGATGATCTGCCGGCCGCACGGTGCGTCCGATGCCATCGCTGAGGGCGAGTGTGGAGGAACGATTGTTGCGACGCAAGGTGGGCGTTCGTAGGGTGGGTTAGCCTTGCGGGCTGCGCGAAGTGCAGTCCGCTGGGCGTAACCCACCCTACGAGATCGGAACTAGCCCGACGGTCCCGTGTCTTCGATGATCGGCCCGAACAGTTCCCAGCGTTCGCCGTTGAACTTCATCATCTGCATCTGCTTGTTGACGCGGAAGTCGTTTGGCCCGGTGTTGATCTTGATGCCGGGCAGCGCGAAGCTCGGCGTGAAGTCCTTGATGTTGGCGACCTGCTTCATGATGTTCTCACGCGTCAGGTCGTCGCCGCATTGCTTCAGGACCTGCACCAGCAGCTCCGCCACCGAATAGGCGTAGGTGTTGACGGTGTTGAGCTTGTCGCCTTCCGGGAAATACTTGTCCATGAAGGCGAAGAAGGCCTTCACGCCGGGATCGTCCTTCCACTGGGGATCGCTGGGCTCCTTGCCATATTGGGTCGAGATGATGCCCTTGGAGATGTCGAGGCCGGCCGGCTTCAGCGTCGCCGAGATCGGGCTCGCATTGATGTCGAGGATGTGCACCGGCGTCCAGCCGAGGTCGGCGAGCTTCTTGATCGCCTGTGCTGCGAATTTCGGCGTCGAGGCATCGAAGAACACGTCGACGCCCATCGACTTCAGCTTGACCACCTGGGAATCGACCGTCGGGTCGGTGACCTCGTAGGAGACCTCGCCGACGATCATGCTGGCAGCCTTGTCGCCGAGGCCGCTCTTGAGGCCCGCGAGATAGTCGCGGCCCATGTCGTCGTTCTGGTAGAGCACGCCGATCTTGGCGTTCGGATGCTCCTTGAGAATGTACTTGGCGTAGATGCGCCCCTCGGACACGTAGTTGGGATTGTAGGCGATGGTCCAGGGATAGTTCTGGGGATCGTTGAAGCGGGCCGCGCCGGTCGAGGCCAGCAACTGCGGCACCTTCTTGCCGTTGAGATATTTTTGCACGGCGGCATTGGCCGCGGTGCCAATGAGCTGGAAGGTGAACAGCACCTCGTCGCCCTCGACGAGCTTGCGCACCTGCTCCACCGTCTTCGGCGGCGAATAGGCGTCGTCATACTGGATCAGATTGATCTTGCGGCCGTTGATGCCGCCCTGATCGTTGATCATCTTGAAGTAGGCGGCCTGGGTCTTGCCGATATTGGCGTAGACGGAGTAGGCGCCGGAGAACGGCACGGTCTGGCCGATCTTGATCTCGGTGTCGGTCGCCCCGGTGTCGTACTTCTTTTGGGCGAAGGCTTCGCTTACGAAGGCTTGGTTCGCGGAGAACGCGAAGGCGAGCGCTGCCGTGGCAGCTAAGAAGGCTCTGCGATTGGTCATGTTGGTTGTTCCTCCTGACGGAATTTTCGGCCGATGGTCTTTTCCCGTCGATTGCAACGGTCGCCATCGCTGCCGAAGATTGTGGAGGAAGCTTCGCCGCCGCGCAAGGATCGCGGCGCTGCGCCCTAGCGTCTCAGGCCGATGAGTCCTGGCTCCGACGTCTCAGGCCAGGAACAACGCGACCAGCGCGACGGCCGCCGGCAGCGCCTGCACCATCAGGATGCGGCTGCTGACGGTCGCGGCGCCATAGGCGCCGGCCACGATCACGCAAAGCAGGAAGAACACCTTGATCTGGAATGCGAAGGCCGGGCTGCCGTGGACGAGACCCCAGATCAGGCCCGCGGCGAGGAAGCCGTTATAGAGGCCCTGGTTGGCGGCCAGCACCTTCGTGATCTCGGCCTTCTCCGGCGTGTTGCGAAACACCTTCAGGCCCTGCGGCTTGTCCCAGAGGAACATCTCCAGGATCAAGAAGAAGACGTGCAGTGCGGCGACCAGCGCCACCAGGATATTGGCGATCAGGATCAAGTTGAGCTCCCCCCAGCGTCAGCTTTCGGGTGGACGATAGCACGGCCGGCATGGCAAGTGCGATGGGTGTGTTTCGATGCAATGGTGCCGCGATGCCCGCTCGACCAACCAAGACGCCTGAACGCTTCGGCCTCGATCGCCTGGTGACGCCGATCGGCGTCGCGCTGCTCGTTACCGATGCGGAGGGCGCCTTGCGGGCGCTCGACTGGGAGGATTACGAGCATCGCATGCGCGAATTGTTGCGCCTGCATTATGGCGCAGTGGATATGAGCGATCAGCCCGCGCCGACGGCGACGCGGACGGCGCTATCGGGTTATTTCGACGGCGATCTCGGTCAGCTCTCGGCCATCGCATGGCGCATCGCCGGCACGCCGTTCCAGCAGAAGGTCTGGAACGCGCTGGCTCACATCCCCGCCGGCACCACGATGAGCTACGGCGCGCTGGCAGCAAAGATCGACATGCCAAAAGCCATTCGCGCCGTCGGTCATGCCAACGGCTCCAATCCGATCAGCGTGGTGCTGCCCTGTCACCGCCTGATCGGCGCTGACGGTTCGCTGGTGAAGTACGGCGGCGGGCTCGAGCGCAAACGCTGGCTGCTGCGGCATGAGGGGGTGCAGGTTCGAGAGTCCATTTGAGAATGTGTTGAGCGAACCGCGCCCATGACCGCACCTACCTCATGGACGCTGCCCTGCTGCAACCGAATCCGTCAGACTTTCGACGTCATCACCTTCTGAACTATTGTCCAGGTCCCGTTCACCTTCAAGCACGACAGCAGGTCCGTGAAGGAGCGGGGCGGAATGCGCAATTTGACTTTTAAAAGCGCGAGCTCGCTTTCAACGTCTATTGATAGGATCTGATCTTCTCGCTCGAAGCCCTGTTGCTTCGGAGCTTTCGTGTTGCGGACCACTGCCAGCCAGGACGCAATCGGCGTCACGCCCAATTTGCCGTCCTCGGCCACCTTCGTCACGGAACTCGACGGGTGAAATATGGATGCAAACTTTTCAGCATCCATTTCATAGGCAGCGTCGAAATAGGTCTGCGCAAGCGAGCGCAAGGCGGGGACGTCCGTATCCATTGTCATCCTCAAAGCTTTTGCACCGGACTCATTCATGCGGTCCGGCCAGCTGCCGAGCGTCGACCTGCCCCACACGCAGAAGCAGTGCAGGTCGTCTCCCGTGCTTGCGCAAAAACCTACGGCAAGGTGACTTATGAGACTAGGCGTCTTGAATGGCATGGGCTCATGAGTGATATTCATGATGATGACAGACGAAATGAACGACCTCGCCGCGTTTGCAATCGTGGCCCGTGAACGAAGCTTTACACGCGCTGCGATAAAGCTGGGTGTGTCGCAGTCTGCCTTGAGCCACACGATCCGGAGGCTTGAGCAACGGCTCGAGCTGAAGCTGCTCGCTCGAACGACCAAGAGCGTTGCACCGACCGCTGCGGGAGCAGCTCTCTTGGAAGATCTGTCTCCGGCACTTGAGCAAATTCGTCATGCCCTCGACAAAGCCCAAAGCATTCGGCGCCGGCCCGAAGGTCGCCTTCGAATTGTCATGTCGCGATCGGCTGCGGTGATGGTACTGTTACCGCGGCTCAGAGCTTTCGCTGAGGCCTACCCCGACATCGTTCTGGACGTCGTCACCGTCACTGGCCCAGTGGACCTCGTTGCAGGCGAGTTCGATGCCGGTATTCAGCTTGGCGAGTACATTCAAAAGGACATGATCGCGGTTCGCGTCACGCCCGAACTGCGATTGGCGGTCATAGGGTCGCCGCGCTATTTCGCTTCACGGCGCATCCCCGAAAAGCCGAGGGATCTGAGCGATCATCGGTGCATTACCCTGCGCCTCGCAGGTGGTCCATATCGGTGGGAGTTTGAGCAAGGCCGAAAGTCGGTCACGATCAACGTGAATGGCCCGCTCATCATTGACGACACTCACCTGGTGATTCAGGCGGCGCTCGCCGGAGTTGGTATCGGCCTAGCCTATGAAGAGCAGGTCGCCGAACATATTGCGAAGCGCCGTCTTATTCGGGTGCTGGAGGATTGGACGCCCCCAATTCCCGGCTTCTTCATGTATTATCCCAGTCGTCAGCATCAACCAGCCGCGCTGTCTGCGCTCGTGAACGCGCTACGGCACTCTGAACAAAAGTCGGCGCGACGATAGTTAGGGGTCAGGGCCCATTAGCCGCGAGCGCGGAGTGACGAACGAAAGTCACGCCGCCGGCTGGACCGCCTTGTCGCCGGCCATCACATGGGTCAGCGCGCTCTTGATCGCGGCCTGGCGGGTCGGCGCGCTGATCTGCGCGCCCAGGAGGTCGGTGACGTAGAACACGTCGCGCGCGCGCTCGCCGAAGGTCGCGACATGGGCGGACGCAATGTTGAGGTTGAGCTTCGAGATCGCGGTGGTCAGCTCGTAGAGCAGGCCGGGCCGGTCGAGGCCGGAGACCTCGATCACGGTGTAGCGGTCGGACCATTGGTTGTTGATGGTCACTTCCGGCTCGATCACGAAGGGCTTTGCCTTGCTGCGCACGGTGCGGCGCGCCACCACTTCGGGCAGGCGCAGCTTGCCCTCCAGCACGTCCTCGATCATCTCGCCGATGCGGGTGGCGCGCCGCCCCTCGTCCTCGTCGCGGTCGTATTCCCTGGAGATCGAGATGGTGTCGAGCGCGCGGCCGTCGGTCGTGGTGTAGATCTGGGCGTCGACGATGTTGGCGCCGGCCGAGGCGCAGGCGCCGGCGATGATCGACAGCAGCCAGGGATGGTCGGCCGCGAAGATCGTCAGCTCGGTGACGCCGCGCACCTCGTCGAAGCCGACATTGATCGCGAGCTTGTGGCCGGCCTGTTCGCTGGAGCGGACGAAGCGGGCGTGGCGGATTTTTCGCGGCAGCTCGACCTTGAGCCAGTAGGCCGGATAGTGCCGGCCGATATAGGCATCGAGCTCCTCCGCCGGCCATTCGGCGAAGGCATTTCGGAATTCGGCGTAAGCGGCGGTGAGGCGCTTGCCGCGGTCGACCTCCGAGAAGCCGCCGGTCAGCACCGGCTCGGTCTCGTAATACAGCGAGCGCAAGAGTTGCGCCTTCCAGCCGTTCCACACCCCGGGACCGACGCCACGGATGTCGGCGGTGGTCAGGATCGTCAGCAGCTTCATCTGCTCGACCGACTGCACCACGGCGGCGAAATTCTCGATGGTCTTGCGATCCGAGAGGTCGCGCGACTGCGCGACCGTAGACATCGTCAGATGCTCCTCAATCAGCCAGGCGATGAGCTCGGTGTCGGCCGGGCTGAACCCTAGCCGCGGGCACAGCCGCCGCGCTACCTTGGCGCCGGCGATCGAGTGGTCCTCCGGCCGGCCCTTGGCGACGTCGTGCAGCAGTGTTGCGATGTAGATCACCGACCGGTGCTCGGGCCGGGATTTGCGCATCAGGTCGCTGGCGAGGGTGAACTCCTCGATGCCGCCGCGCTCGATGTCCTGGAGGAAGCCGATGCAGCGGATCAGGTGCTCGTCGACGGTGTAGTGATGATACATGTTGAACTGCATCATCGAGACGATCTTGCCGAAGGCACGGATGAACTGGCCGAGCACGCCGGTCTCGTTCATCCGCCGCAGCACGATCTCGGCGTTGTCGGAGGTCAGGATCTCCATGAACAGCCGGTTGGCCTCGGGATTCTCGCGCATCTGCGCGTTGATCAGGCCGAGCGACCGCGTCACGTCGCGCATCGCATCCGGATGGAAGGCGAGGTTGTTCTTCTGCGCGAGACGGAAGATGCGGATCAGATTGACCGGGTCGTGCTTGAACACGTCGGGTGCGGCAACGTTGATGCGGTTGTTGTCGACGATGAAGTCGTCGCTGTCTGGGACGCGCCGCTTCGCCGCGGTCGGCCGCAGCCGCGCCATCATCCGACTCAAGACCGGCGCGGGCTTGGCCTGCTGGTCCTCGAGCTTGGCGCAGAGGATGGCGGTGAGGTTGCCGACTTCCTTGGCGACCAGGAAGTAATGCTTCATGAAGCGCTCGACATCCTGCATGCCGGGATGCGAGGTGTAGCCGAGCCGCACCGCGATCTCGCGCTGGAGGTCGAACGAGAGACGCTCTTCGGCGCGGCCGGAGTAGAAGTGCAGATTGCAACGCACCGACCAGAGGAAATCGGCGCAGCGGCGGAAGCTGCGGTATTCCTGCGCATCGAACACGCCGCGCTCGACCAGCTCGCCGGTGTCGCGGACGCGGTAGACGTATTTGGCGATCCAGAACAGCGTGTGCAGGTCGCGCAAGGCGCCCTTGCCGTCCTTGACGTTGGGCTCGACCAGATAGCGCGACTGGCCGCCGCGGCGGTGCCGCTCTTCGCGCTCGGCGAGCTTGGCTGTGACGAATTCCGACGCGGTGCCCTGCACGACCTCCTTGTCGAAGCGTGCGACCAGCTCCTCATAGAGCGGCTTGTCGCCGGTGAGGAAGCGCGTCTCCAGGATCGCGGTGCGGATGGTCATGTCGCCGCGCGCCTGCCGGATCGACTCGTCCACTGATCGCGTGGCGTGGCCGACCTTCAGCCCCATGTCCCAGAGGCAATAGAGGATCGCTTCGGCGACCTGCTCGCCCCAGGCGGTCTGCTTGTAGGGCAGGATGAACAACAGGTCGATGTCGGATTCGGGCGCCATCAGGCCGCGGCCGTAGCCGCCGGTCGCGACCACCGCCATGCGCTCGGCACCGCTCGGGATCGGCGAGCGGTAGAGATGGCGGGTCGCCGCCGAATACAGGATGCGGATGATCTCGTCCTGCACGTGACAGAGCCGCTCGGCGCAGCGACGGCCGTGGCGGTCCTTCAGGAGGATTTCCTGTGCCGCGGCGCGTGCCGCGATCAACTCGGCCTTGAGCAATTGCGCCATGGCCGTGCGGAACGCGTCCTCGCGTCCCTGGTGCTTTTCGGCGAGCGCATCGACCGCGGCGGTGATCCGCGCAGTGTCGAAACGATCGTCCACCTCGGCCTTGTGCTCAGTCGCGACGCTGTCCATGTCTCACCGGATATAAGAGGTGACAGGCGCTGTCACCCGCCATTCTCTGGCAATAGTCGTTCCATGCTGGAAAGGCCCGGCTTTGGGCAAATCTGTTCTCGGCCGGCGCGCTTTCGAAGGGCGGATTTTCTCGTTGACCTCTAGATATAACTCATTGAAAAACAATGAAGTTTTGGAGGAGGCTGGGCATGACCGGACTTACACGACGCATTCTGTTGGCGGGAGCGGTTGCGCTCGCCGCGACCCCCGCGGCCAAGGCGGCTGATCCGCTCAAGGAAATCCGCATCGACTGGGCGACTTACAATCCGGTGTCGATGGTTCTGAAGCAGAAGGGGCTCCTGGAGAAGGAGTTCGCCAAGGACGGCATCACCGTCACCTGGGTGCAGTCGGCCGGCTCCAACAAGGCGCTCGAGTTCCTCAATGCCGGCTCGATCGATTTCGGCTCGACCGCGGGTTCGGCGGCGCTGGTCGCCCGCATCAACGGCAACCCGATCAAGTCGATCTATGTCTATTCGCGCCCTGAGTGGACGGCGCTGGTGACATCGAAGGATTCCAAGATTGCCGGCGTGGCCGACCTCAAGGGCAAGCGCGTCGCGGTGACGCGCGGCACCGATCCGCACATCTTCCTGGTGCGCGCGCTGCTCGGGGCGGGCCTCACCGAAAAGGACGTCACCCCGGTGCTGCTCCAGCACGCCGACGGCAAGATCGCGCTGATCCGCGGCGACGTCGATGCCTGGGCCGGCCTCGATCCGATGATGGCGCAGGCCGAGGTCGAGGAGGGCGCAAAGCTGTTCTACCGCAAGGCCGACGCCAACACCTGGGGCATCCTCAATGTGCGCGAGCAGTTTTTGAAGGACCATCCCGACGCTGCCCGCCGCGTCCTCGCGGTGTATGAGGAGGCGCGCAAATATTCGCTGGCCAATTACGACGAGCTGAAGAAGACCTTCATCGCGGTCACAAAACTCCCCGAGGCCGTCGTCGACAAGCAACTCAAGGAGCGCACCGAGCTCACCCACAGCCGCATCGGCGCGCCGCAGCGCGAGTCGATCCTCGCCGCGGGACTTGCCCTGCAACAGGCGGGCGTCGTCGATGCCAAGGTCGACGTGAAGGCGACGCTCGACGCGTTAATCGATGACCAGGTCCCGCTGCCGACGAATTGATCTCTCTCTTACCCTCCCCTGGAGGGGGAGGGTCGATCGCGCGCAGCGCGAGCGGGGTGGGGTGATCTCTCCGCTCGGGCACCGTCTGTCGCGGAGAGACTGTCACCCCGCCCCGTCTCATATTTCGCTGCGCTCAATATGAGCCGACCCTCCCCCTCCAGGGGAGGGTAAGAGGCTCCTTGCAATCCCCAATCAGACGCGCTTGCTAATGGCCATGATCTCCGACGCGCCAGCCTTGCAACAATCTTCGGAACCCGCCGAAAGCGTAGCCGCGCCCTCGCGCATGGCGCGCTATGCGCGGCCGATGCTGGGACTGCTGCTGCCGCTCGCGCTCGCGCTCGGCTGGGAGCTCGTGGTGTGGCTTGGTTGGTCCAACGGCCGGCTGGTGCCGCCGCCGTCGCGCGTCTTTGCTACCATCGCCGAACTTGCCCGCTCCGGCGAGCTGGTCCGCCACGTCATAGCGACGCTGTGGCGCGTCGGGCTCGGCTTCGCCTTCGGCGTGGTCGCGGGCACGTTGTTGGGGGCCGTCTCCGGCTATTGGTCGCTGGCGCGCCGGCTGCTCGATCCGACCGTGCAGGCGCTGCGCGCGATTCCCTCGCTCGCCTGGGTGCCCCTGTTCATCCTCTGGCTCGGCATCTTCGAGACCTCGAAGGTCGCGCTGATCGCAGTCGGGGTGTTCTTTCCGGTCTATCTCGGCGTGATGGGCGCGATCCTCTCGGTGGATCGCAAGATCGTCGAGGTCGGCCGCACCTTTCGCCTCTCCGGCTTCGCCATGATCCGCCGCATTCTGCTGCCGGCGGTGCTGCCGGCCTATGTGGTTTCCCTGCGCGTCGGTCTCGGCCTCGGCTGGATGTTCGTGGTCGCAGCCGAGCTGATCGGCGCCTCCGAAGGCCTCGGCTATCTCCTGCTCGACGGCCAGCAGCTCGGTAAGCCCGCGCAGATCCTCGCCGCCATCGTGATCTTCGCCATCCTCGGCAAGCTCACCGATTGGCTGATCGAGGTAGCCGCCGCACCTTTCCTGCGCTGGCAGGACGCCTTCGGGCGCGCGAAGGGAGCTTGAGGCGATGCTGGCGCTCGACCGGGTCAGCAAGACCTATCCCAACGGCGTGCAGGCGCTTTCGCGCTTCTCCGCCGAAATCAGGCTGGGCGAGATCATCGCCATCATCGGCGGCTCCGGCTGTGGCAAGTCCACGCTGCTGCGTGCCATCGCCGGCCTCGATCGCGCCAGCGCGGGCACGGTGACGCTCGACCATGAGGCGATCGTCTCGCCGCACGCCAAGATCGGCATCATCTTCCAGGAGCCGCGGCTGCTGCCCTGGCTCAGCGTCGCCGACAATATCGGTTTTGGACTCGCCGATCTGCCCGCGGCCGAGCGCCGCGAGAAGGTCGCGCGTGCGCTCGAACGCGTCGGGCTGGCGGAAAAGGCGCAGGCCTGGCCGCGCGAACTCTCCGGCGGACAGGCGCAGCGGGTTGCGATCGCACGCGCGCTGGTGCCGCAGCCGGAGGTGCTGCTGCTGGACGAGCCGTTCTCCGCGCTCGATGCCTTCACCCGCAGGGATCTCCAGGATCATTTGCTCGACCTCTGGGCCGATACGCGGCCGACGCTCATCCTCGTCACACACGACGTCGACGAGGCCGTGGTGCTGGCCGACCGCGTGCTGGTGATGCGGCCGCGGCCGGGCCGGTTGTTCGACCAGATCGAGATCAATCTCGGACGGCCGCGCGACCGCAATTCGCCGCTGTTCGAGAATTTCAAGCGAAGTGTGCTGACGTCACTCGACCGTTCGCTTGACCGCAACGTGCCCGACCGTGACGCAACCCAGGGTCCCGGTCAGGCCATGTGGTGGTGACAATTTCGCTCTGAACCGGTACATCGAGGGGCAATTTTCCGGGAGAGAACGAAAATGGACGCTGCAGAGCTGCGCCAGATGCAGGCTCCGATCAAGGAGCGCTACAAGACCGATCCCAAGACCGCACTGATCACGCTGAAGGCCAAGGGCTCCACCGACAGCGATGGCATCGCCTGCAAAGTCGAGACCGGCCGCGCCATCGCGCTTGCCGGCCTGCATCCGGCGACCGGCGGTTCCGGCCTCGAGCTCTGCTCCGGGGACATGTTGCTTGAGGCGCTCGTCGCCTGTGCCGGGGTCACGTTGAAGTCGGTCGCGACTGCGATCGAGGTGCCGCTCAAGACCGGCAACGTCTATGCCGAGGGCGATCTCGATTTCCGCGGCACGCTCGGCGTCGACAAGGAGACCCCGGTCGGCTTCGCCGAGATCCGTCTGCGCTTCGAGGTTGACACATCAGCGCCGCAGGACAAGCTCGATCTGCTGCTCAAGCTGACCGAGCGCTATTGCGTGGTCTATCAGACCATCAAGAACGGCCCGAAGGTGTCAGTGTCGATGCAGCGGATGTGAGTCTCTCACCCTCCCCTGGAGGGGGAGGGTCGATCGCGCATAGCGCGAGCGGGGTGGGGTGATCTCTCCACTCGGGCACCGTCGCCGTTGAGAGACTGTCACCCCATCCCGTCTCATATTTCGCTGCGCTCAATATGAGCCGACCCTCCCCCTCCAGGGGAGGGTAAGAAGCCAAAAATGTCCCCCGATCTCTACTTCCTCGTCTTCCTTGTCCTGCGCATGGCGATCGCGGCGGCGTTCGTCGTGACGGCCTCAATCATCACCGAGCGCTCGGGTCCGGTGATCGGCGCGCTGGTCGCGACCCTGCCGATCTCGGCCGGCCCCTCCTACGTCTTCCTCGCGCTCGACCACGATGCCGCCTTCATCGCGCAGGGGACGCTGGCGAGCCTCCCGATCAATGCGGCGACGATCTTCATGTGCCTCATTTATGTCGTGCTGGCGCAGCGGCACAGTTTCGCGGTGAGTTGTGGAAGCGCGGTCGCCGTCTGGATCGTACTTGCCTCGATCATCCGCCAGTTCGACTGGTCGCTCACCGCGGGGCTGGCCGCCAATCTGATCGCATTCGGCATCTGCATTCCGCTCCTGGCGGGCTATCGCCATGTGAAGATGCCGCTTGTCACGCGCAGCTGGTACGACGTGCCGATGCGGGCTGCACTGGTCGCGACCCTGGTCGCCATCGTGGTCTCGACTTCGGGCTGGGTCGGCCCCCGCATCAGCGGCATCATCGCGCTGTATCCCGTGGTGTTCTCCAGCATCATGGTGATCCTGCATCCGCGCATCGGCGGCCCGCCGACCGCGGCCGTGCTCGCCAACTCCGCCTGGGGACTGCTCGGATTCGGCACGGCGATTGCCGTCTTGCACGTTGCAGTCGTGTCATTCGGCTCGGCCGTCGGTCTGTGTCTTGCGCTCGGCACCTGCATCGCCTGGAATCTGACGCTGTGGGGAATCGGCCGACGTGCGATGCACAAGGCGCGGTTAGAGCCGTGAGACCACTGACACGCGCGACATCGCGTCGCGAAAGGACATGTCGGAGACCGCATCTCATGCCGACAGGCAACGCAGCATCGTCCCAAGCCATTGAATGAGAAATGTCGCAGGGGCGCGGATGGCGGCTCTTGACGCCCGCCGGATCGTTCCCAGCCCTGCTGGTTTCCGACATTTCTATTAGAACTTTGTTCGAGCTTTTCCCGTACGAAGTATCGCGTATTTCGAGATGGAGATTGTTTGATGTTCGGTCGCAAGTCCCACAGCGGTGCACAAGGACGGCTCGACGCCATAGGCCGTTCGCAGGCTATGATCGAATTCAATCTCGATGGCTCGATCATCACGGCCAACCAGAATTTTCTCGACGCCCTCGGCTATCGGCTTGACGAGATTCAGGGCAAGCATCACTCCATGTTCGTGCCGGCCGACCAGCGCGATACCGCCGAGTACAAGGCGTTCTGGGCTGCATTGAACCGTGGCGAGTATCAGGCGCGCGAGTTCAAGCGGATCGCGAAGGGTGGCCGCGAGGTCTGGATCGAAGCATCCTACAATCCGGTGCTCGACGGCAACGGCAAGACGGTGATGGTCGCCAAGATCGCGACCGACATCACGGCGAAGAAGATCCGGAGCATGACGGATGCGTCGAAGATCGCCGCGATCAGCCGTGCCCAGGCCGTCATCGAATTCAAGCTCGACGGCACCATCGTCACCGCCAACGAGAATTTCTGCAAGACGCTCGGCTATTCGCTGGCCGAGATCGAGGGCAAGCATCACAGCCTGTTCATGCCGCAGGCCGACCGCGACGGCGCGGCCTATCGCGGGTTCTGGGCTGCGCTCAACCGCGGTGAATACCAGGCCGGCGAGTTCAAGCGCATCGGCAAGGCCGGCCGAGAAGTGTGGATCCTCGCCTCCTACAACCCGCTGCTCGACGAGAACGGCAAACCTTACGGCGTCGTCAAGTTCGCAACCGACGTCACCGCGGAGAAGCTGAAGAACGCCGATCTCGCCGGTCAGATATCGGCGATCGACAAGGCCCAGGCCGTGATCGAATTCAACATGGACGGCACGATCATCGCCGCCAACGCCAACTTCCTCGGCGCGCTCGGCTACTCGATGGCCGAGATCAAGGGCAAGCACCACAGCATGTTCGTCGAGCCCGCGGAGCGCGACGGCGCGGCTTATCGCGAGTTCTGGGCCGCGCTCAACCGCGGTCAGTACCAGGCAGCCGAATACAAGCGCATCGGCAAGGGCGGCAAGGAGGTCTACATCCAGGCCTCCTACAACCCGATCCTCGATCTCAACGGCAAGCCGTTCAAGGTCGTGAAATATGCCACCGACACCACGCGGCAGGTGCTGGTCCGCATGGGCAACGAGCGCGTGCGCGGCATGATGGAATCGGTCGCCGCCGGTTCGGAGGAGCTGAACGCTTCGGTGCGGGAGATCTCCGAGGCGATGACCAAGTCCCGCGAGACCGCGATGAGCGCGGTGGAGCAGGTCGCCTCAGCCGACGCTCAGGCCCAGCGCCTCACCGAGGCGGCGCAGTCGATGAGCGGCATCGTCGAGATGATCAACAGCATCACCGGCCAGATCAACCTCCTGGCGCTGAACGCCACGATCGAATCCGCACGCGCCGGCGAAGCCGGCCGCGGCTTTGCGGTGGTCGCCTCCGAAGTGAAGAGCCTCGCCAATCAGGCCAAGCAGGCCACCGACAAGATCGGCCAGGAGATCGGCAGCCTCAACGGCATCTCCGGCGACGTCGTCAGCGCGCTCGGCTCGATCAAGCAGGCGATCAACAATGTCAGCGAATACGTGACATCGACCGCCGCTGCCGTCGAGGAGCAGAGCACGGTGACGAACGAGATGTCGACCAGCATGCAGCGCGCGGCGGCGGAGGCGGCGGCGATCGCGGCAAGGGCGTAGCCAGGCGCACAGTCATTCCGGGGCGCCTCGAAGAGGCGAACTACGGTGCGCAGTTGCGCACCTGAGAATCTCGAGATTCCGGGTCTGTCCTTCGGACCATCCCGGAATGACGGTCTGATCTATGCCTTCGGCAGCTTGGCCTTCAACGCATACAACGCATCCAGCGCCTCGCGTGGCGACATCTCGTCCGGATGCAGCGCTCTCACCGCTTCCATCAATAGGTCCGCCTCGCTCGGCGGCGCGGCTTCCGCCGCTGCGCGTGAGGGCACCGCGAACAGCGGCAGATCGTCCACCAGCGCCCGTGCGGTCTGGCCGCGGTCCTGCGCCTCCAGCTTGGAGAGCACCGACTTCGCGCGCGTGATCACGGCCGGCGGCAGGCCGGCGAGCTTGGCGACCTGGATGCCGTAGGAACGATCGGCCGAGCCCGGCAGCACCTCGTGCAGGAATACGACATTGCCCTGCCACTCCTTCACCCGCACCGTGGCGTTGAACATCCGCGGCAGCTTGGCCGAGAGCGCGGTCAGTTCGTGATAATGCGTGGCGAACAGCGTGCGGCAGCGATTGCTTTCGTGCAGATGCTCGATCGCAGCCCAGGCGATCGAGAGACCGTCGAAGGTCGCGGTGCCGCGGCCGATCTCGTCGAGGATCACGAGTGAGCGCTCGCCGGCCTGGTTCAGGATCGCCGCCGTCTCGACCATTTCGACCATGAAGGTGGAGCGACCGCGGGCGAGATCGTCGGCGGCGCCAACGCGCGAGAACAGCCGGTCGATGATGCCGATCCGCGCGCGCGTGGCCGGCACGAAGCTGCCGATCTGGGCAAGCAGGGCAATCAGCGCGTTCTGACGCAGGAAGGTCGATTTACCGGCCATGTTGGGACCGGTGAGCAGCCAGAGCTGGCCGGACTTTTGCGCCGGGCTTGGTGAGAGGTCGCAGGCATTGGCGATGAACGGCTCGCCATTGCGCTTCAGGGCCTGCTCCACCACGGGATGGCGGCCGGCCTCGATTGCGAAGCCGAGCGAGTCGTCCACGTCCGGCCGCACATAGTTATCGTCGACTGCGAGCTTGGCCAGTGAGGTCGCGACGTCGAGCAGCGCAAAGGCATGGGCGGCGGCGCGCAGATCGTCGCTGATCGCCATGGCCTTGGCTGACAGCCGCTCGAAAATCTCGAGCTCGAGCCCGAGGGCGCGGTCGCCGGCATTGGCGATCTTGGCTTCGATCTCCCCCAGCTCGGAGGTGGTGAAGCGCACCTGCCCCGCCAGCGTCTGGCGATGGATGAAGGTGGCATTCAGCGGCGCCGACATCAGCTTGTCGCCGTGCTGGGCGGTGACCTCGACGAAATAGCCGAGCACGTTGTTGTGCCGGATCTTCAGGCCTTTCACGGACGTCGTGTCGGCGTAGCGCGCCTGCATCGAGGCGACGACGAGACGCGAGGCATCGCGCAGGTTTCGGGCTTCATCGAGCGCGGGCTCATAGCCCTGTCGAACGAACCCGCCGTCGCGCTTGATCAGCGGCAGCTGTTCGTCGAGCGCGCTGGCGAATTCGGTCGCGAGCTCGCGCGAGGGTCTCTGCAACGCCGCCATCACCACCGCGATCTCCTGCGGCGGCTGATCGAGCTCGCCAAGCCGCGCCAGCACCTGGTCGGCGGCGATGATGCCGTCGCGCAGACCTGCGAGGTCGCGCGGGCCGCCGCGGCCGACCGAGAGACGCGCCAGCGCGCGCGACATGTCGGGAGCGCCGCGCAGGATGCTGCGGATGTCTTCGCGCGCGGCGGAATCGGCGACGAAGGTACTGACCGCATCGAGCCGGCGCGCGATCCCCGGTGCATCCGTCAGCGGCGCGGCCAGACGTTGAGCCAGCAGACGCGAGCCCGCCGAGGTCACCGTGCAGTCGATCGCATCGAGCAGCGAGCCGCGACGTTCGCCTGCGAGCGTCCGGGTCAGCTCGAGATTGGCGCGTGTGGCCGGATCGATCGCCATGGTCGCGCCCGAGGCTTCGCGCGCGGGCGGCGACAGCGGCGGATGCTTGCCGACCTGGGTGCGGTCGACATAGGTGACGGCTGCCGCTGCTGCGGTGGCCTCCAGCCGCGTCAGTTGCGCCAGCCCGTCCATGGTCGCGACGGCAAAATAATCGCACAGTCGCTTCTCGGCAGTGGCGCCGTCGAAGACGTCGCGCGTCAGCGGGGTCACCGCCGGCAGCTCGCGCAGGGTCTGTCCGAGCTCGTTGTCGTTATAGAGCGCGTCGGTGACGATGGCCTCGTTCGGGTTGATGCGCGCCAGCGTCGCGGCGAGCTCGCCGCCCGAACATTCCATCACGGTGAATTCGGCGGTCGAGATGTCGATCCAGGCGAGGCCGAAGCGGTCGCCGCCGGCAGACGAACGCGCCCGCGCGATCGCGAGCAGATAATTGTTGGCGCGCGCATCGAGCAGCGTGTCCTCGGTCAGCGTGCCCGGCGTCACAAGCCGCACCACGCCGCGGCGGACCACGCTCTTGTTGCCGCGCGCCTTCGCGGCAGCGGGATCTTCGGTCTGCTCGCAGACCGCAACCCGATGCCCAGCCGAGATCAGGCGGTGCAGATAGTCCTCGGAGCGCTCGACCGGCACGCCGCACATCGGGATGTCGGCGCCTTGATGCTTGCCGCGCTTGGTCAAGACGATGCCGAGCGTCCTGGAGGCGATCTCGGCGTCCTCGAAGAACAATTCGTAGAAATCGCCCATCCGGTAGAACAGCAGCAGGCCCTGATGCGCCGCCTTGATCTCCAGGTACTGTTCCATCATCGGCGTGACGCGCGCGATCGCTTCCGCCGGCGAGGCGGGCGCTTCGTCGGGAGGCGGTACTTGTATCGGCTGTTGCATGGTCATGGGCGGCGCAACCTACAAAATTTCGCCTCCTGCTCCTATCGCTTTGGCCGGGAAGGGGAGGTTTTCCACGTTGTCCGCATTGCGGCATGCGTGGTCGGCGTGTGGCCCCCTCGGAACACGCGTGTATCGGTCGATTGACCTGTTGAAGGCGCCCTCCTAAAACTCCGCCGTCATTGAAGAATTCCGGCCGAACCGCGGCATTCAGGGAGAACAACGATGCGTGACGTCTTTATCTGCGATGCCGTGCGGACCCCGATCGGCCGTTTCGGCGGCTCGCTCGCCAAGGTGCGTGCCGACGATCTTGCCGCAGCCCCGATCAAGGCACTGATGGCCAAGCACCCCAATCTCGATTGGGCGCAGGTGGATGAAGTCTTCTTCGGCTGTGCCAACCAGGCCGGCGAAGACAACCGCAACGTCGCACGCATGGCGCTCCTGCTCGCAGGTCTGCCGGACTCGGTTCCCGGCCAGACCCTCAACCGGCTCTGCGCCTCCGGCCTGGATGCGGTCGGTGCGGCCGGCCGCGCCATCCGCTCCGGCGAGATCGAGCTCGCCATTGCCGGCGGCGTCGAATCCATGACGCGTGCGCCGTTCGTGATGGGCAAGGCGCAGGAGGCCTTCTCGCGTTCGGCCGAAATCTTCGACACCACGATCGGCTGGCGCTTTATCAACCCGCTGCTGAAGGCGCAGTACGGCGTCGACGCCATGCCGGAGACCGGCGAGAACGTTGCCGAGGAATTCCAGGTCTCGCGCGCTGACCAGGACGCTTTCGCCATCCGCTCGCAGCAGCGCGCGGGTGCGGCGATCGCGGCCGGCTATTTTGCGGAAGAAATCATTGCGATCACCATTCCCGGCGGCAAGGCGGGTCCGATCACTGTCGACAAGGACGAGCATCCGCGACCCGAAACCACGCTCGAAGGTTTGGCAAAACTGAAGCCGATCGTGCGCAATCCCGGCACGGTGACCGCCGGCAACGCCTCCGGCGTCAATGACGGCGCCGCCGCAATGATCCTGGCTTCGGAAGCTGCGGTGAAGAAGCATGGCCTGACGCCGCGCGGGCGCATCCTCGGCCTTGCCTCGGCCGGCGTGCCGCCGCGCATCATGGGCATCGGTCCGGTGCCCGCGACCCGCAAGCTGATGGAGCGTCTCGGCAAGAAGATCAGCGATTTCGACCTGATCGAGCTCAACGAAGCCTTCGCCTCGCAGGGCATCGCCTGCATGCGCCAGCTCGGCGTTACCGATGATGCCGACTTCGTCAATCCGCATGGCGGCGCCATCGCGCTCGGCCATCCGCTCGGCATGAGCGGCGCGCGCCTCGTGCTCACCGCCGTCCACGGCATGGAGAAGCGCGGCGGCAAGCTCGCGCTCGCCACCATGTGCGTCGGCGTCGGCCAGGGCGTCGCGGTCGCGATCGAGAAGCTGAACTGACGGTCCACGCAGTGGACCGTCATCCCGGAGCCGCTCGTTAGAGCGGAATCCGGGATCTCGAGGTTCCGGGTTCAGCCCTGTCGGGCTGCCCCGGAATGACGGGCGATCGGGAGGCGGGCATGATCATCGAGCGCGAGCAGGACGTCACGGCCGCGGCACTGGCGGTGATGGAGCGGACTTCCGATCCGCGCATGCGCCAGATCATGATCTCCCTGGTCAAGCATTTGCACGGCTTCGTGCGCGACGTCCGCCTGACCGAGAAGGAATTCCGGGACGCCACGGCGATCGTGGCCGAACTCGGCAAGCTGACCACCGACACGCACAACGAAGTGGTGCTGATGGCGGGCTCGCTCGGCGTCTCGCCGCTGGTGTGCCTGCTCAACAACGGCGATCAGGGCAATACCGAAACTGATCAGTCGCTGCTCGGGCCGTTCTGGCGGTTGAACTCGCCGCGGGTCGAGAATGGCGGATCGATCGTCCGCTCCGAGACCCCGGGCGCGCCGCTGTTCGTGAACGGCCGCGTCGTGGACAAGGACGGTCGTCCGGTCGTCGGCGCCGAGGTCGATGTCTGGCACGCCTCTCCGGTCGGCCTCTACGAGAACCAGGATCCTGACCAGGCCGACATGAACCTGCGTGGCAAGTTCACGACCGACCAGGATGGGCGCTTCTCCTTCCGTTCGGTGATGATGGTCGGCTATCCCATTCCGACGGGCGGCGTGGTCGGCCGCCTGCTGGAGGCGCAGAGCCGCCATCCCTATCGCCCCGCGCATCTGCATGCCCTGATCCTCAAGCCGGGCTTCAAGGTCCTGATCTCGCAGGTCTACGATCCGAACGATCCCCATATCGACAGCGACGTGCAGTTCGGCGTGACGCAGGCGCTGATCGGCAAGTTCCTGCGCCATGACGCGCCACATCCGACCGAACGCGATGTTGCGACGCCCTGGTATTCGCTCGACCATGTCTACCGGCTCGAAGTCGGGGAAGCCGTACTGCCGCGTCCGCCGATCAAATAGGGCTCAAACCCGCTTCCCCCAATTAGTTATATCCTATAATGATTGGCGGAAGCGTTGTCCGGCCGGACCACAATGGCCGGGGAGGAGTTCGCCCATGACATTCATCTATCCCACTGACAGCAACAAGGCGCATCCGCTGCCGCTGTCGCCCGAGTACAAGAGCTCGATCAAGCGCGCGCCGAACAAGCCGTTGATCCCGATGCGGCACACCCTGTCGGAGCTGACCGGTCCAGTCTACGGCCACGAAACCGTGCGGGAGGGCGATGCCGACCTCACCACCCAGCATACCGGCGAGCCGATCGGCGAACGCATCATCGTGCACGGCCATGTGCGCGACGAGGATGGCCGCGGCGTGCCGAACTCGCTGGTCGAGATCTGGCAGGCCAATGCCTGCGGCCGCTACGTCCATGTCCGTGACCAGCATCCTGCGCCGCTCGATCCGAATTTCACAGGGGCCGGCCGTACCGTGAGCGATGCCGCCGGCTACTATCGTTTCGTCACCGTCAAGCCGGGTGCCTACCCCTGGGGCAATCACCACAATGCCTGGCGTCCCGCGCATATCCATCTGTCGGTGTTCGGCCATTCCTTCGTCACGCGCCTCGTGACGCAGATGTATTTTCCGAACGATCCGCTGTTCCCGTTCGATCCGATCTTCAACTCGGTGCCGGACGAGAAGGCGCGGGCGCGGATGGTCTCCTCGTTCGATCTCGAGAACACCCAGCCCGAATGGGCGCTGTGCTACCGCTTTGACGTCGTGCTGCGCGGCAAGAACGCCACCCCCATGGAGAATCACTAAAGTGCAGGACAACGGTATCACCCCATCGCAGACCGTCGGTCCGTTCTTCAAATACGGCCTGACGCCGAACGGCGAATACGCCTGGAACGACGCGTTCACCAACTCGACGCTCACGCCAGACGTCACCGGCGAGCGCATCCGCATCGAGGGCCGCGTGTTCGACGGTGACGGCGTTGCCGTGCCGGATTGCATGCTGGAGATATGGCAGGCGGACGCGCAGGGTCGCTTTGCCGACCCGCAGGACAAGCGTGCGCTGCCGAATGCGAGCTTCCGCGGCTTTGCCCGTTGCGGCACCGACAAGGACGGCAATTACGCGTTCGAGACCATCAAGCCGGGCATGGTGCCGGATCCCGACGGCAAGCCGCAGGCGCCGCACATCCTCCTTGCGGTGTTTGGCCGCGGCATGCTCAGGCATCTCTACACCCGGATCTATTTCAGCGACGAGGCCGGCAACGCCGCTGACCCCGTGCTGGCGCTGGTGCCCACCGAGCGCCGCGCCACGCTGACCGCGGTGCGCGAAGCCGGCAAGCCGGCCTACCGGCTCGACCTGCGGCTCCAGGGCGACAACGAGACAGTGTTCTTCGACGTGTGAGGCAATGCGTGCCGGGGAGGCTTGGTCGCCGGCACGCATGTCTCATCTGGCGCATCGAAGCCGAGGCTGCCTCCGGCCGAAACGATTCTCCCGCACGTGTGTGCGTCAGCCTCGCTGACTCAAATACCGACGACTTGACGTCAAATTCCCGTAGTTGGACGGGGTTCGCGCGATACAATTTCGGCGCGAATCAATCCCGTATTTACCGTATTCGTCTAGGGTGGCTGCAGTTTTGACACCGCCCTGGATTGTTTTCATGAAATTTCGTCTGTCGTTGTCATCTGCGATCATTGCGTTCGGCATCGTTCTCGCCATCGGTTTTGCCGCCGTGGTTTCGACCAGCCTCTACGCCTTGAAAGAGCTCAAGGTCGGCGGTCCGCTCTACTCCGACATCAAGCTCGGCAACGACCTCATCGCGGACATTCTGCCGCCGCCGGAATATGTCATCGAGGCCTATCTCGAGGCGACGCTGGCCATGCGCGAGCCGGACCAGCTGGCGGCCCACGGCGAACGTCTGGTCCAGCTCCGCAAGGATTACGACGAGCGCAAGGCGTTCTGGGTCACCTCCAGCCTCTCGGCCGACCTGAAGACGGCGCTGGTGTCGAAATCCGATGCCGAGGTGCAGAAATTCTGGAAGGCGTCCGACCAGCTCCTGCCGGCCCTCAACGCCAAGGACGCCGCTGCGTCCGAGCGCATCTATGCGCAGGTGAAGGACGCCTACACCGCGCATCGCGCCGTGATCGACAGCATCGTCGAGAACGCCAACAAGCAGAATGCAGCCATGGAAAAGCTGGCCGCGGACCGCGACAGCTCGATGCTTTACATCCTCCTCGGCGTCTCCGCCGCTGTCCTGGCTTTCGTTGCTGCGGGCCTGCTCGGTGTCGCCCTCGGCGTGGTGCGGCCGATCGTGCGCATGACGGGCACGATGCAGAAGCTCGCGACCGGCGATCTCGCCGCCGACATTCCTTTCGCTGACCGTAAGGACGAGGTCGGCTCGATGGCGGGGGCGCTTGTGGTGTTCAAGCAGGCAGCGGTCGAGAATTCCCGCCTGCGCGAGGAGCAGTTGCGGCAGGAGCAGGCGGCGGCGCTCGCCAAGCGCTCCGCCCTGCACCAGATGGCCGAGACCGTCGAGCGCGAGACCGGCCGATCGGTCGACACCGCCGGCGCAGCGACGCAAGGCGTCGAGCGGGCGGCGTCCAGCCTGTCGGAGATCGCGAGGTCGCTCTCCGCACAGTCGCAGGCGGTCGCGGCGGCCTCCACCCAGGCCCTGGGCAGTTCGCAGACCGTCTCGGCCGCGGCCGAAGAGCTGAGCGCTTCGATCCGCGAGATCGCAAGCCAGGTCGTGCGGACCAGCACCGTCACGAAATCGGCTGTCGCCGGCCGCGAGCAGGCGCGTTCGACCATCCAGGCACTGGCCGGATCGGTGAAGAAGATCGCCGAGGTCTCCGACCTCATCGGCGGCATCGCCGGCCAGACCAACCTCCTGGCGCTCAACGCCACGATCGAGGCCGCCCGTGCCGGCGAGGCCGGCCGCGGCTTCGCCGTGGTCGCCGCCGAAGTGAAGTCCCTGTCCGATCAGACCGCCAAATCCACCGAGGAGATCACGCGGCTGATCACCGAGATTCAGGCCTCGACGCAGGCCGCGGTCGATGCCGTCGAGACGATGGGAGGGCACATCGTCGAGATCGACGGCGTGGCGACTTCGGTTGCCGCCGCGATGGAGGAGCAGGACGCCGCGACGCGGGAGATCACGCGGTCGATTTCCGAATCGGCTTCAGCGGCGAAGGAGGTCTCGGCCAAGATCGGCAATGTCAGCCGCGACGCCGCTTCCGTGAACGAGCGCGCCGCCGAGGTCAGGCAGGCGATCGCCGGCATGGCGGCCAATCTCGAACAGCTCCGGTCGGTCGTGGTCCGGACCGTGCGCGACTCGACCGAGGCGGCTTGAGCGCGGCGTCGGTTCGACCGCTGGTGCGTGGGGGCATGATCGTGCAGTATGGCGGGGGACAGGGGCATCGTGAATTTCATGACACCTCCACAACTGCCTGATGTCGTTGAGCCCGCCCGACTGACGGCGGCGCTGCGCAGGGGCGGCGTGCTCGACGCCGGCGCGGTTCGCGAGGTGAAGGTGCTGCATCAGCGCGACACCGTCGTGTCACACATCGTCCGCCTCAGCCTGCGCTATGTCGGTGAATCCGGCGGCGCGCCGCAGACACTGATCCTGAAGACGCCGCATGCCGATTTTGCCAAGACGCTCGCGCATGGCGGACGGCACGAAGTGGCCTTCTATGCGAAACTTGCACCGAATATGCCGCCGGGGCTGGTGCCGCGTTGCTTTGACGGACAGTTCGATGAGGAAAATGTCAGTTGGCATCTGCTGCTCGAAGATCTCACCGATAGCCATGATGTCCCGGCCCAGTGGCCCCTGCCGCCGTCTCGCGAACAGGCGCTGGCGATCGTCACGACGCTCGCGAGCTGGCACGCGGCATGGTGGGACCACCCAAGTCTCGGCGACACCGTCGGCAGTTGGATGAGCGCCGATGATACGTCAAGGTTGATGGAGACCTTTGCCGGCCATTATGATCGTTTTGCCGATCTTCTCGGCGACCGCCTGAGCGAAGAACGACGCATCCTCTATCGTCGGTTCATTGAGCAGTCGGATCGTTTGCTTGAGCGCTATCATTCCCATCGGCATCTCTCTATTGCCCACGGCGATGCCCATACTTGGAATTTCCTGCTGCCGCGCGCGGACATCGCCGACACCGTGCGCATTTTCGACTTCGACCAGTGGCGCATCAACGTGCCGACCCACGATCTCGCCTACATGATGGCGACGCAATGGTATCCGGAGCGCAGGCAGACGCTCGAGCGCCTGCTGCTCAACCGCTATCATGAGACCCTGATCTCGCACGGCGTCAGCGGCTACACGCGGGGCGCACTCGACCAGGACTATCGCCGCTCGGTGCTCTGGCACATCACCAAGCCGGTCTGGCAATGGAGCATCAACCTTCCGCCGCTGATCTGGTGGAACAATCTGGAGCGGGTGTTTGCGGCTGTGGATGATCTGGGCTGCGAGGAGTTGTTGTAGGGGCGCGCCGCATATTCTGTGTTGTCCCTGCGAACGCAGGGACCCATAACCACAGGGAGAGGTTATGGCGCGAGACTGGTAACTCCGAGTCTTCACCAAACCACTGCCGGTGATTATGGATTCCAGATCTGCGCTTCGCTTGTCCGGGACGACAGCGGAGATTGGTGGTCGACCGCGTCCTACTCCATCACCGCATGCTCCGGTCCCGCCGCCTCCTTGCGCAGCGTGGCCTTGGTCGAACCGATCAGCAAAGCGAGCGGGATGGTGCAGAGGACGAAGAGCATCACCATCTGGTAGTCGTGCGCGAATGCGATGATCTGCGCCTGCACGCTGACCATCCTGTCGGCCATGGCGCGGCCGGCGTCGGTAGACAGGTTGATCAGGCCCCTGACGTCGGGCATCTGCAGTGCATGGTTGAACGGGTTGATGTGCTCGGACAGGATCGCATAGGTCCGCCGCGTCCCCTGCGTCAATTGGGCGATGACGACGGAAATGCCGACCGAGCTCGCGACGTTGCGCATCAGGGTCAGCATCGCGGTGCCGTCGGTACGGAGATCGTTCGACAGCGTCAGGAACGCCACGGTCGACAGCGGCACGAAGACGAGGCCGAAGCCAAAACCCTGGATGACGCTGACGGTGACGATCTCCGGCACCTGGGTCAGATCGGTCCAGCCGGTCATCTGGAACAGCGAGCCCGCGGTCAGTGTCAGGCCGGCGATGATCAGCGTGCGCGCCTCGAAATAGCGCATCATGCGGCCGACCAGCATCATCGCGAAGAAGGTGCCGAAGCCGCGGCTCGCCAGCAAGAGGCCGGCGGTGATGATGGGATAGCCGATCACGTTCTGCATATAGGGTGAGGCCAGCGCCATGGTCGAGAACAGCACGAGCCCCATCACGATCATGAACACGCAACCGGTGACGAAGTTGCGATCCCGAAACAGCGCGAAGCGGATGAACGGGGTCGAGGTCGTGAAGGAGTGCGCGAGGAAGAAGTAGAAGGCGACGGCCGAGACGATGAACTCCGCGAGGATCTCATTGGATTCCAGCCAGCCCAATTGCTCGCCGCGGTCGAGCGCGAGCTGAAGCGAGCCGATCGCAACCGCCAGCGCGGCGAAGCCGAACCAGTCGAATTTGAGACTGAGATTCTTGTCCGTCTCGTCCATGAAGACGATCAGCCCGAGCACGGTGATGAAGCCGAACGGCAGGTTGACGAAGAACACCCAGTGCCAGGAATAGGTCTCGGTCAGCCAGGCCCCCAGCGAGGGCCCCATGATCGGGCCCATCATCACGCCCATGCCCCAGATCGACATCGCCTTGGCGCGTTCCTGGAGCGTGTAATAATCGAGCATCACCGATTGCGACAACGGCACCAGGGCGGCGCCGAACACGCCTTGCAGCAGGCGGAACAGCACCATCTGGTTGATGTCCTGGGCGAGGCCGCACAGCACCGAGGCCATGGTGAAGCCGGCCGAGCAGATGATGAAGATGCGCTTGCGACCGAAGCGGTTGGCGATCCAGCCCACCGGCGCCGTCATGATCGCGGCGGCGACGATGTAGGAAGTCAGCACCCAGTTGATCTGGTCCTGCGAGGCCGACAACGTGCCCTGCATGTAGGGCAGGGCAACGTTGGCGATAGTGGTGTCCAGCGCCTGCATGATGGTCGCGGTCATGGCGCAGATCGTCACCATGTTCCGGCGCAGGCCGGGGACCATCAGGCTGGCATTGGGACCGGACATCGGATCAGTCCTTGCGTTCAGTCTTTATCCTGGCTCGCTGTCGCCGACAGGCCAAGCAGGCCGGCGAGCGAGCGCTGATGGCCGGTGTCGATGGTGGCGTAGACGCTCATGCCGGCCTTCAGCTTCCGCACATATTTGTCGGTCTCGTCGAAATAGATGCGGATCGGCACGCGCTGCACCACCTTGACGAAATTGCCGGTGGCATTCTGCGGCGGCAGGATCGCGAATTGCGCACCGGTACCGGGGGAGAGCGAGCCGATCTTGCCCTTGAAGACGTGGTTCGGGAACGCGTCGACCTCGAGCGTGACGGGCTGTCCTTCGGTGACGTGGGTGAGGTCGCTCTCCTTCGGATTGGCGTCGACCCAGGGGTGGGCGACGTCGATGATGGAAAACACCGGCGTGCCGGCGGCGACATAGCGGCCGAGCTGGATCTGCTCGACCTGCGTCGCCACGCCGTCCATCGGCGCGCGCAGCACGGTGTGGTCGAGGTTGCGCTGGGCATCGTCCAGCTTGGCCTTGGCCTGTGCGTAAGGCGGGAATTGTTCCAGCGGCAATTCGGGGTCGCCGAGCAGCTGCGTCCTGGCGTTGGAGAGCTGTTGCTTGATGTATTGCGCCTGCGCGCCGGCGGTGACCAGCGCATTCGAGGCATTGTCGAGATCGAGCTGCGAGCCGTAGTTGTTCTTCACCAGCGCCTGCTTGCGCTCGACATCGCGCTGCTTCAGATCGATGCCTTGCTGGGCGAGGCCCAGCATGTCGCCATAGATCTTGATGTTGGCGACGAGGTTGTCGTAGGTCGTGCGGGCCTGCGCGAGCTGCGCCTTGGCTTCGACCACCGCGTGGCGAAACGGAGCGGGGTCGATCTCGAACAGCTCGTCGCCCTGCTTGACGGACTGGCCTTCCTTCACGACGACCTTCTGGATCTTGCCGGAGATGTCGGGCGTCACCAGCACCTTCTGCGCGCCGACATAGGCGTCGTCGGTGCCGACATAGCGGCCGCCATGCAGGTAGAAAGTGATGCCGCTGATGGCGGCGATGACAGGCAGCACGACCAGGAGCAGGAAGCGGCGGTAACGCCGCAGGCCCGCGACCAGGCGGCGGCGCGGATCGGTGCCGGCTTTCTTGGTGGGCTTGCCGCTGTCGGTCTTCTGCTCGGGCTGGAACTTGAGGACTTGGTCAGCCATAGCGCTGCTCCTTACGTGCCTGTTCCGCGCCGCTGGTCTGGATCGCGGTACGCACGTTTTCCTTGATGGTTTCGAGCTGGGCCAGGAGGCGATGGGCGTCCGCCGGCGTGATGCCGTCGAGCGCGTTGGCGGTGAGCTCGGACTTCAGCCCGCTCATCCGGCCCAGCAATTGCCGGCCGGCCTTCCTCAGATACAGGCGCTTGACGCGGCGGTCCGAAGCGTCGCTGCGGCGCTCGATCCAGTCATTGTCGCAGAGCTTGTCGATCAGGCGGGTCAGCGTGATCGGCTGCATCTCGAGCAGCTCCGCGAGTTCCGACTGCTTCATGCCTTCGCTGCGCTCGACCTTGGCCAGCACTGCCCATTGCGCCCGGGTGATGCCGAACCGCGATGCCTCCTTGTCGGCATAGACGCGCAGGAGGCGGTAGAGCTCACCGAGCGTGAACAGGAAGTTCTGGTCGACAGACCCGCGGGTCATAAGCTTGGTCTCCAATAAGCTCGGGATATAATAAGCAAGCTTATGATTATTCCATGGCGGATTATCAGGATGCTGTCCCGCAGAGCGAGCATGGCTGGCAGCCGTTCGCAGGGTCGTGCTTTGGGTTCCCGGGCGCAAATGCTAGAACGTGGCCGCATGACCCTCGCAAAGCCGGCATTTCCCGCGCCCGACCACGATCACGGCCGCTGCACCGCGGACGCGCTGGCGCATGCCGAGGAGGTCTGCAAGCAGCGCGCACAGAAATTCACGCCGATACGCCGTCAGGTGCTGGGGGCCCTGCTCTCCAGCCATCGCCCGCTTGGCGCCTATGAAGTGATCGACGAGCTTGCCAAATCGATGTCGCGGCCGGCCCCGATCACGGTCTACCGCGCGCTCGATTTCCTGATGGCCAACGGCCTCGTGCACCGCATCGAAAGCCGCAATGCCTACCTTGCCTGTGCCGCCCACGACCACGACGCGACCTCGGCGGTGGCGTTCCTGATCTGCGAGCGCTGCGGCCTGGTCGGAGAGATCCCGTCGGCATCATTCGCCGGGGATCTCAATGCTGCGGCGCGCAGCTCGGGCTTTGCGCCTAAATTGTCCGTGGTGGAGATCACGGGCGTCTGCACCCATTGTCAGAAAGCTGCATAGAGCAACAACGGCGCAAAGCCGGTATTCGGGAAGAGATGTCCTCGCCACAAGCCAACTATTCCGCCGCACGTCCCCTCAGTGCCGGCGCCATCGCCCTGATGCTCATGCTGTGCCTGACCTGGGGGTTCAACCAGATCGCGGTGAAGCTGGTGCTGCCGGACATTCCGCCGATGCTGCAGGCCACGATCCGGTCGGCGGGCGCGCTGCCGGTGCTGTTCCTCATCGGCACGCTTCGCGGGGTCAAATTCTTCGAGAATGACGGCACGTGGAAGCCGGGCCTGATCGCCGGGCTGATGTTCGGCATCGAATTCGTGCTGATCTTCCAGGGGCTGCGCCTCACCTCGGCCTCGCGCGCGGTGGTGTTCCTCTACACTGCGCCGTTCTTCGTTGCGCTCGGCTCCTACCAAGTGCTCGGCGAGCGGCTCGGCGCCCCGCAATGGCTGGGTCTTGCCATCAGCTTTGCCGGCGTCGCCCTCGCGATTGGCGTGCCGCAGCCCAATGTCGATTCGCATGTCCTGCTCGGCGACCTCATGATCGTCGGTGGCGCCGCGCTGTGGGCGGCGACGACGCTGGTTGCCAAGGGCACAAGGTTGCGGTTCGCCGCGCCCGAGAAGGCGCTGGGTTATCAGGTGGCGATCTCGATCCCGATCCTGGGGCTGGCGGCCTGGCTGTTCGGCGAGACCATCACGCATACGCCGGCGCCGCTGTCGCTCGGCCTGATGGCCTTCCAGGCGATCTGGGTGGTTGGAACCACGTTCACGCTTTGGTTCGCGCTGGTGAAGGCCTATTCGGCCAGCAAATTGTCGGCTTTTACCTTCATCACCCCTTTGTTTGGCGTCGTCGGTAGCTATTTCATCATGCACGACACCCTAAGCTTGGCGTTCGGGGCAGCAGCCGTCCTTGTAATTGCTGGGCTTTTTCTCGTTAACCGTCCGAGCCAAGTCGCTGCGGCGCCGCGCGATGCATTGCTGAACGTCACCAAAACCTGATATTTGGACCCCATGAACAAGCCCGAAACCACCATCGATTCCGACATCGCGGGGCCTGCGCCGCGCCATCACACCACCCAGGTCAAGGTCGGCGACGTCGCCGTCGGCGGCGGTGCGCCGATCGTCGTGCAGTCGATGACCAACACCGACACCGCCGACATCGACGGTACCATCGCCCAGGTCGCAGCGCTCGCGCGCGCCGGCTCCGAAATGGTCCGCATCACCGTGGACCGCGAGGAAGCTGCGGCCGCCGTGCCGCACATTCGCGACGGCCTCGCCAAGCGCGGTATCACCACGCCGCTGATCGGCGACTTCCATTATATCGGCCACAAGCTGCTCGCGGCCTATCCGGCCTGCGCCGAGGCGCTCGCCAAGTACCGCATCAATCCCGGCAATGTCGGCTTCAAGGACAAGCGCGACACCCAGTTCGCCGACATCATCGAGATCGCCAACAAGAACAACAAGCCGGTCCGCATCGGCGCCAATTGGGGCTCGCTCGACCAGGAACTGCTGACCAAGCTGATGGACGAGAACACCGCCTCGTCCGACCCGCGCGATGCGCGCGCGGTGATGCGCGAAGCCATGGTGCAGTCGGCGCTGCTGTCGGCGGCGCGCGCCGAAGAACTCGGCATGCCCAAGAACCGCATCATCCTCTCCGCAAAGGTCTCGGCGGTGCAGGATCTGATCGCCGTCTACGAGGTTCTCGCCAGCCGTTCCGACTACGCCATCCATCTTGGCCTCACCGAGGCCGGCATGGGCACCAAGGGCATCGTTGCCTCCTCCGCCGCGCTCGGCATCCTGCTGCAGCAGGGCATCGGCGACACCATCCGCATCTCGCTGACGCCGGAGCCCGGCGGCGATCGCACCCGCGAGGTGCAGGTCGGCCAGGAGTTGCTGCAGACCATGGGCTTCCGCACCTTCGTGCCGCTGGTCGCGGCATGCCCCGGCTGCGGCCGCACCACCTCGACCACGTTCCAGGAACTGGCGCGCTCGATCCAGGATTTCATCCGCGACGAGATGCCGACCTGGAAGACGAAATATCCCGGCGTCGAAGAGCTCAACGTCGCGGTGATGGGCTGCATCGTCAACGGCCCCGGCGAATCCAAGCACGCCAATATCGGCATCTCGCTGCCGGGCACCGGCGAAGCGCCGGCCGCGCCCGTGTTCGTCGACGGCAAGAAGTTCCGCACGCTGCGCGGCCCGACCATCTCCGCCGACTTCAAGGCGCTGGTGATCGACTACATCGAGCAGCGTTACGGCCAGGGCGCCAAGGTGCCGGTGACCGCGGCGGAGTAGGCGTCGCTCGAAGAATTCGAAATTACGGGGCGGGTTGGCGCAAGCGACCCGCCCCGTTTCTTTGTGTGCTGACCGTTCCCGGATTGCGCTTCGCTCCATCCGGGCTACCATGCTTCCAATCAAGAATGATCGGGAGCAACACCCATGAGCTCTTTGTCCGGCAAGCAAGGTCCGCGCTATCGCCACACGGCCGATGACGGCGCGCCCTACGAGACTATCGCGGTCGAAAAGCTCACGCCCATCATCGGCGCGGAAATATCGGGCGTCGACATCGGCAGGCTCGTCTCCGACGACGCGCGCTCAAATCGGCAGATGGACGAGATCCACCGCGCGCTCGCCGAAAACCTCGTCATCTTCTTCCGCGACCAGCAGATCACGCCGCAGCAGCACCTCGCCTTCGGCCGCAAGTTCGGCGAGCTGCATTTCCATCCCGCCGCGCCGCATGAGGACGAAGACCCGGCGCTGATGAAGATCTACGCCGACAAGAGCTCGCCGCGCGCCAACGGCGAGGGCTGGCACTCCGACGTGTCCTGCGATCTCGAACCGCCGATGGGCTCGATCCTCTACATCAAGCAATGTCCGCCGCGCGGCGGCGACACGCTGTTCGCCAACATGTACGCCGCCTATGAGGCGCTGTCCGATCGCATGAAGGCCTATCTCGGTGGCCTCACCGCGCTGCATGACGGCGAGCCGATCTATCGCGGGCTCTATGCGAACTATGGCGTTGCCGACCGTCCGTCCTATCCGAGCGCCGAGCATCCCGTTGTGCGGACGCATCCCGTCACGGCCAAGAAGGCGCTCTACGTCAACCGCGGCTTCACCCGGCACATCAACGGCATCCCGCGCGACGAGAGCGATGCGATGCTCGCCTATCTCTACCAGCACGCCGAGAACCCGCTGTTCCAGTGCCGCTTCCGCTGGACGGAGAATGCCATCGCGTTCTGGGACAATCGCTGCACCCAGCACCGCGCGATGTGGGACTACTGGCCGCATACGCGCTCGGGGACGCGCGTGACGGTGAAGGGGGAGAGGCCGGTTTAAATAGCGTAGGGCGGATTAGCGAAGCGTAATCCGCCAATTCTACCGCGGCGAGACAAGTGGTGGGTTACGCTGCGCTAACCCACCCTACGAAGCTGTTCTTGCGTTGACGTCTTCCCGCTCCCGCGCCAATCTTCTAAAAAAACAAATAGGGGAGATCTTCCATGCTCCGCGCCGAGGACAACATATTCCTGACCGAGTCGGGTGCAGGCACGGGCATGGGCGAATTGTTGCGCCGCTTCTGGATTCCCGTCTTGCTGTCCGAGGAGCTTCCCGAGCCCGATGGCGAGCCGAAGAAGATCGTCGTCCTCGGCGAGGAACTGCTTGCCTTCCGCGACACGCGCGGCGTCGTCGGTGTCATCGACCAATATTGCCCGCATCGCGGCGCAAATCTCTGGCTCGGGCGCAACGAAGAGTGCGGCATCCGCTGCGTCTATCACGGCTGGAAATTCGACACCGACGGCCGCTGCCTGGACATGCCGACCTCCTACCCCGACCTCAACGCCAAGGACCTGATCCGCATCAAATCCTATCCGGTGCGCGAATGGGGCGAGATGATCTGGGCGTATATGGGGCCGGCGGATGCGATGCCCGCGCTGCCCGATCTCGAAATGGCGCTACTGCCGGCCTCGCACCGCTACGTCAGCAAGAAATGGCAGGACTGTAACTGGGTGCAGGCGCTGGAAGGCTCGATCGACACCGCGCATTTCACCTTTGCCCATCTCTCCTTCGACAAGGAGGAGAACGAGATCCTGGACATCAAGAAGCATTTTGTGAATCCGATCGCGCGGATGTCGAGCGATCAGATGCGCTGGATCGCGGAAGACCCGCGCCCGGTGATCAAGATCAGCCCGCACGAGGCCGGACTGACCATCGCCGGCGGCCGGCTCACGGGCGGCGACAACATCTACTGGCGCATCGCGCAATTCCTGATGCCGTTCCACGCCTACGCGCCGAGCGCGATGCCGGGCGAGAACATTTTTGGCCAGACCTTCGTGCCTGTCACCGACGTCAATTGCTGGATCTACACCTATGCCTGGAATCCGGAGCGGCCCCTGACGCAAGCAGAGCGCGACGCCTACGACCGCGGCAACGGCGTGATCGCGGAGGTCGACGACAATTACGTGCCGCTGCGCCATAAGGGGAACGACTATCTGATCGATCGCAAGCTGCAGAAGACCAGGAGCTACACCGGCATCAAGGGTGTCTCCGAGCAGGACGCCGCCGTGCAGGACAGCCAAGGGCCGATCGCGGACCGCACCCGCGAGCATCTCGGGCCGACCGATCTCGGCATCATGCATTTTCGCAAAGTGGTGATGGAGCTGGCGCGTTCGCTGCAGCAGGGCGAGGCCCCGCCGCAGGCGGCGCATCAGGATCGCTATGCAGTGCGCTCGGGCGCCTGCGTCACCAGCAAGTCGAAGGATCTGCCCGCGGTCATGCTCGAACGATTCGGCGATGTCGCGGGCTTCGTCGGGCGGCCACGCATCGCGGCAGCGGAGTAGGAATTGTCGTCAGGGCGGGACATCGTCGCAATTCTCCTGGTGTCGCTGGTCGCGCTATTGCTTCCGCCGATCGATGCGGGGCAGGCCGCCCCGGCCCGAAAGGTCGCGAAAGCGAGGCCCAGGCCTTCTCCCGCGCCGGCCAAATGCGAGATGCCGAAATTCCGGATCATCGTGGATGTCGGGCATACGCCGGACTCCTACGGCGCATTGAGCGCGCGCAACGATCCGGAGTTCGGCTTCAACTTCCGTCTCGCAAGACTCATCACGGCGAAGCTCAAGTCCGAAGGCTTTGCCGCAACACGCCTGCTCGTCACGGACGGCAAGGCTCGGCCCAGCCTGTTCAAACGTGTCGGCAGCGCCAATGACGCGCACGCCGATCTCTTCCTGTCGGTCCACCACGATTCGGTGCCGGACAAGCTGCTCGACACCTGGGAATTCGACGGCGCGAAGAGCTATTTCAGCGATCGATTTTCGGGCCACTCGCTGTTCGTCTCCGAGCGCAATCTGCACTTCACCACCAGCCTGAAATTGGCGCGGATGATCGGCAGGCAGTTGAAGGAGCAGGGGCTGCGCTACGCCAGCCAATACACCTTGCCGGTGATGGGCCGCTACCGGCGCCAATTGCTCGACAAGGATGTCGGCGTCTACCGCTATGACGGGCTTGTCGTGCTGTCGCGAACGAGAAGCGCTGCCGTGCTGCTCGAAGCCGGCTCCATCATCAACCGCGACGAGGAGATGGAGATGAACTCACCCGAACGGCATGAGACGATTGCGGCGGCCGTGGCGTTGGCCATAGGGGAGTTTTGCGCGAGGCGGTAGTTGCTCCCGCCGTCATTGCGAGCGCGGCGACTTGTCCGCCGAAGCCCGGCGAAGGCGGAAGCAATCAGGATTCCGCGGCGGCGGGCTGGATTGCTTCGTCGCAAGCGATCATCGCAATGACGGGCTGCCTACAGCGGCCCGGCCCGATACTCCCTGTTCGCCAAACTCGCCTCCTCAAGATCCAGGTCCCGCTCGATCCGGCGTCTCGTCTCGTCGGTGATCTGGCCGTCGCGCAGGAGGTCGTGGATGAATTTTCGCTCGGCCTCGATCAGGCTGCGGGTCAGCGCGGTGCCGGCGGCGGAAACGTCGTGGCGGGTGGGATCGAGCGAATCCGGGAGCTGGTTGACCCGGATCTCGTGGCGGGCGCGCAGGAGCCGCATCACCTCGTCGGAGATTTCCTTTTCCGCCGTCAACGCATCGAGCGACTTCAGCGCGGCCTCGAGCGCCTGGCGGCGTGCGGCGATTTCGGCCTCGTGCTCGGCGACATGCTCGGTGCGGCCGGCTTCGGCGACGCCGAGCCAGCGCACCACCGGCGGCAGCGTCAGGCCGACGCCGATCAGCGTCACGAAGATGACGCCGAAGGCGACGAACAGGATCAGGTCGCGATACGGGAAGGCCTCGCCGCCCGGCAAGGTGAACGGCAGCGCCAGAGCAGCCGCCAGCGACACCGCGCCCCGCACGCCGGTGAAGGCGAGCACGAACGGCCATTGCCATGGCGGCGACGGATCGCGCTCGCGCAGCGACTTGGAGAGGATTCGCGGCAGATAGGTCGCGGGATAGAGCCACGCGAAGCGCGCGATCACGATGATGGTCAGAACCACGGCGGTCGCAATCAGGATGTCGTCGAGCGGAAAGGTCTTCGACTTCTCGTAGAGCGCGCGCATCTGGAAGCCGGTGAGCAGGAACAGCAGGCCCTCGATCAGGTAGATGATGAGGTCCCAGAAGAAGATGCCTTGCAGCCGCGTCGCCGAGGAGATCAGCAGCGGGCCGTTCCAACTGACATAGAGGCCGCAGGCGACGGTGGCGATTACGCCGGAGCCGCCGACATGCTCGGGCAGCCAGTACGAGACATAGGGCGTGATCAGCGACAGCGTCAGCTCGACCTGCGGATCCCCGGACCATTTGCGGAAGCGCAGGGAGAGCCAGCCGACGCCGATGCCGAAGGCGATCTCGCCGGCGACGATGAGAAGGAACTCGCCCGCCGCCAGCGGCAACGAGAAATGTCCGATCATGATGGCGGCCAGCGCGAAGCGGTAGAGGATCAGCGCCGTGGCGTCATTCGCGAGCCCTTCGCCTTCGAGGATGACGACGAGTCGGCGCGGCAAGTTGAGCCGGCGCGCGATCGCGAGCGGCGCCACCACGTCAGGCGGCGCGACGATGGCGCCGAGCAGGAAGCCGATGGTCCAGGGCAGGCCGATCAGATAATGCGTGGCGGCCGCTACCATTGCTGCGGTGAAGATCACCGCGCCGACCGCGAGCAGCACGATCGGGCGCAAGTTCTTCTTGAACTCGCGCCAGCTCATGGCGACGCTCGCCGAGTAGATCAGCGGCGGCAGCACCATCAGCAGCACCAGTTCCGGCGGCAGCTCAACCGGCGGCATGCCAGGCACGAAGGCGAGGCCGACGCCCGCCAGCATCAGCAGGATGGCGGGGGCGACGTTGAAGCGGCGTGCGGCCAGCGCCACGCCTGCCAGCACGGCGAGCAGGATGAGAAAGGTCTGAAACTTCGCTTCCATGATGGTGTGTCTTGACCCGGAAGCGACGGCTACGTCAATGCGCGCGGCTTACGCCAGCCGCTCGGCCACCATCCGCCCGATGCGTGCAAAGGCGGCTTCGATCTGCGCCGCATTCGGCGTGCCGCCCTGGGTATAGGCCGCGATCAGGATCGGCGTCGCGGGCTTGGGCCAGACGACCGCGATATCACCCGAGGCGTCCTTGCCGTTGTTGCCGGTCTTGTCGCCGATGGTCCAGGTCGCGGGCAGGCCGCCGCGCAACCGGTTCGCGCCGGTCTTGCAGTTCACCATCCAGTCGGTGAGCAGGGCACGCGAGGCCGGCGACAGCACCTCGGCCACCACCAGGCGCCGCAAATTTCCTGCCATCGCTGCCGGCGTCGTGGTGTCGTGGGGATCGCCCGGCGGCGAGCGGTTGAGCTCGGGTTCGTTGTGGTCGAGCCGGGATGTGGTGTCGCCGAGCGATCGCCAGAAGGCGGTGAGCGTGGCGGGGCCGCCGATCCGCGCCAGCAGCAGATTTGCGCAAGTATTGTCGCTGAGCTCGACGATCGCCTTGCACATGTCGCTGACCGACATCGCGCCGGCCGCAAGATTCTGCTTGGCGACCGGCGCGTAGTCCAAGAGGTCGGCCTTGCCGTAAGCGATCATGGCCGCAAGCTGCTCCTCGCCGCGGTCGGCCCGGGCCAGCACGCAAGCCGCAAGCGAGGCCTTGAAGGTCGAGCACATGACGAAGCGCTCGTCGGCGCGCCAGGCGAGCTTTTTGCCGGTCGCAAGGTTCTCTGCATAGACCCCGATCCGTCCACCGCTCTCGCGCTCATAGGTTTCGAGCTCAGGCGAGGCCTCAGCGGCCAAGGCAGGAGAGGCGGCGATCCAGCACAGCGAAGCGAGCAGGGAACGGCGGTCGAGTGGCATGCGGACTTTCAGACAGGTGGGGGCGAGAAATGTGGCGGATGCTGTATCCGCCTCGTCATTGCGAGGCGCGAAGCGACGAAGCAATCCAGTCTGTCTCCGCGGAGGGTCTCTGGATTGCTTCGCTTGCAACGACGGAGGATGGATATCGAGCGCGGCAGATATTGGGCAGCGGAACGTCGAGCAGCCTCACTCCCTCAGGTCGTACCGATACGATTTCGACACGATCTGCCAGCCGTCGGCGAGCTTCATCGCCACCAGATAATCGGTGAAGAAACGCGGCGGCAGCTGGCAACGGACCTTGATGAAGGCGGTCTTGTCGTCCGAACGGTCGACGGTGACGATGAAATCCTCGCGCGGCTTGCCCTCGGCCTTGGCGGAGGCGCGCTTGCGGACGCGGTCGAGCCAGTCGGGTACGGTCAGGACCTGGAGCTCGCCTTTCTCGACCCAGCGCAAGTCAGCGGAGGGATGGAAAATGGTGCCGAGCTTCTCGGCGTCGCCCTCGTAAAGCCCGTCGAAATAGGATTGCACGACGGCTTCGACACTCGAACGGTTCTGGCTCATGGGTCATCCTTTTGCATGATGGCTTGGGCGGAACTTAGTCGTACACATCGAAATGCGCTATGGGTGTCTCTCGCTAATCGCGCGAGGGTGTTGGAATGACCGGATCAGAAACTTCGAACGCTCGTATCCTGATCGGCGAATGCTACTGCCGCGCCATGCGCTTTGAGGTGGCCGATGCGTTCTCCTATGCGATGAACTGCCACTGCTCGAACTGCCGTCGCACTACCGGCTCCGCCTTCAAGCCGTTCGCCGGCATCGCACAGGATAAGCTCCGCATTGTCCGGGGGGAGGACCAGCGGATGATTTTCGGCGACGACACCACCCATGACGCCCATTGTGGGCGATGCGGCTCGCTGCTTTATTCCCGGGTGCGTGAAGGACAATGGGTCCATGTCGCCATGGGAACCCTGGTTGATGCCCCCTCGATCCGGCCTAGCGCCCACATCTTCGTGGCCTCGAAGGCGCCCTGGCACGAGATTACGGACAATCTGCCGCAATATCGGGGGCATATTGGCGATGGCTAGGGGGAATCCCGTCTGCCCGCTGTTTGGCAGCGAACCGCGACCGCGCTGGCGCGACAAACAAAGGGGGACCTTCGGGCTGTCGCCGGCGCGGCCTTGGTGACCTCCATCACAAGCGCCGGCACCGGATCCTGCTAAAGCGGTCCCAAGGGGGACCGAAACGTCCCGAACTTCGGAAGTCGTGTCATGCGCAACCTGCTCAGACTCTGCCCGCTTCTCCTCGCCGCCGTGCTGTTGTTCGGCACGGCTCCCGCCTTTGCCGGCAACCGCGTCGCGCTGGTGATCGCCAATTCGGCCTATCAGCACGCGCCGTCGCTCACCAATCCCGTCAATGACGGTGCGGTGATGGCGAAGACGCTGAAGGAGGCCGGTTTCAACAGCGTCGATTTCCGGCACGACCTGTCGGCCCTGGATACGCGGCGCGTGCTGCGCGATTTTGCCGATGCGACCCGCAATGCCGACATCGCCGTGGTCTACTATGCCGGTCACGGCATCGAGGTCGAGGGCTCGAATTATCTGATCCCCGTCGACGCCAGGCTCGAGCGCGACACCGACGTCTATGACGAGGCGCTCTCGCTCGACCGCGTCCTGGTCGCCGTCGAACCGGCAAAACAGCTTCGGCTGGTGATCCTGGATGCTTGCCGCGACAATCCGTTCGGCAAGACCATGAAGCGCACGGTGGCCGCGCGCGGCATCGGCCGGGGTCTCGCCCAAGTCGAGCCGACCAGCCCCAACACGCTGATCGCCTATTCGGCGAAGGCCGGCTTCACCGCCCAGGACGGCGATGGGGCCAACAGTCCCTTTACGGTCGCGCTGTCGAAGCATCTGACGACACCGGGCCTCGACGTCCGCCGCGCCTTCGGATTCGTGCGCGACGACGTGCTCAAGTCGACCGGTAACAAGCAGGAGCCGTTCGTCTACGGCTCGCTCGGTGGTGAGGACGTGCCGCTGGTTCCGGTCAAGGTGACGGCCGCAGCAACGGTTGCGCCCGCGCCGAACCCGCAGGCCGACATCCGCCGCGACTACGAGCTCGCGCTCCAGGTCGGCAACAAGGCGGCGTGGGCCGCCTTCCTCGCCCAGCATCCCGATGGCTTCTACGCGAGCCTCGCCAAGCTTCAAGTCGAAAAAATTGGTGCCGAGCAGGCCCATGCGGCTGCCACCGAGAAGGCGAAACAGGCCGAGGCAGAACGTGATCGTCTTGCCGCGCTTGGCGCGCAGAAGGATGCGCAGGCCAGAGCCGCGGCCGATGCGAAGGCCGCCGAGCAGGCGCAGCTCGCTGCGCAGAAGGCCAAGGAGCAGGCGCAGCAGCAGGCAGCTGCCGCCGAGCAGCAGCGCGTCAATCTCGCCGTTGCGGCGCCGAGCGCTGCGCCGGCCAGCACGGCGAGCCCCGCCGGCACCAACGTTGCCTCTCTGACACCGGCGACCGCGCCGGTCGATCTCAGCCGTTCGGTGCAGACCGAGCTCGGCCGCGTCGGCTGCTTCTCGGGCGCTGCCGACGGCAATTGGAGCACATCCTCGCAGCGCTCGCTGTCGCAGTTCAACCGCTATGCCGGCACCAAGCTCGACGTGAAGGTGGCGAGCACGGATGCGCTCGATGCGGTCAAGGCCAAGCCGTCACGCGTCTGCCCGGTGGTCTGCGAGCACGGCTTCAAGGCCGATGGCGACAAGTGCACCAAGATCGTCTGCCGTGAGGGCTATGCGGTCAACGACGACAATGAGTGCGAGAAGAAGCGCGCCGCCAAGCCGGCCAGGCCTGCAACGGCGAAGCGCGACGACGGTGATGAACGTCCCGCCCGGCAGCGTCCTCAGGCCGGCGGCGCGGCGGGCGGCTATGGTGCCGCGGCCGGCATTGCTGCTGCTGCCGGCGCCGGTCGTGCCTCCGGTGGCGGGCAAGTCATCTGCAATAGCACTGGCTGCCGCCCGGTCAGCCGCGGTTGCCACCTCGAATATCGCGGCGGCGGCGGCCCCGGCAACGATGCCAATGCCGAGGTGTGTCGTTAGGGTTGTGTCGTCCCTGCGAACGCAGGGACCCATTACCACAGGAAGCAGTTTGGCGAAGACTTCCAGTTAAGAAGCCTTCGCTCGGTACTGCTCTCGTCTCCCAGTGATAGATCACGCGGTAAGGGTCCCTGCGTCCGCCGGGACGACGTCAGGTCGCAATCGCGCTCGCCGCGATGTTGACCGTCAGTGCCAGCAAGGCTGTGTTGTAGATGAACGACACGATCCCATGCGCCGTGGCCGTGCGGCGGATCGTCTTGTCGGTGATGCCGACGTCGGAGACCTGCGCGGTCATGCCGATCACGAACGAGAAATAGACGAAGTCCCAATAGTCGGCGTGGTCTTCCTTGTCGCCGCTCGGGAACTGAAGACCACCCGGCTTGGCGTTCCGATAGTAATCATACGCGTAATGCAGCGCGAAGGTCGTGTGCACGGCGGCCCATGACAGCGCGATGGTGCTGATTGCGATGGTCAGCTCCAACACGCCCCGATGCGGTGTGCCGAGTTCTGAGACGATCGCGGCGATGCTGGCGAAGGCGCCGGTCGCCGTCACCAGCAGGATCACGAAACGGCCGTCGTCCTGCATCGCGGCGGCGCGCCGGATGTGGTGATGGTCGTTGCAAAGCATCATGGCGTAGACCAGCACGAGATAGACCGCGATCAGCGCATCCCAGCCGAACAGGAGCCTAGTCACCAGCCGGTGCGAGCCCGGCAGCAGCAGGCAGACCAGGACGCCAGTCGCGAGCGCGATGAAGGTCCGCGGCCGCGCATAAAGCAGCCGCATCGGCCGCGACATCTGGCGGAAGCGGACGAGGACAGGATCTTCTTTGCCCTCGGCCGCCATCGATGCGTGTCAGCTCTTCCGCTCGGCGACAAACCGCGCGGCGGCCTGCAGCACGGCGGCGCGATCGCCGAAGATCGAGACCGCGCTGTCGGCCCGCGCGAGCAGGTCGCGCACGCGCTGCTTGGCGCCTTCGATGCCGAGCTGGGTGACGAAGGTGGTCTTGCCGAGTGCGGCATCGGCGCCGGCCGGCTTGCCGAGCGCGGCTGCATCGCCTTCGACGTCGAGCAAATCGTCGGCAATCTGGAAGGCTTCGCCGAGCGCGCGGCCGTAATCGTCGAGCGCCTGATATTCCTTCTGCGAGGCCTGGCCGAGGATCGCGCCGGCGATGCAGCCGTAACGCAGAAGCGCGCCGGTCTTCATCTGCTGAATGCGGGCGACATTGATCGGCTCGTTGCCGCCAAAGCGGCCTTCGCCGGCGAGGTCGAGGATCTGGCCGCCGACCATGCCGCCGATGCCGGCGCAGCGCGCCAGCGCGCGCGTCAGCAGCAGCCGCACATTGGCGTCGCGATGGATCTCGTCGCGGGTGACGATGTCGAAGGCGAGCGTCAGCAGACCGTCGCCGGCGAGGATCGCGGTCGCGTCATCGGTCTGCTTGTGCAGGGTCGGGCGGCCGCGGCGCAGGTCCGAATTGTCCATGGCGGGCAGATCGTCGTGGATCAGCGAATAGCAGTGGATGCATTCGAGCGCGGCGCCGACGAGCAGCGCGGCTTCACGGGGAACACCGAACACAGCCGCGCTCTCGACCACCAGGAACGGGCGCAGACGCTTGCCGCCGTTCAGGCTCGAATAGCGCATTGCGTCCATCAGTCGCTTGGGCCGGGCGATCTCATCGTGCAGGATGTCGTCCGACAACAGGCGCCCGAGCAGGGCCTCGGTGTCATCAGCGGTCTTGTCCAGACGCTTGGCGAAATCGGACGGGGACGTGCCGGTCATCAAGAAGGGCTCCAGAACTAAAATTCGGCGGGACAATCCTTTATGCGCCCGCCCCAGTCAATCGTTTGGAAGGCCTAAAAAGTGCTGGAAAAGGCCCGAATTATCACAGACTTAATGGGGAGAGCCGTGGCCGCGTTTCGTTCCATGCCGGAAAGGTCGATTTGCGCATCGTCAAAATCCTGCTGGTAGCGCTCGCGGCCGTCATTCTCGCGCCCTATGTGATCGCGCCCTTCTACCGCGCTGGCCATCCGGTTTCGACGCTGATGGCGTGGCGCTCGCTTCGCGGCGCGCCGATGCAGCGGGAATGGATCGATCTGGCGGCGATGTCGCCCTCGCTGCCGCGATCGGTGGTTGCAGCCGAGGATGCCCATTTCTGCAAGCATCACGGCATCGATTGGGGCGCGTTGCGCGAAGCGATCGACGACGCACAGGAGGATGGTACGCCGTTCCGGGGCGCCTCCACGATCACCCAGCAGGTTGCGAAGAACTTGTTCCTCTGGCAGGGCCGGGATTTCGTCCGCAAGGCGCTCGAATTCCCGCTGGCGCTCTGGATCGATCTCGTCCTGCCCAAGCAGCGGATCCTGGAGATTTACCTCAACATCGCCGAGCTCGGCCCGCAGGGCCAGTTCGGGGTGGGGGCGGCCAGCGCCTATGCCTTCGGCAAATCGGCCGCCGGCCTCTCCCCCCGGGAGGCGGCCCTTCTGGCCTCGATCCTGCCGAATCCGGTCAAACGCAGCGCCAAAACCCCCGGCCCGGGCGTCCGGCGGCTGGCCGGGACCTATGTGGCAAGGGCGCAGGCCGCTTCGCTTGCGACCTGCTGGCGGGAAAATCGCTGATTTTGGGCCCTTTCCGGGCGTATTTTCCGGCCCAAGAGCCTAGCTTTGCGGCCAGCCTTCCTCTATAAGCGCGGCCTTGATCGGCATTCAGCTCGCCTCGGATTGCGGGTGCTGAGCCGTCCCTCGCGGACGATGCCCTGATGACACCAATCCCTAGAGGATATTGAAATGGCCGTTCCGAGAAGAAAAACCTCGCCGTCGCGCCGTGGCATGCGCCGCTCGGCAGACGCCATCAAGAAGCCGACCTATGTGGAAGACAAGGACTCCGGCGAGCTGCGTCGTCCGCACCATCTCGACCTCAAGACCGGCATGTACAAGGGCCGTCAGGTCCTGAAGAAGAAAGAGTCCTGAGTTAAGGACCTTTCTCCAGGCAGGATAATTGGGCCTGCCTGATTTCGGCCAACCCATGAGATATGACAGTGGCGGCGGCGGAGCTAATGCTTCGCCGCCGCATTGTCCTGTCTGGATATCTTGATCGAGAAGGCATTTCGCCGATGGTCGGTTTCCCGCTGCTTTTGATTCCGCTCGCGGTCTACAACATCATCGCCTTCCTGATGCCAACCGTGTCCTTCACGGATGTGCTGTTCAAGGTGCCGATGGTGTCAGGCGAGACCTGGCCGATCACGCTTGCCGACGTGATGCTGGCGCTCGGTATCGTGCTGCTGCTGCTCGAAGTTATTAAGGGCGCGCGGCCCGGCTCGAAATTCCTGATGGATCATCTGCTGTCACTGATCCTGTTCGGCGCGGCCGCGGCCGAATTCGTGATGTGGCCCAAATTCGGCAACTCGACCTTTTTCCTGCTGGTGCTGCTCGCGATGGCCGATTTCCTCGGCGGCATTGCCCAGCGCACGCGCCGCCGCGTCACCTATGTCGCCGAGACAACGGTGCCGGCGCCACGCAAGGCCAAGCGCCAGGTGGACGCTCCGGCGGGAGATGCCGCGGCCGAGCCCAAGTTCGAGCCGGTGTCCGCGCCGATCGCAGCACCGGCGGCACCGCCCGCGCCCTCGGCACAGTCGGTCGCCGAATCCGTGTTGATGGATCCTCCCGCACCGAAGCCGGTACAGAGCACGCCTTCGCCGGAAGTCCCCTCGCCGCATTTGCAGCCGGGTGCCGGCACGTCTCCGTCCCCCGACACGCCGCCGCGCTGATCGATTTCAAGCCACCTGCCGCGTGCGCGCACTGACGCTTTGCAGCGGGCGCTTGCCGCCATAGGCCGTCTGCGCATCTTCGGAGGAGGCGCGACGCAGCCGGCTTGCCTGGGGCAGATGTTCGGCATTGGCGATCAGCTGGGCGACGAAGCTCGGATCGGGGCGCGGCAACGGCGTCTTGTGGACCCATTGCAAAATCGGCAGTACCGGCACCAGGGCCGTGCCTGTGCCGTTATCCGCCGCGTCCGTTCGATCGGTACTCAACATCGCCATCACCGTTGATCCGGCAGAGCCTGTCGCGTTTCGGGACGCTGGCGCCGGGTGCGTGTCAGTACTCGCAAGGCCTATGCCGGACGGGCCGGTTTGGTTCCCCCGGCCTGTAGAAACGTGGTTTCCAAATTGTTTATCAACTTTGCCTAGGGTTGGGGACGAATCTAGCTCTATCCTGTGTCAGCTCAGGACTTTCCCGCTGTCCCGAAACGAGGCGATTTTGATCCCCGCATTACCGCAAGCCTCCGACATCCTGGCCGCCCTCGGCCAGGCCGTGTTTGCCTGGGATATCGGCAGTGATGCGATCGTCTGGGGTGACCAGGTCGCCAGCGTCTTTCCCGGGATTCCCGCCGAGCGGCTGGCGACGGGCGCCGAGTTCGCCAAGCTGATAGAGCCCGCACCATCGCTGCGGACCGCCGCGCTGGCGCAAGCCTATGCCGTGCATGGTGCCGACGGCACGCCCTACCGGGTCGAGTACGGCGTACGCATGAGCGCCGCCGATCCCGTGATCTGGATCGAGGAGACCGGCCGCTGGTTCGCCGGCCCCGACGGCCGCCCGGTGCGCGCGATCGGCTCGGTCCGAATCAACAATGAACGCCACGCCCGCGATGAGGAGCTGACCAAGCTGGCCCGGCTCGATCCGCTGACCGGCGAGCTCAATCGCTCTCATCTGATTGCCGCGCTGGCCGAGGCGATCGAGGAGACGACCCGCTTCCGCTCGACCGCGGCCTTCATGCTGGTCGGCATCGACCATCTTGCCCGCGTCAACGACGCCTTCGGCTTCGACGTTGCCGACGCCGTGATCCTCGACGTCGCCAAGCGCATCCGCTCGCGCCTGCGTGGCGGCGACGTGCTCGGCCGCTTTTCCGGCAACAAGTTCGGCCTGATCCTGAAGAACTGCACCGTCGACGACATGAATGTCGCCGCCGAGCGCTTCCTCGCCGGCATTCGCGACGATGTGGTGCCGACCAAATCCGGTCCGGTCTCGGTCACCGCCTCGATCGGCGCGGTCAGCGTACCGCGCTATGCCCGCAACACCGACGAGGCCGTCAACCGCGCCCATGAGACGCTGGATGCCGCCAAGCGCCGCCGCGTCGGCTCGTTCGCAGCATGGCGTCCGGATGCCACGCGCGACGCCCAGCGCCGCGTCAACATCCGCGTCACCGACGAAATCGTCACCGCGCTGAACGAGCGCCGCATCAAGCTCGCCTATGAGCCGGTGGTGTCGGCCGGCTCGCGCGAGCGCGCATTCCATGAATGCCTGGTGCGGATGGATCAGGGCGACGGCCAGGTGCTGCTCGCGCCCGACATCGTGCCGGTCGCCGAACGGCTCGGCCTGATCCGCCTGGTCGATCACCGTGTGCTCGAGCTCGTGGTGGCCGAGCTCGCCGCCGCGCCCGACATCTGCCTCAGCCTCAACATCTCGCCGGATACGACCATGGATCCGGACTGGTGGGCGGGCATCGAATCGCTGATGCAGGCCCATCCCGGCGTTGCCGAGCGGCTGATCGTCGAGATCACCGAGACGGTCGCGATCCAGGACATCGATGACGTCCGCGCCTTCGTCGGCCGCCTCAAGCATTTCGGCAGCCGTATCGCCATCGACGATTTTGGCGCCGGCTACACCTCATTCCGAAACTTGCGCAAGCTCGGCGTTGATATCGTGAAGATCGATGGCGCGTTCGTGCAGAACATCACCCATTCCGCCGACGACCGCGCCTTCGTGCAGACCCTGATCGATCTCGCCCGCCGCCTCGACATCAAGACCGTCGCCGAATGGGTGCAGGACGAAGAGGCCGCAAGCATGCTGCGCGACTGGGGCTGCGACTACATCCAGGGCCGCCTGATCGGGCTGGCATCTGGCGAGCGTCCGTGGGGGGCTTCAACGGATAGTGCGCTTCCTGCTGCATGCTGAGGTCTCGTAGGGTGGGCAAATGCGCACTTGCGCCGTGCCCACCATTCCTCCGTAATGGATACAGATCGTGGGCACGCTTCCGCCTTCGCTCTTCGAGCTAGGGCGGACAAGTCGCTTTGCCCACCCGACGAAACGTCACGCCCCCTCATCCAGCGCCACCAGCTCGCGCTTCTTGCGCAGCGACGGCAATAGCGGCGCGATCAGCAGCACCAGGGCAAACACGAGACACACCCCCGAGATCGGCCGCTGCACGAAGGTCCAGAGATCGCCCTGCGACAGGATCAGCGACTTGCGCAGATTGTTCTCCATCATCGGTCCCAGCACGAAGGCCAGCACCAGCGGCGCCGGTTCATAGCCGAGCTTGCGCATGAAATAGCCGATGATTCCGAACGCGATCATCACATAGACGTCGAACACATTGTTGCTGGAGCAGTAGACGCCCAGGATCGTGAACAGGATGATCAGGGGGAACAGGATGTTGTAGGGCAGCTTGAGCAGCTGCACCCACATGCCGATCATCGGCAGGTTCAGGATCAGCAGCATGACGTTGCCGATATACATGCTGGCGACGATGCCCCAGAACAGGCCGGGGTTTTGCGTGATCAGCAGCGGCCCCGGCTGCAGGCCGTGAATGACGAACGCGCCGAGCAGCAGCGCCATCACCACATTCGGCGGAATGCCGAGCGTCATCAGCGGAATGAAGGCGCCGCCCGCCGCGGCATTGTTCGCCGATTCCGGCCCGGCGACGCCTTCGATCGCGCCATGGCCGAAACGCTCCGGCGTCTTCGATAGCCGCTTCTCCAGCGCGTAGGAGGCGAAGGACGCCACGACGGCGCCGCCGCCCGGCAGGATGCCGAGGAAAAAGCCGAGGATGGTGCCGCGCCCGACCGGACCTGCGCTGGCCTTCCAGTCCTCCCTGGTGGGCAGCAGATGGGTGATCTTGGTGTTGATGATGTCGCGCTTGATTGCCTGCTCGGTGTTGAGCAGCACCTCGGCAACGCCGAACAGGCCCATCACGACAGGCACGAGCCCGATGCCGTCGATCAGCTCCATGCGGCCGAAGGTCAGGCGCGGCTGCGCCGTGATGCTGTCGAGCCCGATCAGTCCGAGCACGACGCCGATGCACGCCATCAGCAATGCCTTCGGCATCGAGCCCTGGGTCAGGAAGGTGAGCACGACGAGGCCGAGCACCATCAGGCTGAAATATTCGGCCGGGCCGAACGCGATGGCGACGCTGGCAAGCTTCGGCGCCACCAGCATCAAGGCGATCAGCGCGAACGTGCCGGCAATGAAGGAGCCGAAGGCGGAAATGCCGAGTGCAGGGCCAGCGCGTCCCTGCTTCGCCATCTGGTGGCCGTCGATGCAGGTGACGACGGAAGCTGCCTCGCCGGGGATGTTGACCAGGATCGAGGTGGTCGAGCCGCCATACATCGAGCCGTAATAGATCCCAGCCATCATGATGATGCCGGATTCCGGCGTGCCCGACAGCGTCACGGGCAGCAGCAGCGACATCGCCGAGATCGGCCCGATACCCGGCAGCACGCCGACCAGCGTTCCGATGAAGACACCGATGAAGCAGTAGAGCAGGTTGACCGGCAGCAGTGCGACGCCGAACCCATGCGCGACATTGACAAGCGTATCCATAGGGTCAGCCGATCCCGAACAGGCCCGAGGGCAGCTGGATCAACAGCAGCCGCTTGAGCACCCACCACATGCCTGATGGCACCAGCACGGCGATCGGGATCGCCAGCGTCCAACGAACGGGATCGATCAGCCGCAACAGCAGCAGCACCAGGGGGATCGACGACAGCAGGAAGCCGAGTGGTTCCAGCGCAATAGAGAATGCCACGAGACAGGCAATCAGCAGGAGCGGCTTGCTCCAGCGCACATTCTCCCAGCGCGAGGCCAGCGTCGGCGCGCCCTCGGTGACCGCCGAGACGATGATGGCGCCTGCGAACACGCACATCAGGATGCCCGTGTAGAACAGCACGTAGCCGGAGCCGGGATCGTTGATGGTGCCGAGCTTGAGCTTCATGCCGGACCAGATCACGAAGCCGCCGAGCGCGAACCCGATCAGTCCGCCCCAGAGCTCGGAATTGCTGAGGCGGAGTTTGACGTTGGTTGGATTGTTCATCGGCGCTCTCTCGGCCGTTCCCCGGACGCTGCGCAGCGCGAAGCGGTGCGCTGCAGAGCCGGGGCCCATGGGTTCGTGGCAAAGGTGGGTCCCGGCTCTGCGGTGCACCGCTGAAGAAGCGCTGCACCGCGTCCGGGACACGGAAGCGGCTCAGCCCTACTTCTTCGCGAGCCCGAGCGTATCGATCACCTTGCGCTCGGACTCCGTGACCTCGACCACGAACTTCTTGTAGTCCTCGGTGTTCTTGTAGTTCGGCACCATGTCGTATTTTGCGAGCGTAGCCACGACCGCCGGATCCTCGACCGCCTTCTTGAAGGCATCGTGCAGCTTGGCGACGATCTTTGGATCCATGCCTTTCGGGCCGGCGATGCCGAAGGGGGAATCATAGACCATGGGATAGCCGAGCTCCTTCAGCGTCGGCGCATCGGGATAGTTCGGCGAGCGTGCGCCGGTCCACACCATCAGCAGCCGCAGTTTGCCGGCGTCGACCAGCGGCCGCCATCCCGTGGAGTCCGCCTGAAGCATGGTGTGCTGTCCCAGCACCGCGGCGTTGGTCTCCGCGCCGCCCTTGAATGGGACTTGCGTCAACTTGATGCCGGACATTCCGGCGATCTGCTCCATGCCGATGTGCAGCGAGGTGCCGGCGCCCGGCGTGGCATAGGTCACCTTGCCCGGATTTGCCTTGGCGAACTCCACCACGTCCTTCCAGCTCTTGAACTGCGACTCCGCGCTGGTGGTCACGCCGAAGGTGTAGCCGGTGAGATGGATGATGTAGGTGAAATCCTTCGCCGGATCCCACGACACTTCCTGCATCAAGGGCAGGCGGAACACGGTGATCGGAATCTGCGAGATGGTGTAGCCATCCGGCTTCGCGGCCGCCGCCATGGTCGCAGGTCCCACCGTGCCGCCGCCGCCGGCCTTGTTGTCGATCACGATCGGCTGCCCCAGCACCTTCGAGGCGCTGTCGGCGATGGCGCGCATGGAGATATCGGTCGATCCGCCGGCCGGCCATGGCACGATCAGCGTGATCGGCTTGCTGGGATAGTCTTGCGCGCTGGCGGCAGTCGAGAGCAATGCGCCCATGACAGCACGCATCGCGGCAAATGCGATCGTCTTCAGCCCGTATCGCGGCATCGAAACTCCTCCCCTCGCGGCGGCCTCTTTGCGGGCCGCCGTTTCTCGTTCTTGCGCGGCGATTGTTCCTGAAATCGAGGGAGAAGAAAAGCGCATTGCGCGGATCGCGGGTGCCGGGCGGTGGGGGGAGCCCGGTCGAGGCGGCACATGCGACAATTCGTCGTTTGGTCGTGTGCCGAGAGACGGAATTTGAGGAAGCAGAAAGCCGCTACGCCACGCGCCGGACCCTGTTCAGCGTCTCGATGGTGCGGCTGACCTCCGATGCGGGGCACGGCCTGCCGAAATAATAGCCCTGCACGGCGGTGCAGCCGCATTCGCGGACGAAGTCGAGTTGCTCCTCGGTCTCCACGCCCTCCGCGGTCGTTTCGACGCCGAGCACGGAGCCGAGGCTCGCGATGGTGCGGACGATGGCAACGCTCTCCGGACTTTCGCCGAGCGTGCCGACAAAGGAGCGATCGATCTTGATGCGATCGAATGGAAATTTGCGTAAATAGCTCAGCGAGGAATAGCCGACGCCGAAATCGTCGAGGCTGACGCGGACCCCTAACGCGCGAAGCTGGTGCAGGATCTCGATCGTCGCGTCGCTGTCGTCGAGCAGCGCCGTCTCGGTGACCTCGAGCTCGAGCCGTTGCGGCGGCAGGCCGGCTTCGGCAAGTGCGCTCGTGACCATCGCCACCAGCCCGCGCGAGCGGAACTGCACCGGCGACAGATTTACCGCGACGGTGACATCGGGCCAGGACGCGGCGGTCGCACAGGCGCTGCGCAGCACCCATTCGCCGATCGGAACGATCAATCCGGTCTCTTCAGCGATCGGAATGAACTCGGCCGGCGAGACGAAGCCGCGCGAGGGATGTTTCCAGCGCAGCAGCGCCTCGAACCCGGTGAGCTCGGACGAATCGAGCCGCAGCTGCGGCTGGAATACCAGATGGAACTCACTCGCCTCGAGCGCGCCGCGCAGATCGTGCTCCAGCGCGTGCCGACTGCGCGCCTCTTCCTCCATCTCGGGCTCGAACAGCTGATAGGCGCCGCGCCCCTTGGCCTTGGCCTGGTACAGCGCGAGATCGGCGCATTTCATCAGCTCGTCGGCATCGAGCCCGTGATCGGGCGCGATCGCGATGCCGACGGAGACGCCGACATGGATCGACTGGCTTTCCAGCGGCGGCGGATGACCGATGACCTCGACCAGGCGCCGGGCCAGCTTTTCCGCCGATTGCGGCTGCGGTCCGCGCTGGAGGACGGCGAACTCGTCGCCGCCAAGGCGCGCAACGGTGTCGTGCTCGCCGACATTCTCCTTCAGTCGCGCCGCGACCCAGCGCAGCAGCCGGTCGCCGGCGGCGTGGCCGAGGCGGTCGTTGACGGTCTTGAAATTGTCGAGGTCGAAGCACAGCACGGCCATGGCGCCGCCGGCGATCGCGACCTGGTTCAGTCCCTCGCCCATCTTTTCGCGGAACAGCATGCGGTTGGGCAGGTCGGTCAACGAATCGTGCCGCGCCATGTGCGCGACGCGCGCCTGGGCCTTGTGGCGCTCGGTGACGTCCTCGTAGGTGACGACCCAACCGCCATGCTCCATCCGCTTGTGATTGAGCTTGATGATGCGGCCGTCGCTCAAATGGCGATGCAGCGTATGCTCGCCCTCGCGCAGCCGCTCGACGTAATCGGCATAGAGCCGCGCGGCTGTGGTGTTCTGATGGATGCCGAGCTCGCAGCTGTGCTCCATGATTTCGCGCATCGAGATGCCGGGCTTCACGATGTCAGGCGACAGGCCGTACATCTCGATGTAGCGACGATTGCACACGATGACGCGCAGGCTCGCATCGAGCATGCACAGGCCCTGGCCCATGTTGTTCAGCGCCGCGTCGAAGCGGCGATACTGCTCGCTCAGCTCCTCGATCGCGTGCTCGCGTTCGGTGATGTCCTCGTAAGTGGCGACGAAGCCGCCCTGGGCCAGAGCGCAGTACCTGACCGAAATCACGGTGTCGTTCGACATCCGTCGGCGCATCGGGGAGGCGTCGTGATTGGCGATCCTCGCACTGGCGGCTTCCAGCAGCTGTTGCGGGCTGTATTCAGAAGAGAACGCGCCGTTCGCCATCGAGCGCTCGATCAACTCGGCGAGATGCGTGCCGGGCCTGGTCTCCTCCGGCGACAGCAGGTAGATCTTGCGGTAGGTGGCGTTGCAGACGCGAAGGCGCATGTCGCTGTCGTAGAAGGCGAGCCCGTGCGCCATGTTCTCCATCGCGGCATCGAGGATGAAGTTCTGCTGCCGCAGCGTCTCTTCGTATTGCAGCCGCTCGGTGACGTCCTCGTGCACGGTGACCCAGCCGCCGTCGGGCAGGAAGCGGGAGACCGTCTGCACCATGCGTCCGTCATAACGCATCACCAGCAGGGATTTCGCCTTTCTGGTGCGCACGTCCTCCAGCCTGGATTTATGGAATTCGTCTGTCGGCATGCCCGGCAAATTGCCGCGCGATACCCAATGATCGAGCACCTCGCGATGCGAGGCGCCCGGCTTCATGATCTCGGGGTCGAGATTGTAGAGCTTCAGGAGACGTTCGTTGCAGACGACGACACGGCTGTCGGCATCGTACATGATGAGCCCGTGCGACATGTTAGAGAGCGCGTGCTGGCTGCGCTCGGTCTGCACGCGCAACTCCGTCTCGAGCCGGGCGAGGCGCGTGACATCGTCGCAGATCGTCATCCAGCCGCCGCCGGGAAGCGGCTTGAGCTCAAGCGACATGACGAGGCCGGTCGCAAGCTGCTGCTCGGCCCGGAACGGCTTTCCCCCCGCGATCTGCGCGATCCGCGCCGAGTAGAGCGTGTCGAGCTGGTCTTGGGGAAAGTTGCCGCGCATCGCACTATGCGCAAGCACCTCGCGGTAGCTCGTGCCCACGCGCACGACGTCGGCCGACATGTCGAACAGCGACAGGTAACGCTGGTTGACCAGCACGATCCGGTTGTCAGCATCGTAGACGCAGACGCCTTGTTCCATGTGGTCGAGCGCAAGCTGGCTCAGCGCGACCAGGGCCTCCGGGCCCTGCTCGCGGCGTGCACCAAGCTCGTTGTCGCGGGTCGACGTCATGGGATCGGCGGGATCTCGGCGGGCAATAGACTTAACGCAACCTAATTCAGCCGCCGAGGGTAGCGAAGAGGCCGGAAAATTCCCTTAAGCGCAGTAGTTTACGGAGGGTGACTGGCGATGGAGCGCGCGTTCAGATTGCTGAGGTGCCTGCAAGAGTTGGCCGCGAGGGAGCAACATATCAGGTGTCGTCCCTGCAAAAGCAGGGACCCATAACCACAGGGAGATGTTTGGCGAAGGCTCGAAGTAAAGGAGCCCGCGGTACAACTATCGGGGCTTAGAGACAGATCACGCGGTATGGGTCCCTGCGTTCGCAGGGACGACAGCGGTGGTCTGGTCCGACGGCCTTCCCTACGGCCCGTACAACACCAGTTCCGTATCGGTGAGATCGCCGAGCTGCGGCCGATCCGGGCCCTTGAAGTATTTGCGACCGCGCCGCTCGGTATAAATACCGACCAGGCCGGGAATCGGGCCATTGGAATCGATCGCCACCGCGATCTTGCCGAGGCGAAGCAGCAGCCGGCCGATGCGGCCTGCGCAGGCGGCGTATTCCGAGGCGCTGCGGCAATAGATCAGCTTCATCGCAGGAGGCGCGATGAAGCCGCGGCGGATGCGCACCGGTTGCAGGATGAAGGGGAACGTTCCCTTCGGCGTGCGGCAAACCAGGCTGAGGCAATTGTAGCGCGCATGCCGCGTCAGCAGCTCGGTTTCGGCTTCGGAAAGTCCCTCGATCGTCTTGGCGTGAGGCGAGATGACCTCGATCTCGCTCCAGCGCGGGGGCCGTGCCAGGGCGGGAACCGAGAAGAATATGCCGCGGCAATAGGCGCGAAAGCCCTGCGTCTCGATGATCGGCCAGGTCCACGGCGCCGGGCTGATGTTGAAATAGGTCACGTCCTTGTGCCGCTGCGCAATCTTGGTCAGCAGCGGGGCATAGTTGCGGTAGGCCGGATCGACATACCAGCTCGACAGATTGCACTGGATGGCGGTCTCTTCGCCGTTCTTCCGCGCCGTGTAGATCAGCAGCAGCACGCCGACCGGCGTGCCGTCACTCTCGAGCATGTAGCCGAAGCGCGGATAGCCCTCCGGCACGGACCGGAAGGCCTGCCGGCGCAGGCCCTGGATCCAATAGTTCCGCGAGCGGCCGACGAAGCCGCGCGTCAGCAGGTCCGCGACCGCTTCGGCGTCGGACTCGGCGATCTCGCGGCATCGCACCTTGGTGTGAATCACGCTTGTCTTACCCGTGGAAATGACAGGCCTCGTTTGGTCTATTGTTTCAGCATGGTCTTTTCGGAAGACCGCTTCGCACTTTCGCCGACGCGGTCCTTCGGATCCGGATCATGCCGTTAGCGCCAGCCCTCGACATGGGCGTCGGCCGTGCCCCGCGGCTGCAGGCCCAGGACGTCCCGCACCTTGGCGGGCCAGGCGGAAAGGTCGGTGCCGTGGGTGTGGAACATGGCGACCGCCAGCCGGTCCATGCCGAAGGCGACGCAGCCGGTGTGGGCCGGTTCGCCGCCGGCATCCTGGATTCCCCAGGTCGTGCCGAAATGCTCGCGGTGATAGTTGAAGCTCATGCAGGCCGTCGGCTGCTCTTCCGAGCGCAGCGGAATGAGCAGCTCGAACTTGAGCTGTTGCTGCTTCTGGCTCACCGCCTTCATCTGGCCGACGCGACCGAAGAAAGGATCGCTGGCATAGTCGACACGGAAGGTGAGGCCGAGGTCGGTCGCGATCGCCTGCGCGCGCACCATCCAGCGCTCACGGAAATCGGCGACGTCATCGGGGCTGCCGATGCAGACATATTCGCGCATCCGGAACGATTGCAGCCGGTCGAGATGCTTCGACGGCTCGCGGCGGAAGCAATCCGCGGCAACGTCGAAACGCAGACCGCCCTTCGGCAAGGGGCCGCGGCTCGCCGCGATCGGATAGACCGGATAGCAGGCGGCGGGCGACAGCACGAGATCGGCGGGAGACAGCGAGGTGGTCCAGTCGCCGCCGGCGTCGAAGCGGCTCACCGCGGCGTTGATCTCGCGCTCGGTCCCGTGCAGACCGCAAACGCAGCCGAGCAGGTTCGGAAAGCTCTTGAGGTAGCCGGATTTCTCCAGCTGGGCCCGGCTCATCACCGGCGGGAAACGCATCACCTCGGTGCCGCTCTCGCGATGGTTCGTGATCAGCGCGGCGAGCTTCTCGACGATGCCTTCATAGAGTGCGGTGCGGGCGTAGACGCCGTCGGCGCCCATGCGGTGGAACAGCTTGTCGGCGAGGTGATCGAGCGGATCGATCATCTGCGGCGCGGTCGCGGGCGAGTCGGGGAGAATGGCAATATTCATGGCGCGATGTCCTGCTATCTCAAAATTGTTGTTGTTGATTCAATCGTGGAGGCTTGTCGGCACGCCACTCATCAGCGTCGATGTCGCGGCATTGGCCAGAATACGGTCGTTGTTGATCATGATCGGGGACGACAGCACGTCGCGGAGGTGCCGGCCCATGGTGAACTCGCCGTCGTTGCGGTAGCCGGAGAGGCCGGCTGTGCGCATCGCATGCATCACGGTCTCGACCGCGAGTTCGGAAGCCTGCACCTTCAGCAGCGTGATCGAGGACTGGAAATCGAGCGAGCCGAGGGCGCGCTCGTCATGTTCGGCGCGGGCAAAGGCATCGATATTGGCCGACAGCAGCGCACGCAGCTTTGCCAGCGACATCTTGGCGGCGGTGAAATGTGCCGCGGCCGGCGGCATCTGGCCGCCGGAGGTGCGGGCCGCCTTGCGGACGAAGGCTTGCGCGCGGGTCACGGCTGCGGCGGCGATGCCGGCCCAGGCCGACGACCAGCACAGATGTGCGAACGGCGTCATGGTCTGGGCGTGGATCTTGTCATAGGATTCCGGGAAGACGCGATCGGCGGGACAGTCGACCTTCAGCTCGAAGCCAGTCGAGCAGGTGCCGCGCATGCCGAGCGTTTCCCAGCCCAGCGTCCGCTTCAGCGAATAATCGTCCTTGGCGAGCGCCAGCAGAACCTGGTCGGAGGCAGCGGCCTCGGTGGCGCGGCGGGCGATGGTGACGAGGCCGTCGGCTTCCGCGCCGTAGGAGATCACGGTGGCGTCGCGCACCAGCGAGACGGTGTCGCCGGCGTGATCGACGGCAGCGGCGCTGGCCCTGATGTTGCCGCCGTTCTGGCCTTCGGTGGTGGAGGAGGCGAGCAACCACTGGTCGCGGGCGACCCGGCGCATCATGGTCTCCATCCAGGGGATGCCGTGGCCGTGCCTGACGACGCAGGCGACCTTGGTCTGGTGCATCGCGTAGATCATCGCGGTCGAGGCGCAGGCGCGTCCGAGCGTGTAGCAGATGTCGGTGACGTCGTAGATGGAGGCACCGAAGCCGCCGAACTCGACCGGGATCATGACGCCGAGCAGTTTCTGCTCGCGCGCGACCTCGAAAGCCCTGTGCGGGAAACGAGCGTCGCGATCGACCCCGTCTGCGTCGGCCGCGGCAGCTGCGGCGGTTCGGGCGGCGCGCTCGATCAGGGAGGGACCCTGCTCGAGGAAGCCCGTCTGCGTTTCGTCGACAGTGAGGACTGCTTCACGCACGTTCATACTCGTCCGCCTCCGGTTTGCCGTTCGAGATCGCCGGCATCATTCGCGATGCGCGTAAGCGATCCTCCGGCCATCTTTGCTTGTGAGATGAGGCTACGGATTTAATTCAAATTCGTCGATGAAATAGAGGGTAAACAAAGCCCAATTCCGAACGAACAGTTAAGGTCCGGTTGTTTGCATCACCCGTTTTTCCAGCATCGCGTTAGGACTCTGGAAGAAGCCTGAATTTCAGACAATCTGAGTCATCGTTTACTAAGAAACGCGAAGTATTGGTGTCGCCCATTGCGGGACCAGCAGGCCGTGCCCATCGTAGCGGCAAGCGGTCCGACCTTTGACAGACAGACGGGAATTTGCCGATGCAATCCTTTGATACCGACGTACGCAATCGCATCATCAAGCTGGTGAAGGGCATCCTCGAGCAGAATTCGCTCACGGCCGATGTCGCGCCGTCTGCCAAGCTCGTCGATGTCGGCCTGACCTCGATGGACATGGTCAATCTGATGCTCGGCGTCGAAGCTGAGTTCGACTTCACCATCCCGCAAGCCGAGATCACGCCTGAGAACTTCCAGTCCGTCGAGACGCTGGAGCGGATGGTGGCGACCCAGCTGCAGCTGGCGGCCGCGGCTTAGGTCGCGCGCGCCTCTTTCTCCGGGTCGTCCCTGCGTGCGCAGGGACGACATCGAGCGTGAGGCGAACGCCGTCGCTCTTCACGCCACCGGCATCCCCCCACCACCCCAGTTCCAAAACCGCCGCAAAACTGGCATAGCTTAACCATGTCGCACGTGGCGAACAGGGTGGAGCGGGCATGACGCAGGCGGTATTGGGCATCATCGGCGGCTCGGGCATTTATGATTTGCCGGGCCTCGAGGGCGCGCGCGAAGAGGTGATCAGGAGCCCCTGGGGCGAGCCGTCGGCGCCCGTGCGCCGCGGCACCATCGCAGGGTTGCCGATTGTATTCCTGCCGCGGCACGACAAGGGGCACCGGCTGTCGCCCTCTGACATCAACTACCGCGCCAATATCGACGTTCTGAAGCGGGCCGGTGTCACCGATTTGATCTCGCTGTCGGCCTGCGGTTCCTTCAGGGAGGAACTGCCGCCGGGCACCTTCGTTCTCGTCGATCAGTTCGTCGACCGCACCCATAAGCGCGAGAGCTCGTTCTTCGGCCGGGGCTGTGTCGCCCATGTGTCGATGGCGCATCCGGTTTCTCCACGTCTGCGCATTCATCTTGCTGCGGCCGCGGAAGCCGAAAGCATCGCGATCGCGCGTGGCGGCACTTATGTCTGCATGGAAGGGCCGCAATTCTCCACCCATGCGGAGAGCATGACCTATAAGACGCTGGGCTATTCCGTGATCGGCATGACCAACATGCCGGAGGCGAAGCTCGCGCGTGAGGCGGAGATCTGTTACGCCACGGTGGCGATGGTGACGGATTTCGACTGTTGGCATCCCGATCACGATGCCGTCACCGTGCAGGATATCATCCGCGTGCTGACGTCGAACGCCGACAAGGCGAAAGCGCTGGTGGCGCGGCTGGCAAAGGATTTTCCGCGCGAGCACGAGCCCTGTCCGATCGGCTCGGATCGCGCGCTCGACACCGCGCTGATCACCGCACCCGAGGCGCGCGATCCCGAGCTTCTGAAGAAGCTCGACGCGGTGGCCGGGCGCATCCTGCGCGTGAAGTGAGAGGCAGAATGCCATGAAGGTCGACGGCAAGCATTTCCGCAGCATCTGGCGCGAGCATGACGGCTGGTCAATCGGTGCGATCGACCAGCGCCGGCTGCCGCATGAGTTCGTCGTCGCGAAGCTGACATCTTGCGAAGACGCAGCCGTCGCCATCCGCGACATGCTGGTGCGGGGCGCGCCGCTGATCGGTGCCACCGCGGCCTACGGCATGGCGCTCGCCATGCGCGAGGACGCCTCCGACGCCGGCCTGAAGCGCGCTTACGACACCCTCGTAGTGGCGCGGCCGACCGCGATCAATCTGAAATGGGCGCTGGACGAGATGCGCATGGCGCTCGCGCCGATCGATCCGCTGGAGCGCGCCGAGGCAGCCTATGCGCGTGCCGACGAGATCGTCGAGCAGGATGTCGAGATCAATCGCGGTATCGCCGGCAACGGCTTGAAGCTGATCGAGGCAATCGCATCGAAGAAGCGGGGCGAGATCGTCAACGTGCTGACCCATTGCAACGCCGGTTGGCTCGCCACCGTCGACTGGGGCACGGCGACGGCGCCGATCTATCTTGCACACGAACGCGGCATCAAGATCCATGTCTGGGTCGACGAAACACGTCCGCGCAACCAGGGCGCCTCGCTCACCGCCTGGGAGCTCGGCCATCACGGCGTGCCGCACACCGTGATCCCCGACAACACCGGCGGGCACCTGATGCAGCACGGCATGGTCGATCTCGCCATCGTCGGCACCGACCGTGTCGCCGCCAATGGCGATGTCTGCAACAAGATCGGCACCTACCTGAAGGCGCTCGCCGCCCACGACAACGGCGTGCCGTTCTATGTCGCGCTGCCGTCGCCGACGATCGATTTTGCCGTCCATGACGGCATCCGCGATATTCCGATCGAGCAGCGCAGCGGCGTTGAAGTCACCGACATGACTGGCCGCACCGCGGATGGAAGGCTGGAGACGGTGCGCATCGTGCCCGAGGGATCGCCGGTCGCGAATTATGCCTTCGATGTGACGCCGGCACGGCTCGTGACGGGCTTGATCACCGAGCGCGGCGTGCTGAAGCCGGATCGCAACGAGCTGGCGGCCGCGTTTCCGGAGCGGATCGCGGCGGCGGAGTAGGCTCCGCCCTCATTGCGAGCTCTCGTAGGGTGGGCAAAGGCGCGGAAGCGCCGTGCCCACCATCTGATTGTGGTGGGCACGCTTTCGCTTTGGCCACCCTACGGCTTCGTGCCTCGCAACGACGAGGTGCCTACCCGAGCTTCAACCCCGTCGCCGCCTCAAGCTCCGCGATCGCCTGGGCGCCGCTCGTCACCTTGATCGTGGTCATGCCCATCTCGCGCGCGGGCTTCAGATTGACGCCGAGATCGTCGAGATAGACGCAATTGTTCGGATCGACCTTCAGCGTCTCGACCATCAGCCTGTAGATTCGCGGATCAGGCTTGCGCAGGCCGATCTTGGCGGATTCGATCACGTGGTCGAACAACACCATGACTTCGGCGATGTAGAGGGAGCGCCCGGTCATGCTGCCGATGGCATTGGCAGGCAGATTGTTGGTGATGCAGCCGGTCTTGAATTGCGCCTTGATGCGCTTCAATGCCTCGACCATCTCGGGGCGCAGATCGCCCTGCAGCAGCGGCAGCACGTCGCGGCCGCGCACCTCCGCACCGAGTGCGAGCGATTCCGTCGCGAACAATTCGTCGAAGGTGTCGATATCGACTTCGGCCCGCTCGAACTTGGCCCAGGCGTTTTCCAAATGGTTGGCGGCGTTGGTCCTGCGTATGATGTCGACGGGCAAGCCGCGCTCGGTCTCGAACCGCGCGAATGCCTCGAACGGCGAACTCGTCAGCACGCCGCCAAAATCAAAGATCACAGCTTCGATCGCCAATGTCCTGCCCTCGTCAATTCCTTTCCAAGAGGGCTAGCATGCGCTATCGGCAAGGACCAGTCCGAAGCAAATCAGGCGCTCCCCGAACCGACTGACGAGACATGTTCCCTATGAAGACAATCGCGACATTCGCCGCGGTCACTCTGCTGCTCGCCACGCCCGCCCATGCCATCGTTGGCGGCGGCACGCCGCAGGCCGATGGCGTGGCGCGCGCCGTCGTCACCATCGTCGGCTCGCGCGGCAATTCCTGCACCGGCACTCTGATCGCGCCGAAGATCGTATTGACTGGCGCTCACTGCGTGCCGCCGGGCGCGGACTACAAGATCGTCGATCGCAGCGGTGGGGCACCGCAATTGCTGAACGTGCGCACCATCGCGATCCATCCGGGCTACAAAGCGCAGGCGCACCGCGCCGGTGCAGACGTGGCGCTGTTGCAACTGGAAATTCCACTCAAGGGAAAATCGGCGGTGCCGGTCGGCGCGCCGAATATTCCGATCCAGGTCGGTAGCCGTTTCGTCATTGCCGGTACCGGTGTCACCGTGCGCGGTGATGGTAGGAGCGGCGGGGCCACGCGCGTCGCGGGCCTTGTCGTCACGGGCCAGCCCGGCACGCTTCAGATCCGCCTGGTCGATCCCGTAACCAACGGTGTTCGCGACGGAATTGGCGCTTGTACCGGCGATTCCGGTGGTCCTGTGTTCGAGGACAAGCCGAACGGCGCCGTGCTTGTCGGTGTCATCAGCTGGGCGACGGGACCGAACGCCGGCGATGGCTGTGGCGGATTGACGGGGGTCACGCCGCTCACGCTCTACCGCGACTGGATCTTGCAGACCGCGCGGAGCTGGGGTGCGGCACTGTGATTTGACCGCGACTTGATCTATGTCATTTTGAAGCGGAAGCGCGGCGGGTGATCATGCCGGCCGCGGAGGAAACGCGTCGTCCGTCAAGGGCGGCCACAAAAACAAGCAAGGCATAGAAGCAACAATGAATGTCGCTGTTCGCAGTCACGCCACGGCCAAACAAGCTTCTGAACATTTCGACGTGCTGATCGTCGGCGCCGGCATTTCCGGCATCGGCAGCGCCTATCACATCAACAAGCAACTTCCGGGCACGAGCTACGTCATCCTGGAAACGCAGGCGACATTCGGCGGCACCTGGAGCACGCATCGTTATCCCGGCATCCGCTCGGACAGCGATCTCCATACGTTCGGCTATAGCTTCAAGCCCTGGGTCGGGCCGCCGATCGCGACCGCTGAAGAAATCCTCGCCTACATGAACGAGGTGATCGACGACAACGATATCGCGCGGCATATCCGCTACAAGCACAAGATCAATTCCGCGAGCTGGTCGAGCGAGAAGAATCTCTGGACCATCGACGCCGTGACGACCGACACAGGTGAGGCAAAGACCTTCACGGCGAACTTCCTCTGGATGTGCCAGGGCTATTACCGTCATTCGGAAGGCTACACGCCGGAATGGAAGGGCACCGATCGCTTCAAAGGCCGCATCGTCCATCCGCAGACCTGGCCTGATGATCTCGATCTTACGAACAAGAAGGTCGTGGTGATTGGCTCGGGCGCCACCGCGGCAACGCTGGTGCCGAACATCGCGGATCAGTGTGCGCATGTCACCATGCTGCAGCGTTCGCCGACCTATTTTCGCCTCGGCCGCAACGCCATCGAGATCGCGGAGGAGCTGCGCCGGCTTCAGGTCGACGAGGCCTGGATCCACGAGATCGTTCGGCGCAAGATTTTGTTCGAACAGGATGCCTTCACGAAACTCTGCGTGTCCAAGCCCGAGCAGGTCAAGAAGGACCTGATCGGCCAGATCAGTGCGGTGCTCGGTCCCGACTACGACGTCGAGACGCACTTCACGCCGACCTACCGGCCGTGGCGGCAGCGCATCGCCTTCGTGCCCGATGCCGATCTGTTCAAGGGCATCGCCAGCGGCAAGGCCTCCGTCGTCACCGACGAGATCGAATGCTTCGTCGAGAACGGCATCCAGCTCAAATCCGGCAAGCTGCTGGAAGCCGATGTCATCGTCACCGCGACCGGCTTCAATCTCGCCGCGCTCGGCGACATCGCCTTCGAAATCGACGGCAAGCCGCTGGCGTTCGGCGACACCGTCACCTATCGCGGCATCATGTTCACGGGCGTTCCGAACATGGTCTGGGTGTTCGGCTATTTCCGCGCCAGCTGGACGCTGCGCGTCGATCTCGTCGCCGACTTCGTCTGCCGGCTTCTCGGTCATATGAAGACCAAGGGCGCGAAGAAGGTCGAGGTGCGCTTGCGCGCCGAAGACCACAACATGCCGATCCTGCCCTGGATCGATCCGGAGAACTTCAACCCCGGCTATATGATGCGCAACATGGACCTGTTGCCCAAGCGCGGCGACAAGCCGGAATGGCAGCACAGCCAGGATTACTGGACCGAAAAGGACGAGATCCCGAAGACGGATCTGGATGACAAGGCGTTTGTGTATAGGTGAGGGCGCTGCTTGTGTGAGGGGCGGATGTGATCGCCACACACTCCGCTGTCGTCCCGGGGCGCGAAGCGAACCCGGGACCCATAGCTACAGGGAGAAGTGGTTCCGGGCACTCGGAGTTGCCGACTCGCGGAAGATTGCTTCCTGTGGTTATGGGTCCCGGATCGGCGCTTCGCTTCGCTACGCTTGTCCGGGACGACACTGTCGGTTGGGTGAGCGGCGTACCAACTCATCCACACCGCAGCCCTACGAATTCCTTCGCGTCGCGTTCGCCGCAATCGCCGCCGCCGCCGTCCGGTTCTCCACGCCGAGCTTGGCGTAGATCTGCTCGAGATGCTTGTCGACCGTGCGCGGGCTGAGGCCCAGGATTTGCGCGATGTCGCGGTTGGTCTTGCCCTTGCTGAGCCAGGCCAGCACCTCGCCCTCGCGGGTGGTGAGCCCGAGTTCGCTGGTGAATTCCGGCGGCAGCGCGGTGCCGGACTCCCTGGAGAGCCGCAGCAGGAATTCGTTCGGTGCGGTTTCGCCCATGTAATAGAGCCGAAGCTGCGGATTGTCGGGCAAGGAGGCTCCTTGCGACTTCGAGCTGCCCTTGGCCCTGGCCTGCTCCAGCCATAGCAGCAGCGATGGCGGCAGGACGAAGTCGTCGGCCTGTGCGCCGTGATGATCGGACAGCAGCTTCTGCGCCTGCGGCGTCGCCCACAGCACATGGCCCTGGCGATCGACCGCGAACAGGAACCGGCCGGAGACGTCAAGCGCTGCGCGCGCGCTCTGGGTCAGGCGGGCATTGCCGAGATGGACGCGGATGCGCGCCAGCATTTCCTCGATCACGATCGGCTTTGTCACGTAATCGACGCCGCCGGCCTCTAGCCCACGAACGATATGCTCGGTTTCGGCGAGCCCCGTCATGAAGATCACGGGGACATTGGCAAGACCGGCATCGCGCTTGAGCCGGCGGCAAGTCTCGAAGCCATCGATGCCGGGCATCACGGCATCGAGCAGCACGATGTCGGGCGTGATCTGGTCGATGATGCGGATCGCCGCCGCGCCGTCGAGTGCCACCATCACCGTCATGCCGGCGCCGTCCAGCGCGTCGGTGAGCAGCCGCAGCGTCTCGGGAGAGTCATCCACGACGAGCGCGACGTCACGCTTTTTCGACTCAATGTTCATGCGCATGCAACGTCTTCAATGTGGCCATGTACTGCTCGAGATCGAAGCGGTCGACCAGCGACCGCATCTGTGCGACGAAGTCGGCATGTTCCGGATGCTCGCTGCCGATCTCGTCCAGCTTCAATTGGATGCCCTTGACGTAGCCGATCCGGCCGAGCCCGATCAGCGCCTCGATGTGCCGCGCCGGCGGCCTTGATCCGCTTTCGGGGCGCCAGAACGGCACCGCGATCTCGTCCGAGCCGTATTGCCATTCGATCTTGAGGAGCTGGCGGATCGTCTCCAGGAGCCTGGGGATGTCGATCGGCTTCATTAAATAGCCGTCGTGGAAAGGCTGCGCCAGCGGCGCGCCGTGGGCCTCGATCGCGCTGGCCGACACCATCAGGATGCGCGCCTGGTGATGGCCGTTCGCGCGCAAGGCCTCCGCGACGGCCCAGCCGTCCATGGCGGGCATCGAGATGTCGAGCAGGAACAGATCGGGCCGGCAATGCTGCGCCAATGCGAGGCAGCCGGGGCCATCCGGCGCGCTGAGCAGGATGAAGCCGAGCGGGGTCAGCACCTCGCGCAGGAGGTCGCGATGGACGGGGTCGTCGTCGGTGATGAGGATGGTTTTGCGCGCGCCGTGATAGCCGGAGATCGGGGCCTCCACCGGCGCGATGCGCTGGGGATTGATGACCTCCGAGAGCAGGATCTTGACCTTGAACGTTGAGCCGGTGCCGACCGTGCTCATGACCTTGATATCGCCGCCCATCACACCGGCGAGCAGACGGCTGATGGTCAGGCCGAGGCCGGTGCCGGTTTGCGGCTGCGAGATGCCGAGCGCACCGCGCTCGAACGGCGCGAAGATGCGTTCGAGATCGTCGCCCTGGATGCCGGGACCGGTGTCGATCACCTCGAACTCGGCAACGGGGCTGCGATAGTGTACGACGAACTGCACGCTGCCGGTCTGGGTGAACTTGATGGCGTTCGAGAGCAAATTGATCAACACCTGGCGCAGCCGCTTCTCATCGGCATAGACCACCAGCGGCAAATACGCCGGCCGCCTGAACACGAAGTCGATGCCCTTGGCAGCGGCCTGAAGGCGGAACATGCCCACCAGCTGATCGAGGAACTCGCTGAAGCGCACCTCGTCGCGCGACAGATACAGCCGTCCGGCCTCGATCTTGGAGATGTCCAGAATGCCGTCGATCAGGCCGGAGAGGTGGTCGGCACTGCGGCGAACGACGCGGACCTGATCGCGCGGCTTGGTGTTGAGCGTCGTGTCCTGCTCCAGGAGTTGGGCATAGCCGCTGATCGCGTTCAGCGGTGAGCGCAGCTCGTGGCTCAGGCCCACCACGTAGCGGCTCTTGGCGAGGTTGGCGGATTCGGCAACCTCCTTGGCGCGCTGCAGCTCGGCGTCGGTGCGCTTGTGGGCGTCGATCTCCTGGATCAGCAGCGCGGTCTGTCGCCGGGTCTCCTCCTCGGCGGCCCGGCGGCTCTGCTGCGCCAGCACGAACAGCCACGCCACCACACCGATGATGATGCTGAGGGAGAAGAACACCTTCCAGAGCACGTCGGAGACGAGACTATTCTCGCCATGCACGCTCGCCGAGGTCTGCAGATAGATCAGGCCCAGCACCAGCGCGACGAGGCCGGCGGAGACCACGAACACGCCGACATAATGGCCGAGTTGCGAATTGATGCGCGCGTAGATCGGCTGCGGCAGCAGCTTGCCCAGCGTCTCCGATACCTGCGCCTGGATCCGCGCGTGCGGCTTGCAGAGATCGTGGCAGCGGGCATCCAGCGAGCAGCACAAGGAGCAAATCGGTCCGGCGTAAGCGGGGCAGGAGGCCATGTCCTCCGGCTCGAACGCGTGCTCGCAGATGCAGCACTGGATCGCCTCAATGTCCTGCCAGCTCCGCTTCGGCTTGCGCGCGATGTAATATTTGCCGTCCGTGGCCCACGCAATCAATGGCGCGGCGACGAAGGCAACGGCCAGCGCTATGAAGGCTGACAGCGCCTTCGCGGTAGGTCCGAACAGGCCGTAAAAGGCGCTGATGGAAACAATGGTCGCGATCGTCATCGCACCCACGCCGACCGGATTGACGTCGTAGAGATGCGCGCGTTTGAATTCGATCTGCTGTGGCCGCAATCCAAGCGGCTTGTTGACGACGAGGTCAGCGACCAGCGCACCGACCCAGGCGATCGCGACGTTCGAATAGAGCGCGAGCGTCTGCTCAAGGGCCTTGTAGACGCCGATCTCCATCAATAGCAGCGCCACGATGACGTTGAAGACCAGCCAGACGACGCGGCCGGGATGGCTGTGGGTCAAGCGCGAGAAGAAGTTCGACCAGGCGATCGAGCCGGCATAGGCGTTGGTGACGTTGATCTTCACCTGGGACAGGATCACGAACGTGCCGGTCAACGCCAGCGCGAGGTCAGGCTGCGACAGCACATAGCGGAACGCTTCGAGATACATATGGGCGGGCTCGGCGGCCTCCTCGGGCGGCACCCCGTGGCTGAGCGCGAAGAAGGCGAGGAACGAACCCGCCAGGAGTTTCAGCGCGCCCAGCACGATCCAGCCCGGTCCTGCGCTCATCAGCGCCACCCACCAGGAGGTTTTGGACGCGCGGCGGTCGCGCGGCAAAAATCGCAGGAAGTCGACCTGCTCGCCGATCTGCGCCACCAGCGAAAACACCACCGAGGCCGCGACCCCGAACAGCAGCAAGTCGAAATGCCCGTTGAGGTCGCCGTGCTCGCCCGAGAACTTGCGCCACTCCGTAAAGGAGTGCGGGTTGTGCCAGGCGATCGCCGCGAACGGAATGATGTGGAGCACGATCCATAGGGGCTGCGTCCACAATTGGAAGCGGCTGATCAGCGTGATGCCGTAGGCCACCAGCGGGATGATGACGACGGCGCTGATGAGGTAGCCGATCGGCCGCGGAATCCCGAAGCACATCTCGAGCGCGGACGCCAGGATCACGGCTTCGATCGCAAAGAAGATGAAGGTGAAGGACGCGTAGATCAGCGAGGTGACGGTGGAGCCGATATAGCCGAAGCCGGCGCCCCGCGTGAGCAGGTCGATGTCGATGCCGCATTTAGCGGCATAATAGGCGATTGGCACGCCACAGCAGAAGATGATGGTCGAGACCACCAGGATGGCGGCGGCGGCGTTGGTGACGCCATAGTTCAGCGTGATGGTGCCGCCGATCGCCTCCATCGCCAGGAACGAAATCGCGCCCAGCGCCGTGTTGGCGACCCGGGCGGCGGACCAGCGGCGCGCGCTCTTGGCCGTGAAGCGCAGCGCGTAGTCCTCCAGCGTCTGGTTGGCGACCCATTGGTTGTACTGGCGCCTGACGCGGTCTATTCGCTGCCGCCCTGCCACGCTTTACCCCACTCTCGATACGAACCCGGATCCCTCGCAAATTCCGTACCAAAAGCCTACGTCGGCATTTTGCGGTGCAGTATACGCGATCTTGCGTATGCTGGCGCTGCATAGATCCGAGCCATCCTCACGGCACCAATCGCGTGTCCTCGAACAAAAGTGGGGTGCTCATGTCAGACGAACCAAACAAGGGCCTTTTGTCGCCGCTCCGGCGCAAACTATTGATGGGAATGGCCGCCGTGCCGGCCATCACGATGCTGCCGCGGGCATCCTTTGCGCAGGCTCCCGCGACCTCGGCGGTCAACACCACCGGCCTTGCGGTCACCGACACCGAGGTCACGGTCGGCATCCTGCATTCGGCGACCGGCACCATGGCCATCTCCGAGACCGGGTCGATTGAGGCCGAAAAGCTCGCCATCGAGCAGATCAATGCCGCCGGCGGCGTGCTCGGGCGCAAGATCAAGTTCATCCAGGAGGACGGCGCCAGCGATTGGCCGACCTTTGCGGAAAAGGCCAAGAAGCTGCTGGTCAACGACAAGGTCGCGGCGATCATGGGATGCTGGACCTCGGCCTCGCGCAAGGCCGTGCTGCCGGTCATGGAGCAGTATAACGGCATGCTCTATTACCCCACCTTCTACGAAGGCCTCGAGCAGTCCAAGAACGTCATCTACACCGGCCAGGAGGCGACCCAGCAGATTCTCGCCGGCCTGAACTGGATCGCCAAGGAAAAGGGCGCGAAATCGTTCTTCTTCATCGGCTCCGACTACATCTGGCCGCGCACCTCGAACAAGATCGCGCGCAAGCACGTCGAGAACGTGCTGAAGGGCAAGGTGGTCGGCGAGGAGTACTATCCGCTCGGCAACACCCAGTTCAACTCGGTCATCAACAAGATCAAGCTGACCAAGCCCGACGTGATCTTCACCGACGTCGTGGGCGGCTCGAACGTCGCCTTCTACAAGCAGCTCAAGGCCGCCGGCATCGACCTCTCCAAGCAGGCGCTGCTGACGATCTCGGTGACCGAAGACGAGATCGACGGCATCGGCGGCGAGAACATCGCGGGTGCCTATGCCTGCATGAAGTACTTCCAGTCGCTCGACAATCCGAACAACAAGACCTTCGTGCCGGCGTTCAAGAAGGCGTGGGGCGAGAAGACGGTCATTGGAGACGTCACCCAGGCTGCCTATCTCGGCCCGTGGCTGTGGAAGTTGACGGTGGAGAAGGCGGGTTCCTTCGACGTCGACAAGATCGCAGCGGCTTCGCCCGGCGTCGAGTTCAAGGGCGCGCCGGAAGGCTATGTGCGCATCCACGAGAATCATCACCTCTGGTCGAAGACCCGGGTGGGACGCGCCAAGCTCGATGGCCAGTTCGAGCTGATCTACGAGACCGCCGATCTCGTCGAGCCGGATCCGTTCCCGAAGGGCTACCAGTAAGCCGCGGCGCCCGTCGCGCTTTTCCTCAAGTCCAACCGCTCCCTGGCGTGGACCGCAAATCCATGCCCAAGACCCCCGCGTCGCGAGCCTGCTCGCGACGCGGGACCCTTATCCCCGACGGAGGACATCGATGTTCGGCGACTACTCGCTTGGTGATCTCGGCTCCATCTTCGTCATGCAGGGCTTTGCGGGACTGATCCTGTTCTCGGTCTACGTCCTGATGGCGCTCGGGCTTGCCATCATCTTCGGCCAGATGGGCGTCATCAACATGGCCCATGGCGAGTTCATGATCCTCGGGGCCTATGTCACCTGGATGACCTCGAATGTCTTCCAGTCCTATTTGCCGGGCTTGTTCAGCGGCTATTTCTTCCTTGCGATGATCCTGGCCTTTGTCGCGTCCGGTGCGTTGGGGATGCTGGTGGAGTGGGTGCTGATACGGCATCTCTACAAGCGCCCGCTGGATACGCTGCTTGCCACCTGGGGCCTCAGCCTGATGCTGCAGCAGGCCTATCGCTCCGTGTTCGGCGCGCGTGAGGTCGGCGTCGAGCTGCCGCAATGGATGCTGGGCTCGCTGCACGTCACCGACAGCATCGAAGTGCCCATCAACGGCGTCTTCGTGATGTGTCTCACCGTGCTGATCACTCTCTCGGTCGCCTACGTCATGTACATGTCGCGCTGGGGCCGCCAGGTCCGTGCGGTGGTGCAGAACCGCATCATGGCCGGCGCGGTCGGCATCAACACCGAGAAGGTCGACCGCTACACGTTCGGGCTCGGTTGCGGCATCGCCGGAATCGCCGGAAGCGCCTTCACCATGATCGGCTCGACCGGGCCGACCTCCGGACAGCTCTACATCGTGGACACGTTCCTGGTCGTCGTGTTCGGCGGCGCCGCGAGCCTGCTCGGCACCATCGCCTCCGCGTTCTCGATCTCGCAGACGCAATCGACGCTCGAATTCTTCATGTCGGGCTCGATGGCCAAGGTCCTGACGCTGCTCGCTGTCGTCGGCATCCTGATGCTGCGGCCGCAGGGTCTCTTCGCCCTCAAAGTCCGCAAGTAACGAGAAGCAGGCAAGTCATGATCAACTCACGCTTCTTCAATCGGTCCGAGCTCATCGGCTTCATTGTCCTGGCCGCCGTGCTGTTCGTGATCCTGCCGCTGTCGCTGGATGTGTTCCGCCTCAACCTGGTCGCGAAATACCTCACCTACGCCTTCGTCGCGCTTGGCCTCGTGCTGTGCTGGGGCTATGGCGGCATCCTGAGCCTCGGGCAGGGCGTGTTCTTCGGTCTCGGCGGCTACTGCATGGCGATGTTTCTCAAGCTGGAGGCGTCCAGCGTCGAGAACACGAAGATCCAGTCGACGCCCGGCATCCCCGATTTCATGGACTGGAATCAGATCACGTCGCTGCCGTTGTTCTGGCAACCATTCCACAGCCTCACCTTCACCATCCTCGCCATCATCCTGGTCCCCGGCCTGTTCGCGCTGATCATCGGCACCGCGATGTTCAAGCGCCGTGTCGGCGGCACCTATTTCGCGATCATCACCCAGGCCGTCGCCGCCATCCTGACCATCCTGATCGTCGGGCAGCAGGGCTATACCGGCGGCATCAACGGCATGACGGATCTGCGTACCCTCAAGGGATGGGACATCCGGCCCGACCACGCCAAGGTCATCCTGTACTTCGTCGAGGTGGTGCTGCTGTTCGCCTGCATCGGCATCGCGCAGTTCATCCGCCTGACCAAGCTCGGCCGCATCCTGGTGGCGATGCGCGAACAGGAGGACCGCGTCCGCTTCTCCGGCTACAGCGTCGCCAACTTCAAGATCTTCGCCTTCTGCATGGCCGCGGTCTTCGCCGCGATCGGCGGCGCCATGTTCGCGCTCAATGTCGGTTTCATGTCGCCCTCCTTCGTCGGCATCGTGCCGTCGATCGAGATGGTGATCTACACCGCGGTCGGCGGGCGCATGTCGATCTTCGGTGCGATCTGGGGCGCCATCCTGGTGAATTTCGCCAAGACCAGCCTGTCGGAATCCTTCCCGCAACTGTGGTTGTTCGGCCTCGGCGCGCTGTTCATCGCCGTCGTGCTCGCGTTCCCAAATGGTTTGTCCGGGCTCTGGGCCGATTACGTGCAGCCGCGGATTGATCGGCTGTTCGCCTCGCGCAAGCGGAAGCCGGGCTGGAGCGACAATTCGGTCGCCGACGGCGCACCGGCAGAGTGAGGAGGCCATCATGCTCGTTGGACACCACGATGCCGATGCCACGCTGGCAGTGAGGAGATAGATCCATGCTCGTCGGTCATCAACCCAAGGAATTCCTGCTCGCTGTCTCCGGATTGACCGTCTCGTTCGACGGGTTCAAGGCGGTCAACGATCTCTCCTTCTATGTCGAGGAGAACGAGATCCGCGTCATCATCGGTCCCAACGGCGCCGGCAAGACCACGGTGCTCGACCTGATCTGCGGCAAGACCAAGGCGACCTCGGGCTCGATCCAGTTTCGTGGCAAGGAGCTCACGAAGATGAGGGAGAACGAGATCGTGCAGACCGGCGTCGGACGCAAATTCCAGACGCCATCGGTGTTCGAGGATCTCACCGTGTTCGAGAACCTCGAGATCTCGTTCCCGCGTGGCCGCACCGTTTTCGGCTCGTTGACCTTTCAGCGCGACCAGCTCGTGAAGGATCGGGTCGAGGAGGTCGCCGAGATGATCTTCCTCAAGGACAAGCTCAACACCTATGCCGACGAGCTCAGCCATGGCCAGAAGCAGTGGCTGGAGATCGGCATGCTGCTGATCCAGGACCCGGACTTGCTGATGCTCGACGAGCCGGTCGCCGGCATGAGCGTGTCCGAGCGCGCCAAGACCGCCGAGCTGCTCAACCGCATCATCAAGAACCGCTCGGTGCTGGTGATCGAGCACGACATGAAGTTCGTCGAAGACATCGCCCACAAGGTCACCGTGCTGCACCAGGGCCAGATCCTCTCCGAAGGGACGATGGAGAAGGTCAAGAACGATCCCAAGGTCATCGAAGTCTATCTGGGGCACTGACGTGGTGAGAGCCAGCGAGTCCGCAGCGGCATTGACGGTGCACCTCTCCCCTTGTGGGAGAGGTCGGATCGCATCGTCAGATGCGATCCGGGTGAGGGGTCTCTCTCCGCGCGTCGAACTGCCTGTCGCATCCGCGGATGCAAACCCCTCATCCGTCGCGGACTTCGTCCGCGCCACCTTCTCCCACAAGGGGAGAAGGAAGGCATACCGAGTCTAGGAGCACGCTGATGCTGGCAATTTCAGATCTTCACGTCGCCTACGGCCAGAGCGAGGTGCTGCACGGGCTCAACGTCAAGGTCGCGCCCAACGAGATCGTGGCGATCATGGGCCGCAACGGCATGGGCAAGACCACGCTGATGAAGTCGCTGATGGGCATCCTTCCGGCCAGGAGCGGTTCGGTGACCATGGACGGTGCCGAGCTCGGTAACCTCAAGAGCTACGAGCGCGTCGCCAAAGGCCTCGCCTATGTGCCGCAGGGCCGCATGATCTTCTCCACCATGACGGTGAAGGAGAACATCGAGACCGGCCTCGTCGTCGCGGGCGAATCCGAGGTGCCCGGCGACATCTACGAATTGTTTCCGGTCCTGCTCGAGATGAAGGGCCGCCGCGGCGGCAATCTCTCCGGCGGCCAGCAGCAGCAGCTCGCCATTGCGCGTGCGCTCGCAACCAAGCCGAAGGTGTTGCTGCTGGATGAGCCGACCGAAGGCATCCAGCCCTCCATCATCAAGGAGATGGCGCGCACCCTGAAACGCATCCGCGACGAGAAGGGGCTCTCGATCGTCGTCTCCGAGCAGGTCCTGAGCTTCGCGCTCGACATTGCCGACCGCGTGCTGGTGATCGAGAACGGCGAGATCGTGCGTGACGATCCGCGCGATGCCGTCGATGCCGCACAGGTCTCGAAATATCTGTCCGTCTAACCAACCATGTAAAAGGGGAGCATCTCGATGCCAGAGACACTGATCAAGGTCGATCTCACCAAGTCGGCTTACGAAAATGACATGGTGCACAACCGCTGGCACCCCGACATTCCGATCGTAGCCTGGGTCAATCCCGGCGACGATTTCATCATCGAGACCTATGACTGGACCGGCGGCTTCATCAAGAACAACGATTCCGCCGACGACGTGCGCGATATCGACCTGTCGATCGTGCACTTCCTGTCCGGCCCGATCGGCGTCAAGGGCGCCGAGCCCGGCGATCTCCTCGTCGTCGACCTGCTCGACGTCGGTCCGATGAAGGAGAGCCTGTGGGGCTTCAACGGCTTCTTCTCCAAGCAGAATGGCGGCGGCTTCCTCACCGACCATTTCCCGCTGGCGCAGAAATCGATCTGGGACATCAAGGGCCTCTATACGTCGTCACGCCACGTGCCCGGCGTGAATTTCGCCGGCCTGATCCATCCCGGCCTGATCGGCTGTTTGCCCGATCCGAAGATGCTGGAGACCTGGAACAAGCGCGAGGCCGAGCTGATCTCGACCAATCCGACCCGCGTCCCGGGCCTTGCCAACCCGCCGTTCGCGCCGACCGCCCATGGTGGCCGCGCCAAGGGCGACGTCAAGGCCAAGATCGGCGCCGAGGGGGCGCGCACGGTGCCGCCGCGCGAGCATGGCGGCAATTGCGACATCAAGGATCTCTCCCGCGGCTCGAAGATCTACTTCCCGGTCTATGTGCCGGGCGCGGGTCTTTCGATGGGCGATCTGCACTTCAGCCAGGGTGACGGCGAGATCACCTTCTGCGGCGCCATCGAGATGGCCGGATGGCTGCATCTGAAGGTCGAGGTGATCAAGGACGGCATGTCGAAATACGGCATCAAGAACCCGATCTTCAAGCCGTCGCCGATCACGCCGAACTACAAGGACTATCTGATCTTCGAGGGCATCTCGGTCGACGAGGCCGGCAAGCAGCATTATCTCGACGTCCATATCGCCTATCGCCAGGCGTGCTTGAATGCGATCGAGTATCTGAAGAAGTTCGGCTATTCCGGCGCCCAGGCCTATTCGATCCTCGGCACCGCGCCGTGCCAGGGCCACATCTCCGGTGTGGTCGACGTGCCCAATGCCTGCGCCACGCTGTGGCTGCCGACCGAGATCTTCGACTTCGACGTGATGCCGTCGGCGGCAGGTCCCATCAAGCACATCACCGGCGATATCCAGATGCCGATCTCGCCCGACAAGTAGCCGATGCGCTCCCTCTCCCCGTTCTTACGGGGAGAGGGTTGGGGTGAGGGGCTGTCTCCACACGAATGGTGGCAGCGAGTTGTATGAACAGGCAAGAGCTTAGGTGATGCGATGCCGGTCTACGAATATCTCTGTGACGACTGCGGACCTTTTACGGACCTGCGCCCGATGGCCGAGTGCGACGATCCGCAAAGCTGCCCGCGCTGCGAGACGTCGGCGCCGCGCGTGATTCTGACCGCGCCGAACTTCTTCTGCATGCCGGCCGAGAAGCGCAAGGCGCATGCCGTCAACGAGCGCAGCACCCACGCGCCGCAGACGCTCGCGCAATACAAGGCCTCGCACGCTCCCGGCTGCAGCTGCTGCTCCACAGGCAAAACCGTGAAGGACAAGAACGCGTCAGACAAGAAGAAGCCGGCGCGGCCGATGACCAAGACCGGGAGCGGCGCCAAGGGTTTCCCGATGGCACGGCCCTGGATGATCAGCCATTAGCGCGCGATGACCTCAAACCAATAAACGACAGGAGCGCTCAACATGCTTCACGGTGACATTTCGAGCAGTAACGATACCGTCGGCGTCGCCGTGGTGAACTACAAGATGCCCCGCCTGCACACCAAGGCCGAGGTGCTCGACAATGCCCGCAAGATCGCCGACATGGTGGTGGGCATGAAGACCGGCCTGCCCGGCATGGACCTCGTGATCTTCCCCGAATATTCCACGCAAGGCATCATGTACGACTCCAAGGAGATGTACGAGACGGCGTGCGCCGTGCCCGGCGAGGAGACCGCGATCTTCGCCGAGGCCTGCCGCAAGGCCAAGGTGTGGGGCGTGTTCTCGCTGACCGGTGAACGACATGAGGAGCACCCGAACAAGGCGCCCTACAACACCTTGATCTTGATGAACGACAAGGGCGAGATCGTGCAGAAGTACCGCAAGATCATGCCATGGGTGCCGATTGAAGGTTGGTATCCAGGCAATTGCACCTATGTCTCCGATGGTCCGAAGGGGATGAAGGTCAGCCTGATCATCTGCGACGACGGCAATTTTCCGGAGATCTGGCGCGACTGCGCCATGAAGGGTGCCGAGCTGATCGTGCGCTGCCAGGGCTACATGTATCCGGCCAAGGAGCAGCAGGTTCTGATCTCGAAGGCCATGGCGTGGGCCAACAACGTCTATGTCGCCGTCGCCAATGCCGCCGGTTTCGACGGCGTCTATTCCTATTTCGGCCACTCCGCGATCATCGGCTTCGACGGCCGTACGCTCGGCGAATGCGGCGAGGAGGATTACGGCATCCAGTACGCACAGCTGTCGAAACACCTGATCCGCGATGCGCGCCGCAACGGCCAGTCGCAGAACCATCTCTACAAGCTGGTCCACCGCGGCTACACCGGCATGATCAATTCCGGCGAAAGCCCGCGCGGTGTCGCGGCGTGCCCGTATGATTTCTACAAGAACTGGATCAAGGATCCCGAAGGGACGAGGGACATGGTCGAGGCGATGACCCGCTCGACCCCCGGTACGGACGAATGTCCGATTGACGGCATCCCGAATGGGTCGTCTCCGAGCAATTACTGAGCCCATGAGGTGGACGGTCAACCCTTGATGTGAATGGCCGTCCACAAGTGTGGACGTACTCGTGCGTCCGTATGTGCGCGAATTGGGAATGGCGCCCGGCAAAACCGTGGCGCGGTTACAACATGGACTGTTGAATCTGCCCGAATTGGGGGGCCCGTTGGCAGATTTTCGATGCCCCGTAGTTCTACCGCCCCTCCTCTTCGCCTAAGTTCCCCGCGGCGCCGCTGGGGAGCGCCGCGGGGTGAGGAACGAGCGTGGGGGCTTGGTTGCGATCGAGCGGGGGGAGTTGCTCGCGCCGGAGTGCCGCGGCAATGCGCGTGGCATTCGGGGCCGGCTTCGTCTCGAGCGCAATCGTTATGGCGAGCCCAGTCGGGGCCCAGCAGGTCTTCAACGGATCACAGACCACGCCGAACGGCATCGTCAACGGCGGGGGCGGCGTCTGGGACAACACGACGACCAACTGGACCGACTTCTTTGGAGCGACCAGCACGGCCTATGATCCCGCATCAGCCGGCACGCTGTTCGGAAGCAGCGCTCCCTCGACGCCGGCGACGGGCGGCACGGTGACGGTTACGCCGGGCGGCGTGCAGCTCACCAGCCTCGTGGGCTTCGACCTCACCGCCGACGGCTCGATCTACACCATTCAGGGCGGCGACCTCAGGCTGGCTGCGGGCGGCACCACGTTCGTCACCAACGATGTGACCGGCACCAGCGATCCCTCGGCCGCGATCGTTTCGCGCATTGTCGGCAGCGACGGCATCAATGTTCAGGGACCAGGTACCCTGGCGCTGCTCGGCGCGAACTCCTATACCGGCGGCACCTTCATCTGCAATTGCGGATCCCTGCAGCTCGGTGACGCGACCCACACCGCGAGCATGGTCGGCGCCGTCACCAACGAGGGCCTCTTCAGCATCGTCAATGCCGACACGTCGGGAATCACGTCGATCCTGAACGCCTTCTCCGGCACGACGATGTTCCTCAACGCAACCTCCGCCAGCTCGATCGTGATCACCAACAACGGGCAGGTGTATTTCGGCGATCCGCTCGGGGGTGGAGCCGACACCGCGACGGCCGGTCGGGCCACCATCATCAATGACGGCGGCCTGATCGGCTTCTTCGGACGGACTAATGCAGGCGCGGCCAACATCACCAACCAGAATGGCGGCGGCACGATATTCATCGAGCAATCTTCGGCGGGCTCGGCGACGATCGTGAACAAGGATTTTGGCGGTACCGTGTTTGGGACGTTCGCCGGCTCCGACACGGCGACCGCCGGCAATGCAACCATCATCAATGAAGCGGATGGTCTCACCGATTTCGGCGCATTCACCACGGCCGGCAATGCCACGATCATCACCAAGGACGGCGGCAGGACCGAATTCTTCGACAACTCCACCGGCGGCAACGCACGCTTCATCACCACCGGGACCGGCGTCGTCGATTTCGGTGGAGGCACCGGTCCGGCCGGCGATGGTCGCATCACCGCAGGATCGATCGAAGGCAGCGGCTTCTACTATATCGGCGGCGGCAATACCCTCGTCGTCGGCGGTAACAACCTCTCGACCGAGGTCAGCGGCGTCATCGGTGATACCTGCGGTTGCGGTCCCGTCGGCCCCGGCTCGCTGGAAAAGGTCGGCAGCGGCACGTTGATCCTCTCGGGCGCGAATACCTACACCGGCACGACCACGGTGAACGGCGGCATCCTGCGGGTCGATGGTGACATCTCGCAGTCGAGCCTGACCACCGTGAATGCAGGTGGTGCGTTGTTCGGCGCCGGAATCGTTGGCAATACCCTCATCGCCAACGGCGGCATCTATGCGCCCGGCGACGGCGGCCCGGGCTCGAGCATGCAGGTTCAGGGCGATCTCACGCTTCAGTCCGGCTCGGTCTATGTGGTGCAGGTCGGTAGCGGATCCAGCACGAGCCACGCGCTCGTCACCGGCAATGTCGCGCTGGACGGCACTGTCGGCGTCGCGCTGTATCCGGGCGCCGCGGTGATGAAGCACTATTCGATCATGAACTTCTTCGGCACCTCCGTCGGGAATTTTTCGGGCGTTGCCGCGCCGGGCGGCCTCATCGGCACGACGAGCGTCGGATCGAACGAGGTCTTCCTCGATTTCACGCTAAACTACGGCGCGAAATACGCGCTCAACGTCAACCAGCAGAACGTCGCGACGACCCTTCAGAACTTCTTCAACACCAATGGCTTCCTGCAGGCCGAACTCGCGGGTCTTGGTCCCGGAGGCCTGACGCAGGCCTCGGGTGAATCCGCAACGGGATCGCAGCAGGCGACTTTCAATGCGATGAACCTGTTCATGAGCCTGTTGACCGACGTCTTCAGCTCAGGACGCAGCGGCACGCCTGGCGCGTCGCCATTTGCCGCGGACGCGAATGCGCGCGGCAAGAGCGCGCGCGACGCCTTCGCCTCGATCTACCGCAAGGCACCGGCGGCAACCTTCGAGCAGCGCTGGGATGTGTGGACGGCCGGCTATGGCGGCTCGCAGACCACGGACGGCAATGCCGGCCTCGGCTCGAACAACACGAGCAGCAGTATATACGGCACAGCCGTGGGCCTCGATTACCGCTTCTCGCCGTCGACGATTGCGGGCTTTGCACTCGCAGGCGGTGGGACCGCTTTCAACGTCAACGGGCTCGGCTGGGGTCGCTCCGACCTGTTCCAGGCCGGTGCCTTCGTGCGTCATACGGCCGGACCGGCCTACATCACGGCGGCGCTCGCCTATGGCTGGCAGGACGTCACGACCAACCGCGTCGTGACGGCTGCCGGTTACGACCAGTTGCGGGCGCAGTTCAACGCCAACGCGATCTCGGGCCGCATCGAGGGCGGCTATCGCTATGCCATGCAGTGGGCCGGCGTCACGCCCTATGCCGCGCTCCAGGCCACCTTATTCAGCCTTCCGACCTATGCAGAGGCAGCCGTGGTCGGCAGCAATGTCTTCGCGCTCAACTATGCCGCCAAGGACGTGACCAGCACCCGTACCGAGCTCGGCCTGCGCGCGGACAGGTCGTTTGCCGCGGCCGGTGGCCTCATGACCCTGCGCGGCCGCCTCGCCTGGGCGCATGACTACAATCCGGACCGCACTGTGGGCGCGGTGTTCCAGACCCTGCCGGGATCGGCTTTCGTCGTGAACGGTGCCGCCCAGGCGCGCGACTCGGCTCTGACCACCGCATCAGCGCAGATGAACTGGATGAACGGCTGGTCTGCATCGGCGACGTTCGAGGGAGAGTTCTCGAACCTCACCCGCTCCTACGCCGGCAAGGGCGTCGTGCGCTACGCGTGGTGAGGCATGGTCGCCTCCCTTGAGAGGGAGGACAGGGGAGGCGTCACTGCTTCTTCTGCGGCGGCTTGCGCGGCGGGCGCGGGGCGGCAGCGGGGGCCGGCGTCCCACTCATCTTGTTGGCGGCCTCGCTGACGTCGAGCAGCGAGCGACGGATGTCCTCGAGGTAGCCGGCCGATTTCTTCCTCATCGTGTCGGCGAGCTCGTGCAGCCCCTGTATCTTTTCGAACAGCTCGTCGGCCTTGCCGTCAACGAAGCCGGGCACCACGCCCTCGATCTTCGTGACCGCCTTGTCGAAGCCCGCGAAGGCGGTGTCGACCTTGGCCATGACGGAGTCGATTTCGCCACCCTTGCTCCGGAGGTCGGCGGTGTAGTCCTCGAACGTGCGCAGGCCCTCCTTGATCGCGGGGGCGTTGCTGACGATGGTGCGGTCGACACTGTGCAGGGTGTCGACGATGGACTCGGCGTCGCTGAGATCGGCGGTCAGCACGGGGACGCCGTCCGAGTCCAGCGGCACCGGCGGCGCGGAAGGCGCGCCCCCGATCAGCGAGATCGCGGCAACGCCGGTGAGGCCCTGGAACTCGATGCCCGCCACGGTGTCCTTGCGGATCGGCGCGGTGTTGTCGAGCATCACCAGCGCCACGATCCTGCGCGGATTGTCCAGCTTGATCGACAGGATCTGGCCCGCGGGCACGCCGTCGAAATTGACCGGCCCGCCGCGGCGCAGTCCGCTGGCCGAGCCGCCTTCGAATACCACGCGCAACTGGCTGCGGCTCTGGATGGTGCGCCATTTCTGCACGCCGAGCAGGCCGCCGAACGCCACGGCGATCACCGCCAGCGTCGCCGTTCCGATCACCAGATTACTCGCGCGTGCCATCAGGCGATTCTACGGCCAAAGCGGGGAAGTTGGAAGGAGCCCCCCATGGTAGGTAGGGCGGGTTAGCGAAGCGTAACCCGCCGTTTTCGCCGCAGCAGTCGTGTGAATTGGCGGATTACGCTGGCGCTAATCCTCCCTACGGCCTCAATGCCCGGCAACCCGCCTGGCCGCAGCATTGTTCAGCACGATCAGCGCATCGACCGCTACGCCCGTCCTGGTGTTGATCAGGAACGGGTTGATGTCGATCGAGGCGATCCGGTCGCCGGCATCCGCGATCAAATTGGACAGGCCGACCAGCGCCTTCACCGCGGAGGCCTCGTGCAGGGCCGGCTTGCCGCGATAGCCGCGCAGCTTGATGCCGGCCTTGGTGCGGCCGATCAGGACCCGCGCCTCAGCCTCGTCCAGCGGCGCGCCGGCGAGCGCGACGTCCTTCATCAGCTCGATGTCGATGCCGCCAGTGCCGAACAGCACGACCGGTCCCATCTCGGCATCGAGCGAGGCGCCGACCACGAGCTCGAGCTCGGCCTTGACCTGCTGCGCGATCAGGATGCCGTCCAGCTTCGGCTTGCCCTTCAGCTTCGCGACCCGTGCGGTGATGTCGGCGAACGCCGTTTTCACCTCGGCGGCGCTGTTGAGGTTCAACACCACGCCGCCGATATCGGACTTGTGCAGGATCTCCGCGCTGACGAGTTTTGCCACGACCGGAAAGCCGATCCGCTTGGCGATCTTCACCGCCTCGGCCGCAGTCTGTGCGATCGCCTCCTTTGAGGTCGGAATGCCATAGGCCTTCAGGAGCTTCTTCGAGGCGACCTCGTCGAGCGCGGCACCGTTCGCTGACTTCAGCGCCTTCTCCAGCACGGCGCGCGCGGTGGGTTTCGAGCTCGAGACGATATCGGGCACCTCCTTGCGCAGCCTGGCGTAGTCGAGCAGCGACTTGATCGCGGTCACCGCCCGGTCCATGCCCTGCATGACCGCGAGATGCGGCAGCGATTTTCGCAAGGTCTTGGTGAACTCGGTGAAGCCGATCGACATCGCGCTGATATAGATCACGGGCTTGCCGCCCTGGCGCGCCATGTCGTTGACGATGCGCAAGTTGCGCTCGCGCAGCTCGTGCGGGGCTTTCGGTAGCTCGGCATCGACGATGACGATGTCGATATCGGGATCGTCGATCATGAGCTTGATCGACTTCATGTAGACGGAGGGATCGACCACCGCGGCAAAGCCGGCGTCGAGCGGATTGCCGACGATAGACCCCGGCCCGAGCATCTTTGCCAGCTCGGAGCCGACGTGCGGGCTGAGCGGCGCAAAGTCCAGGCCCTCGGCATAGAAGGCGTCAAGCAGCATGCCGCGCTTGCCGCCCGACAGCGTGACGGCCGCGAGCCGGTCGCCCTTGGGCACGCCACAATGAACGAAGCATTCGGTGGTCTCGATCAGCTCGTCGAGGCCTTTCACGCGGATCACGCCTTCGCGCGTCGCGACGGCGTCGAACGTCTCGATCGAGCCCGCGAGCGCGCCGGTATGCGCCATCGCCGCGGCGCGGCCGCCTTCGGATGCGCCGAGCTTGAGCGCGATCACCGGCTTGCTGGCGGCGCGCGCCGCCTTGCAGGCCTCGCGGAACGCCTTGGTGTTGCGCACGCCTTCGAGGTAGACGACGATCACCTTGATGCTCGGGTCCTCGGCGAAATAGCGCATCAGGTCCGGCGTCTCGAGCCCGGCCTCATTGCCGGTCGTGACCATGTAGCCGACACCGACACCTCGATCCTCCAGCGCCTGGCGGATCGCCATGACGATGGCGCCGGACTGCCCGGCGATCGCCACCGCGCCCTGTTCCATCGTGACGACACGATCGTCGATGTTGGTGAAGAGCTTCTCGCCGGCGCTCAGATTGCCGAGGCAATTCGGGCCGGTGACGGCAAGTCCCGTCTCACGTATCGCCGCTTGCAATTCGGCCGCGAGCTTCTGGCTTTCCTCGTCCTGCAACTCGCTGAAACCCGAGGTGACGATGGTGGCCGACCGCGCGCCGGCGGCCGCGGCATCGCGGATCACCTGGACGGCAAAGCGCGCTGGCACCAGCACCAGAACGTGATCCGGCTTTTCCGGGAGGCTCGCAAAGTCCTTGTAGCAGGGGACGCCCCAGATGGTTTCCCGCTTGGCGTTGACCGGATAGAGGCCGCCCTCGTAACCGTACTTGATCAGGTTATTCCAGATGCGTTCGGCATAATTGCCGGGCTTGTCGGTTGCGCCCACCAGCACGATGTTGTGCGGGTGCAGCATGGCATGGATGCCCTTGACGATCTCTCCGGCATCGGGCGACGGAGACCATGGGCGCGGAGAGACCGATGCGGCGGGCACTTGAGCTTCCATGCGCTTCCCTCACTTCTTGTTCTTGTTGCAACGCGCGCCCGCGCGCTGGCTTCGGGGGCTGATCGTGGCCGCTCCATGCCGCGAGACGGAATGGGCAGGATCTGACGATGAGGCTAGCATCACGAGACTTTTGGCGAAAGTGCGAACGGTCCGGCAAGATGCTAGGAAACCGTGACCCTCATTCTCTCAAATGGTGATCATGCCGCTGCTGTCCATCGTGGTGCCGACCCTCGATCGTCCCGACACGCTTCGCCACGCGCTCGCGACCATGGCGTGCCAGCCTGCGCATGCAGATTGCGAGTTCATCGTTCAGAACAATGGCGGCAATCCCGAGATTGCGAAGATGGTCACAGACCTCCAGGACGATCGCTTCAGACATTTTGCCAGCGAGACCGTTCTGACCATGACCGACAATTGGGAGGCGGCGCTCGGCCACGCCTCGGGCGAGTACGTCGCCTTCATCGGCGACGACGACGGGCTGATGCCCTATGCATGTGCCACGGCATCGGAGATGCTCTCCGGCCGAAACATCGATCTCCTGAGCTGGAGCGCCTACACCTATCACTGGCCGAGCTACTACCATCCGGCCTTCCGCAACCGGCTGCTCGCCGAGATCGACCTGACCTCGTCCGCACAGCGAGTTTCGTCGCGCGACGAACTGAGGCGCATCTTCGGTTTCCAGGCGAACTATACGCATCTGCCGATGATCTACAATTCGTTCGTCCGCCGCAGCATCATCGATCGGATGCGTGCGATCTGTGGCCGCTACTTCATCGGTCTATCGCCCGACGTGGCCTCCGGTATCGCCAACGCTGCACTGACCGACAGTTTCATCCGACTGTCGCGGCCTCTGAGCATGGCCGGGTTCTCGCAGCACAGCACCGGTCACGCGCTGTTCTTCGAGACCACTGATCTGCTCGAGACGCCGCGAGGGGCGCGCGATTTCGGACCCATCGACGAGGATCCCCAACTCCCCGATCTCAATGCCCTCCAGCTCTTCATCGCCAAGGACATGCTTGTCCTCAAGCGTCTGCTGCTGGCGGACGACGACGATGTGCGGCTCGACTTCAAGGCGCTGGCACAGGCGCTCGCGACCGACATCAACCATCGGCCGCCCCTGTATGATCGGACCGTTCAGACCATCGGCGAACTCGCCCGCAGGCATGGGTTCGACGTTGCTGACATCATCATTCCTGCCCGCCTTGCGGATCGGCCGCCACCCCGCGGGGGTGTTCGCGTGACCGGACCGAACCGTGTGGTTTACGAGCTGGATGGCTCCGCGCTTGGGCTCAATTCGATTGCGGATGCAGTGCGCGTGATCGCGCAGTTCGTTCCGGATCAGGGGCCGTTCGATCCGGCCGCTCTGAAGGCTCCCGTGTCCGCGCCGGTCCTCGGCGTAAAGGAGCTGGAATTCGCGCATGGCGGAGCGGGCGTCGCCGCGTTGATCGAGGGGTGGAGCGAGCCGGAGCAATGGGGCACCTGGTCCATTGCCAGGAATTGCGTGCTCCAATTCGAGGTCCATCCCATTCCGTCACGGCCAGTCGAGCTCGTGCTGGCGTGCCGGGCTTTCGTTTCCGATAGAAATCCGCAATTGCGGGCGGCCTGCCGCGTCGGCAACGGAGCGCCGCAGCAACTGACATTCTCGAGAGAGGCGTTCGCGGGCTTGCGCAGGTTGATGCTCGATCCCGCCGCGATTGCCGCCGACGGGACGTTGACGATCAGCCTGTCGCTATCCGATCCACGCTCGCCCGCGGATCTCGGACTGAGCTCCGACGCGCGGCCCCTCGGCGTCGGGCTCGAGCGGATCTGGCTCGATCACGATGTCCGTGCGGCAGGAGGTGAGTGATCGCCGCCCGCTCAGTACCCCAGCAGGCTCAGCTTGTGGGCGTAGTGAAAGACGACCTGCCTCGCGAGATAGGGGGCGATGGCGCGGCGAATCTGAATCTGTGTCGGATCGAAGCCGAGAGCGCGGCGCCGCAGGATGCCCATCTCCCGGACGCCGATCGCGTAGGTCGATGCCGTCTTCTGGGCATCATGGATTCGGAAGCAGGCGAGAAATCGCGGCAGGCGCACGAATTTGAATCCCGCGGCCTGCGCCCGCAGGATGAAGTCCCAATCCATCGCGTAGTGGAAGCTCTCGTCGATCGGACCGATTCTGTCCCACACGCGCCTGCGCCAGAACATCGTCTCCTGCGGGATATAGTCGGCATATTGCAGCGCGCGCCCGTCGTGGGGCGGCAGCACGGCACGGCCGACCTCGAGCCCCTCGCGATCGACGAAGACGCGATGGCCATAGACGATGTCGACATGCGGATGCGACGTGAAGTAGTTGGCGACATAGGCCAGCGTCCCCGGCAGCAGCATGTCGTCGCTGTTGAGATAGGCCATGATCTCGCTGTCGACGCCGGCGAAGCCGAGATTGATGGCGTTCGATTGTCCGCTGTCAGGTTCGCTCTTCCAGCTGATGCTCTCGCCGCGGCTCTTCAGGAGATCAGCCGTGCCGTCGATCGAGGCGCCGTCCTGCACGTGGTAATACAGGTTCGGATAGTTCTGGCTCACGATGCTGTCGATCGTGGCGCCGAGATATTGCGCCTGGTTGTAGCTCGGCGTGACCATCGCGATCCGCGGTGCATTCTCGTGGGTCGAGGGCGCTGGCGGGAAAGCCGTCAGGTTGAGCAAGCGCGGTGGATATTGCTCGAAGGTCCACATCGGCGGACGCCGCCAGAGGCTCCGGAGCGAGGAACGCCTTTGCCCGGCGGCGATGAGATCCTGATTCCTTTCCAGCAGCGCGACGCGATTTTCGAGCTGCTCCATTCGCTGTTCGAGGCGCTGCCTGAACTCGTCGTCCATCTATCGAGCTTTCGCAAATTACAACGTCCAAAAATCAATTGGACCTTCTTACAGGTCTCTGGTCGGCGGCGCCAGTTCACGGTCGCGTCAAACGCGATGGACCGGCGTGTCCGGCGCGGTTTGAGAGGGCTCGATCGTTCCCGGACGGGCCGATTGCGAACCGCTATTCACGTGTTTCGATCAAGGTGGCATGCAGGACATAGCGCTCCGGGCCGGACGTAACGGCGTCGAACGGCCAGCAGGTCGCGAGCACGAGTTCCGCGCCCTGGGCTGAGGGATCGATGCCCGACGCGTCGAAACGGACAACGGCTGCAGAACCGGCCCGATAGCGAAAATGCTTGCCGTCGCGGCGGGTGATCTCAACGACGTCTCCGACGGCAACATTTCGCAAGAAGCGGAAATGAGTGTCACGATGTGCTGCGTATACGGCAACACCGCGCTCGCCCGCATCAGCCGTTCGGCTGATATGGCCCGGCCCGAAGGCAAGCGCCTGGCCGCTCGTACCTTCCAGCACGATCGCGCTGGCGCCTATCCGCTTCACCTCGATCCGCGCGACCGGCCAGGTGTCGGCCCATGCCCACGGCTTGATCACCTCGCCCGTCGCAAGGCTCTTGTCGAACGCGCGCCCCAGCAGCAACTGCGCCAGCCACGCCTTGGCATGGATGTAGGCGCCGTCGCCGAACAGGATGAGGCCGATCAGCGCCAGAACCAGGGGAGATAAGAGGCGGGGCATGACATCTACTCTCGTCATTGCTTCGTCGCTTCGCTCTTCGCAATGACAGGAAAAAAGACGCGCGCGGCCATTGGTATGGGACGGGCAGCCGCGCGCGCTAACAGAGGAGTTCGGGGAGGCTCCTCTCTCAAGCGGCGTCGGTGAGCAAGAGCCGACGCCGGTTGAACACGAACAGGGTCAGGGCGAGCACGATCAGGATCAGGCCTGCGGTCATCTTCAGCTCGGCTGAAGTTGCCGTCTTGGGCAGACGGATCGCGTCAGGCGCTGCGGGTGTCGGACGCCGCGCGGCGGGTGAGGTGCGCGCATCGGCGTGGCGTTCACGCAACTGCGAGGGGATCTGCGGCCGTTCGCCGAACACCTTCTCGAACTCCCAGCCGGCGGGCAGGTTGATCGGCAATTCGCTGAGCTTGAGCGGCGCGCCATCGGGGCGGCTCGGCGTCTTGTCGATGGCGACAAGGCTGGTCAGGCGCGTGACGATCTGATGGTCGAGCGCCAGCGCCAGGATCGCCTTGTCGGCCTCCTCGGGCGCGAGCTCCCGCATGGCGCGCGCCACTTCGGCGTCACCGATCTTGCGCTTGGCCCAGAGTTTCGACAGGCCGTTGCCCTCGGCTGCATTTTGCAGTGGCAGCGTCACCGACCATGGACGGTCGCCGATGCGCCCTTTGATCTCGAGCGAGCCTGCGAGCTTGTCGAGCTTTGCCGCCAGCACCAGCGGCTCGTCGCGATAGACGTCGGGGATGATCGCCGGGGTGATGTCGGCGTTGGCCTCGGAGAATTTCGCGGTAAGGCCGGTCACGGCCGGATTTTCCAGCTTGGCGAACAAGCCGCGCATGCGCTCCTCGACCTGCTCGACGGAACCGATATGGGTGAAGGCCCCGCGGCCGAGCTCGGCGGCGCGGGTCATCAGATAGGTGTTGGGCGCCGACCCGATGCCGACCATGAAGACGCGCGAGCGGCCGCGCATCGCCGTGATCGTTTCGAACAATTGCTGCTCGTTGCCGATTGCGCCGTCGGTGAGGAAGACGACCTGGCGAACCGTGCCGGTGTCGCCGAGTTCGTCGGCCAGCGCGGCGCGCATTGCCGGCACCATCTCGGTGCCGCCGCGTGCCTGCAACGCGCTCACGAACGAGGTCGCATCACCGACATGGGCCGCGTCTGCCGGCACGGAGGCAGGAAACAGCACGTCCATGGTATCGTCAAAGCGGATGACGTTGAAACGGTCGGTCGGCTGGAGCCGGGACAGAGCATAGGCGAGGCTGGCCTTGGCCTGGACGATCGACGTGCCGCCCATCGACCCCGAATTATCGATCACGAACACGACTTCACGCGGCAGCGGCTTTTGCGTGGTCTGCTCGGCGCTGGGCGGAGTGACGAAGGCGAGCAGGTAGTCGGCATCACCGACATGTTCGCGGAACAGGCCGACCGACGGCGCCTTCTCGGCGGCGGGCTTCCAGGTCAGCTCGAAGTCGCGGTCGGCGGGGACGGCACCGTCGGCGAGCGTAATGACGCGATCCGTGTTGTCCGGACTTTCGATCTTGACCTTATGGTGATGGCTCTTGACCTCACCGAGCGCGAAGCCGGCCTTCAGGCGCACCGTGATGCTGGTCGGATTGACCGGTGCATTCCTGGCGGGATCCACCACAGGCGGCGAGATGCGGTCGCGGTCCGGGACCGGGTCCGAGGTCGCCGTGCCCCAGCCCGATCCGTCCTTGCGGAAGTCGACGCTCTGGACGATCGGCGCCGGATTGTAACGCGGTCCGACCACCAGCGGCAGGCGCAGTGAATATTCATTGCCGGATTGATGCACGGGTTCCTGATATTCGATCTGCACCAGCACGGTTTCGCCGGGGCCGATATTGGCGACCGAGTTGGTGAAGATGTTCGGCCGCTCCTGCTCGGTGAGCGCCGCCCTCTGACCGGTGCGGCGCGCCTCTTCGTAGATCACGCGGGCCTGCTGCCGCTCCTTGATGTCTCCGACGATGACGCGGTCGCCGACCACCATCTTCAGCGTATCGACGGCGCCGCCGGTCGCGAGCGGATAGACATAGGTTGCTTCGACCCAGTCCTTGGTCGGATTGCGGAAGATTTGGGTGACGCGCGCGCGCAGCGTCGGGCCCGAAACCGTGATGTCGACGTCGGTGCCGAGGCGGATCGCTTCGGTGGTGGCGCCATCCTCCTTCAGGAGGAGGGAGCCGGACTTGGCGTCGCCGGGCTGGAGCAGGCTGGCCTGCTCGGTCGTGGCCGACCAACTGGTCCCGAAGCTGACGAGCAGGGCCACGAAGGCCATCAGCATCACCGCGATGCCCTGCGCGAGAAGAAACAATCCGAGCTTGATCAGCCCCTTCAACATGGGGTGCTCGTCGTTGTCGGCTGTGTCGTAGGTGTCCATTGGCCTGCTCCGGAAGGACGTTTGCTGGCTCCGAGCATTCGCCGGGAGGGGCCGATTTCGCGAGCAGAATGATCGGTCATGTTCCGCCGCGGCCGGCCCGGGCAGGCCGCCGTGGGGCGCCCATGTGCGGTTTTGTGCTGGTTTGTCCGCCCTGCTAGAATGGCCGTGCTGGAGCAGGGTTAGCGATGCAGATGCAGGATAAACTCACCGACAAGCAGCTTTCGGACGAGCAGAGCCGCGAGATCGCCGAGACCATTCGCGAGGAGCTCGCCAGACGCCGGATCTCCCGGCAGACGCTGGCCGAGCAGGCCAAGCTCAGCCTGTCGACGCTGGAGAAGGTGCTCGGCGGCCGGCGGCCGTTTACGCTGGCGACCACGGTCCGGCTGGAGCAGGCGCTGGGCGTCTCCTTGCGCAAGAGCCCCGTCGTGGCGGCGCCTCAGGCCGCCAACGATGTCGCTCCCGACAGTCTTGGCTCCTATGCGCATCGCGCCGTGACCTGGCTCGAGGACGTCTACATCACGCTGCGGCCGTCGTTCGGCGACAAGGACGCGATCTTCGCGTACCGCACCGAGATCGTCTGGGAGCCGAAGGTGTCTTCGCTGGTCTTTCGGGAGGGCGATCGCACCGACACCGCCTACGAGCATACCGGCGAGGTCGCCGTCCCGCATCAGTCAGGCTTCATCTACCTCGTCATCATCAAGCACGGCCAGCATCGCGTGATCACGGTGTCGCGGCCGACGGTCGCCGGCGAGATGTACGGCATTATCTCGACGCTCCGCGCCGGGCCCGGTTCACAGCTCACGCCGATCGCAGCGCCGATCGCCTACGTACCGCTCCGGAACGTCCCGAAGCCGTCGCTGGGGAGGGTCGGGCCCGGCGACGCCAACCATGCGTTGTACGGAAAGCATCTGCGCCGCACGGTGGAAGAATCCTTCGCACTGTTTCTGTCGGTATAGTCCGCAAGAAAGAATCCGGAATGGCGTTACCTGCGTCTATAAGGGGGTATGCAGAACGCGCGCGCCCCATGCCTCGGCGAATCTCCGCTGTTCTCCATCATCATCCCGCTCGACGACCATCGCGGGCAGTGGCGGCAATCCTGGCTCGGCTGGACATCACAGAGTTTAGACAGATCTCTGTATGAGATCATCCTCGCCGTACCGCCGGACGCTCAACTCCGCGCGGATATCGAGGCGCTCGTCGGCGACGATGCGCATCTCGAATACAGCGAATCCAATCACGACATCGAGTTGAGTGCGCTGGGCGCGGCGAAGGCCCGCGGCTCCTACCTTTTCTTCACGGAATCACACTGCCGTCCCGAACCCGACGTACTCGAACTCTGCTTGCGCGCCATTGAAGATCATCCCGATTGGTCGGGATTCTCCTGCCGTTCGATCCCGGTTTGCCACAATGCCTTGTCGGAGGCAGAAGCTGCGATGTACCAAGCCGACATCGAGTTCGGCATGAAGGTGCATCCTTGGCTCAAGGTGCTCGACCAGTGTTTCGTGACACGACGCGACGTCTACGAGGAGTGCGGCGGCCTGCGCACGGATCTGGGTCACTTTGCCGAATGGGTGCTCGCCGCCAGCTATTATGCGCGCGGTCACGTCATCGGTTATCTGGATGGGGCCTGCGTCCATCACTACTACGTCGGCAGGCTCGACGAGCTCGAGACCTTTACGCTCGATTTTGTGCAGGGCCAGATACGCTATCTCAGTGAGGCGCGCGACGATCCCGGCAGCGAGCTGCTGGAAATTCCGCTCGACTGGAGCAAGCAGGGCGAGTTCGATGCCTCGCTCGCCCGCCATGCATTGAAAGCCCTCGTGCGCGACAGCCTCGCGGGGCGGGGCTGGAAGCGGCCCGATGAGATGCTTCGTGCCTTTTTGCGTTGGCTCGCACCGGCTCTGTTCGGCGGCCTCGGCACGCGTGCGGCAGCCCGTCTGGGGGTCATACGTGCACGCACGGTCTTGACGGGGTTGGAGCGCATCGGGTCGAGCGAGGCGATCGGCCGATGGATGAAGCGCTACATCGCCGCACTGATAAGGCTTCAGAGACTCGATTGCATTTCCCACCTGTACCGGCAGGGCAGATCCGCTTCCGGGCTCATGGGCAAGCACGTTCTTGCGCAGATCGGCTTCCATGCCGAAGAGTCTTCCGCCGGTCACACTTTCCGGTGGAGCGAGCCGCAGGCTGCCCTACGGATCGAGGGGCCGCCCGGCCGCAACATCGTCCGCATTCGAAGCCCGGCACTTCGCGCGCCGCTGGACGCGATCGGCACGCATTTCTATCTCGACGGCGCGCCTGTCGATCCCGCCGCGATCGTGATCGGCTGCGACAGCTATACGCTTAGCCTCGATCTGCCGCCATCAGGTATCGCCACCCTTGCGTGGTTATGCCCGGTGCTCAGGGGCGTCGGCGATTCGCGTCCTCTCGGCCTGTCCATCGTGGCGATCGACGTCGGCGGCGAGGCCGAAACCGCCGGCAGGGCAGCGCTGCTCGCTGAACAAGAATAGCGGCCTTTCGGCCGCTATTCGGTGTGTTTCAGTAGGTCGGTCGAGCTAGCCTCCGGTCTCCGCGCTGATGATGTCGCCGAACAGCTCCCACTGGCCCTTCTTGAAGCGCCACATTTTGAGCTGCTCGATCGGCGCAAAGTCCGTGGCGGAGGTGTTGATCTTGATTCCCGGGATCAGCGTGTCGGGGACGAAGTCCTTGAGACTGGCGGCCTGCTTCATCACGTTCTCTCGGGTCAGGTTGTCGCCCGACTGCTTCAGCACCTGGACCATCGTCTGGGCCGCGGCATAGCCGTAAACGAGATTGGCGTCCGAAATATTCGCGCCGGGCATGTACTTGTCGATGAAGGTCATGAACTTCTTCATGCCCTCGTCGTCCTTCCATTGCGGATCCGACGCATCCTTCAGGTAGTGTGCCGACAGCACGCCCTCGGATGCCTCGAGACCGGCCGGCTTCATCACCGCGCCGATCGACACCGATACGTCGGTCATCAGGTGCATCGGCCTCCACTCCAGCTCGGCGATCTTCTTGATGGCCTGCGCCGCGAATTTCGGGGTGGCGATGTTCACGAAAACGTCGGCGCCGGTGCCCTTGAGTTTGACGATATGGGCGTCGATCGACGGCTCCGACGTCTCGTAGCTTTCTTCGGCCACGATCAGCTTGGATGCCTTTTCACCGAACACGTCCTTGATGCCGGCGAGGTAATCCTTGCCGAAATCGTCGTTGGCATAGAAGATCGCGACCTTCGCGTCAGGCTTCTCTTTCAGGATGTATTTGGCGAAGATCCGGGCCTCGACCCGGTAGCTGGGCTGGAAGCCCATGGTCCAGGGAAAATTCTTCGGGTCGTTCCACTTGCTGGCGCCGGTGGCGAGGAACAGCTGCGGCACCTTCTTGGCATTGTGATATTTCTGCACGGCGGTCTGGGTCGGGGTGCCCAGCGCGTTGAAGATCAGGAACACTTCGTCGCTCTCGATCAGCTTGCGGACCTGCTCCACGGTCTTGGGCGGCGAATAGCCGTCATCGTAAGAGATCCAGTTGATCTTGCGGCCGTTGATGCCGCCCTGATCGTTGACCATCTTGAAATAGGCTTCCTCGGTCTTGCCGATGATGCCGTAGGCGGAAGCGGGACCGGAATAGGCCTCGACATTGCCGATCTTGATCTCGGTGTCGCTGGCGCCGGTGTCGTATTTCTTCTGCGCGAAAGCACCCTGGGTGGAGAGTAGCGTCAGGGCAGTTGCCGCGGCGAGCAGGACGAGTTTCTTGTTCTTCATGGAAATTCCTTGGGGTTTCTTGTTGGGTGGAGCAGGCACTTAAAAAAAGAAAAGCGCCCGTGAGGGGCGCTTGGGTCAGGCGTTGGCGGCTTTCTTGTCGACTTCGGAGGCCACCGAGAACTCCTTGCGCAAGGTCGGCTTGTGGATCTTGCCCGTGGCGTTGCGGGGCAGCGCGTCGACGAAGCGGATCTGGCGCGGACATTTGAAGCGCGCCAGATTGGCCACGCAATGCGCGAAGACATCGGCCTCGGTCAGCTTCTGGCCCGACTTGACCGCGACGATGGCAAGGCCCACTTCGCCCCATTGGGGATCGGAAATGCCGATCACGGCAGCTTCGGCAACGGCCGCGAGCTGGTGCAGCACGTTCTCGACCTCGGCCGGATAGACGTTCTCGCCGCCGGAAATGTACATGTCCTTCCAGCGGTCGACGATGTAGTAGAAGCCTTCCTCGTCGACACGCGTCGCGTCACCGGTGTGCAGCCAGCCGTCGGTGAAGGAGGTCTTGTTCGCCTCCGGCCTGTTCCAATAGCCCGGCGTGATGTTCGGCCGCTTGACCCAGAGCTCACCGAGCTCGCCGACATCGGCGTCGCTGCCGTCTGGGCGCACGATGCGCACTTCGGTGTGCAGCACGGGCTTGCCGGCGGAGCCGGCTTTGCGCGCCGCATCCTCGCGGTCGAGTACCAGCACGGCCGGCGAGGTCTCGGTCATGCCGTAGCCCTGCTGAAGCGCGACACCGCGCGCCTCCCACACCTTCAGCAGCGGCACCGGCATCGGCGCGCCGCCGACGCCGCCGACGATCAGCCGGCCGAGATCGGTCGTCGCGAAGGCCGGATGCTGCGCCATGAATTGATAGATCGCAGGCACGCCAAAGAACACGTTGATGCCCTGTGCGGGATCGTTGATCAGGCCGAGCGCGATGCCGGGATCGAACGCGCGCATGATCATCACGGTGCCGCCGGCATGCAGCACCGGATTGGTGTAGCAGTTCAGCCCGCCGGTGTGGAACAGCGGCAGCACGGTGAGCAGCACCGAGGACGGTCCGATACAGGCGGGGCCGCCGAGATTGACGCAATTCCAGAAGGTCATGCCATGGGTGATGGTCGCGCCCTTCGGATGTCCCGTCGTGCCCGACGTGTACATGATGGTCGAGACGTCATCGAGCGTGACCTGCTCGATCGCCTCGAGCGGCTTTGCGCCGGCAATGCCGGCCTCATAGGACCCGCCGGGGCCGAGCAGCAGGCTGGTCGCGATGCCGCACAGCTTTGCGAGGGCAAGCGCGGTCTCGGCGAGGTCGGTGTCGTGGATCATCACCTTCGGTGCGCAGTCGCCGGTGATGAACTGAAGCTCGGGAACGGTGAGCCGGGTGTTCAGCGGCACGAAGATCGCGCCGAGGCGGCCGCAGGCGAACTGCACCTCCAGCGTATCGGTCGTGTTCAGCGCCAGCACCGCGACACGGTCGCCACGTGAGACGTTCAGCGTGTGGCGCAGGAATGAGGCGAGGCGCGAGACGCGGGCGTCCAGCTGCGAATAGGTGAAGCGGCGCTCGCTCGCGAGGTCGATCACCGCAACCTTGTCAGGCGTGCGGCGGCCATGATGAACGATCCAATCGTAGTAACGAACGGCCAAGAATTCCTCCCTCGGCGGTCTTACCGCCTGCATCCCTATTGCCGTGCACCATGCCCGGCGTGGCCCTGGGGACCAGCCGGAGTTGGTGCATCGACGTCTTTTTTTTGATTTGGAGTTGGCGCGCGAGGGGTCAAAATCGTCTTGCGTTGAGTTGCTAGGCCATGGCCCGCGCCGCAGTGGTTCTCGGTCAGCCACTCTGCGCAAGTGAGCCGCCGATGTTCCGGCCATGGTGAACGAGACGAATCCGTCCGCGAGGCGAGACTGCGATGAAGAGCCCGTTCTATACCGCCGAGCACGATGCCTTCCGCGAAATGATGCGCCGCTTCGTCGAGAAGGAGATCTCCCCGTTCGCCCATGAGTGGGACGAGGCCGGCGAATTCCCCCGCGCGCTCTATCGCAAGGCGGCCGAGATCGGCCTGTTGGGGCTGGGATTCCCTGAGGAATATGGCGGGATCGCCGCCGACCAGTTCATGAAGATCGTGGCGAGCCAGGAATTGGCGCGGGCGGGCGCCGGAGGCGTCAGCGCCAGCCTGATGAGTCACACCATCGGCTCGCCTCCGATTGCGCGGGCGGCACGGCCGGAGGTTAAAGCACGCGTGCTGCCGCAGGTGCTGTCAGGCGATAAGATCTCCGCGCTCGCGATCACCGAGCCGGGCGGCGGCTCCGATGTCGCGAACCTCGCCACAAGGGCGCGACGCGAGGGCGATCACTACGTCGTGAGCGGTGAGAAGACCTTCATCACCTCAGGCGTGCGCGCCGACTATCTGACCGTTGCTGTGCGCACGGGCGGCGAAGGCGCCGGCGGGGTCAGCCTGCTCCTGATCGAGGGCGACACGCCTGGCCTGTCCAGGACGAAACTGAAGAAGATGGGCTGGTGGGCCTCCGACACCGCGACGCTGCATTTCGACCAATGCCGCGTGCCGGCCGAAAATCTGATCGGCGAGGAAGGCCAGGGCTTCAAGATCATCATGCAGAATTTCAACAGCGAGCGCATGGGCATGGCGGCAGGCTGCACCGCCTTCGCGCGCGTTTGCCTGGACGAGGCGATCGCCTACGCCAAGGAGCGCAAGACTTTTGGCAAGCCGCTCGCCCAGCACCAGGTCATCAGGCACAAGATCGTCGACATGGCGCAGAAGGTGGCAGCCTCGCAAGCGATGCTGGAGATGCTGGCCTGGCGGCTCGAGCAGGGCGAAAGCCCGGTCGCCGAAATCTGCATGATGAAGAACCAGGCGACGCAGACCATGGCGTTCTGCGCCTCGGAAGCCGTGCAGATCTTCGGCGGCGCCGGCTTCATGCGCGGCATCAAGGCCGAGCGCATCTACCGCGAAGTCAAGGTCAACGCCATCGGCGGCGGCACCGAGGAGATCATGAAGGATCTGGCCAGCCGGCAGATGGGGTTGTGATAACCGTCGTCTCGGGGCGCGCAGTGCGAACCCGGGACCTGGAGATGAGTCCAACAATTTCGAGATTCCGGGGTCACCCGCGTTGCGGGCCCCTGGAATGACGAGGTTGAGAGAGAAAATGCTATTCACCGCCGACCATGACGACATCCGCCGCTCCTTACAAAAGTTCATCGCCAATGAGATCAACCCTCATGTCGATGAATGGGAGAAGGCCGACATCTTCCCGGCGCATGAGCTGTTCAAGAAGATGGGCAGCCTCGGCTTCCTCGGCCTGAACAAGCCGGTCGAGTTCGGCGGCTCCGGCCTCGACTACTCCTATGCGCTGATGATGGCGGAGGAGCTGGGCGCCATCACCTGCGGCGGCGTGCCGATGGCGATCGGGGTGCAGACCGACATGGCGACCCCGGCGCTGGCGCGGTTCGGCTCCGACGAGGTGCGGCGCGAATTTCTGGCGCCCTCGGTCTCGGGAGACTTCGTCGCCTGCATCGGCGTCTCCGAGCCCGGCGCGGGCTCCGATGTCGCCTCGATCAAGACCCAGGCACGCTCCGACGGCGACGATTACGTCGTCACCGGCGGCAAGATGTGGATCACCAACGGCACCCAGGCCGACTGGATCTGCCTGCTCGCCAACACAGGCGACGGGCCCGTTCACCGCAACAAGTCGCTGATCTGCGTGCCCATGAAGAGCAAAGGCGTCACCGTCGCCCGCAAGCTCGACAAGATGGGCATGCGCTCCTCCGACACCGCGCAGATCTTCTTCGACAATGTCCGCGTGCCCAAGCGCAACCGGATCGGCGAGGAGGGCAAGGGCTTTATCTACCAGATGGTCCAATTCCAGGAGGAGCGGCTCTGGGGTGCGGCGGCTTGTCTTAAAGCGCATGAATACATTATCGATCAGACCATCGAATATACCCGCAACCGCAAGGCCTTCGGGAAGTCGATCCTCGACAACCAGGTGGTGCACTTCAAGCTTGCGGAGATGCAGACCGAGGTCGAGCTGCTGCGCGCGCTGATCTATCGTGCCGCCGAGCAGCTGGTGGCCGGCGAGGACGTGACGAAGCTCGCGACCATGGCCAAGCTGAAGGCTGGTCGGCTCGGCCGCGAGCTCACCGACGCCTGCTTGCAATATTGGGGCGGAATGGGCTTTACCAACGAGACGCCGGTCAGCCGTGCCTATCGCGACAGCCGCCTGACCTCCATCGGCGGCGGTGCCGACGAGGTCATGCTGATGGTCCTGTGCAAGATGATGGGCACGCTGCCCGGCAGTAAAGGAAACGCCTGATGATCACGCTCTATCATTGCGACGCTGCGCGCTCGTTTCGCCCGCTCTGGATGCTGGAAGAGATGGGGCTGCCGTATGAACTGAAGATGCTGCCGTTCCCGCCGCGGGTCTTCGCCAAGGAATATCTGGCGCTCAATCCGCTCGGCACGATTCCCTTCATGGTGGACGGCGAGACGAAGATGACCGAATCCTCCGGCATCTGCCACTATCTCGGCATCAAGCATGGCCCGACGCCGCTGATGGTCGGGCCGGAAGATCCCGCCTATGGCACGTTCCTGAACTGGATGTATTTCAGCGACGCCACGTTAACCTTCCCGCAGACGCTGGTGCTCCGATACACCCAGCTCGAGCCGGAGGAGCGCCGCAATCCGCAGGTCGCCGGCGATTATGCGAAATGGTTCCTGGGGCGGTTGCGCGCCGTCGAGGCAGCGACGGCCAATGCCGAAGCATTGTGCGCCGGCCGCTTCACCGCCGCTGACATTGTCATCGGTTATGCGCTTCGGCTGGCCGACAATATCGGGCTCGCCAAGGATTTTGGGCCAAATGTCGCAGCCTATTGGGCGCGCCTGCAGCAGCGGGACGGTTTCAAGCGTGCGGTTGCTGCGGAACAGAAGGCTGGCGCCGAGCAGAATGTTGCACCGCGCGTGAGGGCGTAAACCTCCGCACGTTGGGAGTCTCACGGTGGTTCCGGACCGGCGCATCGCCGTCCCGGAATGCCAACGCTTTGCGCTCGATGACAGCGCTATCCCGTCGTGACAGCGCCCAAATTTCCGCTAAGGTGACCTCCGTCCGCAGCGGCCAGAGAGCCGCGCGAGGAGGACCCCAATGGAAGATAAAGGTCGCGAATCCGACCATCTGATGCTGATCACGCCGGAGCGGGTATTCTATGCTGGCCTGCTCGGGCGCCCTCGCAAGCGGACCCCCGGCTGCTGCCATATCTACGTCGCGGTGAAAGGCAGCCTGCACCTGACGATCGACGACGTCCACACATCGGACGAACTGATCGTGACCCTGCCGAACCAGCGGCATTCCATCGCCAGCGACTACCGCACTGCAATCAGCGTGACCCTCGAGCCGGAAAGCATGCCGGATGGCGTGATCGAGGCTTTGGCCGAGCGGCTGCGCGGGCCGGACAAGGCTCTCTATGCCCGCAAGATCCTCGCCGCCTACGCGCTGCTCCGCCAGCGCCGCTACGGCGACATCACCACCGCCGAGTTCGACGAGATGTGCTTTGGCGAGGCGCTTGCTCGCCGCGAGCTCGATCCGCGCGTGACCCGCGCCGTCGCCCGCATCGAGCGGTTCTCCGGCGAGCCGGTGACGGCCGACACCTGCGCGGCGGAAGCAGGGCTCTCGGCCTCGCGCTTCCTGCATCTGTTCAAGGAAGAGACCGGCATCTCGTTCCGCTCCTTCCGCGCCTGGAAGCGCGCACGGCATCTGCTGCACTTCGCCAACCAGGACCTCAACCTCGCCCATCTCGCGCAGGACATCGGCTATCCCGACTCCACGCATTTCAGCCATTCGATCCGCCGCTTCTACGGATTGAAGCCGCGCGCGATCTTCGTCGGCTCGCGCGACCTTGCGATCTATCGCAGCACGGAGACGGTGCGGCTCGCGGAGGCTTCGTAGCTTCGTAGGGTGGATTAGCCGAAGGCGTAATCCACCGCTTCTGTATCTGTGGTGAGAGACCTTGGTGGGTTACGCTAGCGGACTGCGCTTCGCGCAGCCGCGAGCTTACCCTCCCTACGAATTCGTCGTGTTTTCCAGCTTCTCCGCGCAAGAAGCCGCATGCCGCCCATCACATGATCGCAAGCGTTGAATTCTCAACGTGCGAGACATCCAAGGCATGAGCGACAAGGCCGTCATCACCTGCGCGCTGAACGGCGTGCTCACCGACCCCAAGCAGCACAACGTGCCGGTTACGCCCGAGCAGATGGCGCGCGAGGCCAAGGCTGCGTTCGATGCCGGTGCGTCCGTCATGCACATCCACCTGCGTCAGCAGGCGCCAGGCAAGGGACATCTGCCGTCCTGGAAGGTCGCCGTCAGCAAGGAGATCCAGCAGGCGATCCGTGAAGCCTGTCCCGGCGTGATCATCAATCACACCTCGGGCGTGTCAGGTCCGAACTACTCTGGCGCGCTCGACTGCATTCGTGAGACCAGGCCGGAGATCGCCGCCTGCAACGCCGGCTCGCTGAATTATCTGAAGGTGAAGGCCGACAACACTTGGGCCTGGCCGCCGATGATGTTCGACAACGCGGTCGAGAAGGTGAAGGACTATCTCGACGTCATGAACGCGGTTGGCACTATCCCCGAGTTCGAATGTTTCGACGTCGGCATCGTCCGCTGCGTCGGAATGTACACCCAGGTCGGCATGTACAAGGGACCGCTCGAATATAATTTTGTGATGGGCGTCGCTTCTGGAATGCCTTCGGATCCGGAGCTGCTGCCGATCCTGATCAAGCTGAAACGTCCCGAGGCGCATTTTCAGGTCACCGCGATCGGTCGCGAGGAAATCTGGCCGCTGCACCAGCGCTGCGCCGAGCTCGGCGGCCACCTGCGCACCGGTCTCGAGGACACTTTCTATCTCGCCGACGGCAAGAAGGTGACGTCGAACGGCCAGCTGATCGAGGCCGTCGCTGCCTGCGCGCGCCGTGCCGGCCGCGAGATCGCGAGCCCTGCCGAGGCGCGGAAGATCTTTGGGACGAATCGCTAGCCAAACATGGTCGTTCCGGGGCGCGCGAAGCGAGAACCCGGAACCTCGAGATTCCGGGTTCGATGCTGCGCATCGCCCCGGAATGACGGAGTAAACTGTGTCCATTCTCGAAAACACCATCTCCCCCGGCGGCGCCGCCTACCACGCCAACCGCGACGGCATGCTCGGCCTGATCGACCGCATGCGCGCGCTGGAAGAGCGCACCCGCGCGGCGTCGGCGGCGGCGAAGGATCGCTTTCACAAGCGCGGGCAGCTGTTGCCGCGCGAGCGCGTCGCGCTGGTGCTTGACCCCGGAGCGCCTTTCATCGAGCTGTCGACGCTCGCCGGCTACATGTTCGATGTACCGGACGCGACCAAGAGCGTGCCCGGCGGCGGCGTCATCGGTGGCATCGGTTTCGTCTCGGGCATCCGCTGCATGGTCAGCGCCAGCGATTCCGGCATCGATGCCGGCGCGCTGCAGCCTTACGGCCTCGACAAGACGTTGCGGGTGCAGGAGCTCGCGCTGGAGAACAAGCTGCCTTACGTTCAACTGGTCGAAAGCGCCGGTGCCAACCTGTTGCGCTACCGCGTCGAGGATTTTGTCCGCGGCGGCAACATCTTTCGCAATCTCGCGCGGCTGTCGGCTGCGGGCTTGCCCGTCGTCACCGTCACGCACGGCTCCTCGACTGCCGGTGGCGCCTATCAGACGGGTCTCTCCGACTACATCGTCATGGTGCGCGGTCGTACCCGCGCCTTCCTCGCCGGGCCGCCGCTGCTGAAGGCCGCGACCGGTGAGATCGCTACGGAAGAAGAGCTCGGCGGCGCCGAGATGCACACCCAGGTCTCCGGTCTCGGCGATTATCTTGCCGAGGACGACCGCGATGCGCTGCGCATCGCGCGCGAGATCATGGCTGCGTTGGAATGGGAACGGCCGGGCAGGACGGCGTCGGAATTCAAGCCGCCACGCTACGACCAGGACGAGCTGCTCGGCATCATGCCGATGGATCACAAGCGGTCCGTCGACATGAAGCAGGTGATCGCACGCATCGTCGACGATTCCGATTTCACCGAGATGGCGCCGAATTACGGCCCCGCCACCGTCTGCGGCCACGCCCGCATCGAAGGACAGGCGATCGGCATCATCACCAACAACGGGCCGCTCGATCCCGCCGGCGCCAACAAGGCGACGCATTTCATTCAGGCGTGCTGCCAGACGCGCACGCCGATCCTCTATCTCAACAACACCACCGGCTACATGGTCGGCAAAGCCTATGAAGAAGCCGGCATGATCAAGCACGGCTCGAAGATGATCCAGGCGGTGACCTCGGCGACGGTGCCGCAGATCACCATCTATTGCGGCGCCTCGTTCGGCGCTGGCAATTACGGCATGTGCGGCCGCGGCTTCCATCCGCGCTTCTGCTTCTCCTGGCCCAACGCCAAGACCGCCGTGATGGGCGGCGAGCAGGCGGCCGAGACCATGGCCATCGTGACGGAAGCCGCTGCCGCGAGGCGCGGCAAGCCGGTCGAAAAGGAAAAACTCGACGCGATGAAGGCGCAAATCATCGGCGTGTTCGACGGCCAAATGGACGTGTTCTCCACCAGTGCCCGGGTGCTCGACGACGGCGTGATCGACCCGCGCGACACCCGCGCGGTGCTCTCCGAAGTACTCTCGATCTGCCGCGAGGGCGACGCGCGGAATCCCCAGCGCATGCAGTTCTCGGTGGCCCGCCCATGAGGAACGGATCAGTGCAGCATCGGCCGTTCTTCAAGGTCCTGGTCGCCAATCGCGGCGAGATCGCTCTGCGCGTGATGCGCAGCGCTCGGCAGCTGGGCCTTGGCGTCGTCGCGGTCTATTCGGACGCGGACCGCGATGCGCTCCACGTGCAGCAGGCGGATCAGGCCGTGCGCATCGGCGAAGCCTTGCCGGCGCAATCCTATCTCAACATCCCCGCGATCATCGCCGCGGCGAAAGCGAGCGGCGCGGATGCGGTTCATCCCGGCTACGGCTTCCTCGCCGAGAACGAGGATTTTGCGCAAGCCTGCAAGGATGCGGGTCTCGTCTTCATCGGTCCCTCGCCGCAGGCGATCGAGGCGATGGGCAACAAGGCGGGCGCCAAGGAGATCATGAAGAAGGCCGGCGTGCCCGTCGTGCCCGGCTATCAGGGCGCCGATCAGGGTGACGAAGTCATGCTCGCGGAGGCCCAAAAGGTCGGCTTCCCCGTGATGATCAAGGCGGTCGCCGGCGGCGGCGGCCGTGGCATGCGGCTCGTGACGGACGCGGCCTCGTTCCCTGATGCCCTGCGCAGCGCGCGGTCGGAGGCGAAGGCGGCATTCGGCGATCCCACTGTTATCCTCGAACGCGCGATCCAGAATCCACGCCACATCGAGATCCAGGTGTTCGGCGACAGCCATGGTAACGCAATCCATCTCGGCGAGCGCGACTGCTCGGTGCAGCGGCGACATCAGAAGCTGATCGAGGAGGCGCCGTCGCCTGCGGTGACGCCGGAGCTGCGCGCGAAGATGGGTGACGTCGCGGTCGCCGCGGTGAAAGCGCTGCGCTACGAGGGCGCAGGCACGCTGGAATTCCTGCTCGATGCGAGCGGCGCGTTCTACTTCATGGAGATGAATACCCGCCTCCAAGTCGAGCATCCCGTGACCGAGGCGATCACCGGGCTCGATCTCGTCGAACTCCAGCTGCGCGTCGCGCGCGGCGAGCCGTTGCCGGTGAAGCAGCAGGATATCAGGTTCGCCGGCCATGCCATCGAGGTGCGGCTCTGCTCGGAGGATGCCGGGCACGACTTCATGCCGCAGTCCGGCCGCATGGCGCGCTGGCAGGTGCCCGACGGCGTCCGCGTCGAGCACGCGCTGCAATCGGGCTCGGAGATTCCGCCGTTCTACGATTCCATGATCGCCAAGGTCATCAGTCACGGCGCGACGCGCGAGGAAGCGCGGGGGCGGCTGATCGTCGGCCTTGAGCAGCTCACGGCTTTCGGGGTGACCACCAACCAGGCGTTCCTGATGTCGTGCCTGCGCCACACCGGCTTCGCCAAGGGTGAGGCGACGACGGCCTTCATCGGCGCGCATCGCGATGAGCTATTGGCGCCGCGTGCGGACGAGGCCTTCGATACGGCGTTGGCGGGGCTGCTGCTCTACGTCACCAACCTGCGCGCGCCGTCTTGGCAGGGCGGGCGGAGCCTCGCCGCCACCTTTCCGTTGCCAGCGAAGATCGAGATCGCCGGTCAGACATACGAACTCGAAGTCACGCGCAAGCGCGATGGTAGTTACACTGTCGCCACCGACGGCCGGCAAGACAAGTTCGAGATCGACCAACTCGATTCCGATGCCGTCCGCTTCAGCCACAATGGCGTGATGGACAGCGCAAAGTTCCTGCGCGACGGCGACCGGCTCTACCTCCAGCATCGCGGCATCCCGCTCGCGGTCACCGATCTCACGCTCGCCGCGCCGAAGGCCACTGCTGCCAACGGCGGTGACGGCAAGGTGCGCGCCGCCATGAACGGGCGCGTCGTCGCCGTGCTGGTCAAGCCGGGCGACCGCGTCGCCGCCGGTCAGCCGGTGCTGACGCTGGAAGCGATGAAGATGGAGCACGTCCACAAGGCCGGCATCGACGGCGTGGTGGCGGCTATCGACGTCGCCGAAGGCGAGCAGGTGACGACGGGCAGGATCGTCGCCGAGATCGGGGCAGGATAGTGCGGCGAACGCGATGCCGTAGGGCGGGCAAAGGCGCAAAGCGCCGTGCCCACCATCTCGCGCTAATCGCAGAAAAGTCGTGGGCACGGTTCGCTTTGCCTACCCTACGGCATCTCGATTACGGAAATAAATTCTAATAATTTCAATTATTTAGATGTATCTCCGCAAGAGTTGAAATTCAATTTGAACGCCGTTCATTTTTCGGTTACAAATATTGAACGATGTTCAATTTTGGAGCCGGCATGTTGCGCGTCAATGATCCCGCCCAGGCGACCAATCCGACGCTCCCGTCGGTATCCCGCCGCTTCTCGTTCGCCGCCCCACAACTCCGCGAGAGATACCTGATTGGGGCCCTCTGCGTTCTGACGCTGTCGGCGCTCCTCGCCCCCGCGCTGCCCGCCGCCGCTTGGCACATCCCGCACTTCGTCGACAATCGCACCTGGCTCGGTGTGCCCAACGCCGGCGATGTGCTGAGCAATCTCGCCTTTCTCGCGATGGGCGTCTGGGGTTCGGAGCGGATCCGCGCCCGCCCTGATGCGCCCGTGGGTGCAAGCTGGTTCTTCGTCGGACTGATCCTCACCTGCCTGGGATCTGGCTTCTATCACCTCGACCCCGACATGCCGCAACGGCTCGTGGCCGACCGCCTCGGCATGGCGGTGGCATTCGCGGGCTTTCTGGGCATCGCGGCCAGTGAGCGCATTAGCGTGCGTGCCGGCGAGGCGGTGTTGGTGCTGATGATGGTTGCGGGCTTGCTTGCTGCCTGGGTGGCACGCGAGAATCTCACGCCATGGGTGGTTGTGCAGTTCGGCGGCATGGCACTTGCCGTGGGACTGGCGTTGACGCGGCCGCGGCCTGGCGTGCTCGGCGTGCAGCTGGGCGGCGTGATCTTCTTTTATGTGCTGGCGAAGCTTTTCGAACTCGGTGACGCGCTCATTTTCGAAGCGACAGGGCATATCGTCTCGGGCCACACGCTCAAGCATGTCGCTGCTGCCTTGGCGGCGTGGCCGGTGATCAGGTCGTTGGCGCCAGCTGGCTCCGCCCAGTTCCGTCATTGAGCAGACACGCGACCTGATGACCGTCGCCCGCGTCCAGCAGCGCCGGCCGCTCCGTCTTGCAACGCTCCATCGCAAATCGGCAGCGGGTGTGAAACGCGCAGCCTGACGGCGGATTGACCGGGCTCGGCACGTCGCCGTCGACCAGCGGCGCGAGCCTCTTCGCGAGCGGATTCGCCACGGGCACGGAGGCGAGCAGCGCCTGCGTGTAGGGATGCCTGGGATTGCGAAACAGCTCGTCCTTGCCTGCGATCTCGACGATGCGGCCGAGATACATCACGGCGACGCGATGGCTGATGTGCGCGACCACGGCGAGGTCGTGCGCGATGAAGAGATAGGAGAAGCCGTGCCGCCGCTGCAGGTCGATCAGCAGGTTGATCACCTGCGCCTGGATCGAGACGTCGAGCGCGGACACCGGCTCGTCGCAGACGATCAGGCGCGGCTCGAGTGCGAGCGCGCGCGCGATGCAGATGCGCTGGCGCTGGCCGCCGGAGAATTGATGCGGGAAGTTGTGCATCTGGTCGGCTCGCAAGCCCACCTGCTCGAACAGCGTTGCGACCCGCGCATCCAGCGCCTTGCCGCTGGCGAGCCCGTGCACCGCAAGCGGCTCGCCGACGATGTCGCCGGCGGTCATGCGTGGATTGAGCGAGGCGAACGGGTCCTGGAAGACGATCTGCATCGAGCGCCGGTGCGGGCGCAGTGCCGCCTTGGACAAATGGGTGATATCCTCGCCTTCGAGCTGAATCTGGCCCGAGGTCGGCTCAACCAGCCGCAACACGCTGCGCGCCACCGTCGACTTGCCGCAACCGGATTCGCCGACGAGCCCGAGCGTCTCGCCGGCATGAACCGAGAACGAGACTCCATCGACCGAGTGCACGGTGCCAACTTGCCTGCGCAATACGCCGGCCCGCACCGGATAGTGCTTCTTGAGGTTGGTGACTTCGAGCAGAACTTCGCTCATGCCACCTCCGCGACTTCCGCCGCACGCCAGCAGGCTGCAAGATGTCCGCCGCCCCAATCCGCCAGCGGCGGATATTCAGCCTCGCAGCGCTTGATCGCGAGCTTGCAGCGCGGCGCGAAGGCGCAACCCTTCGGCAGCCGCACCAGCGACGGCACGGTGCCGGGAATTTCGTTCAGCCGTGCCTGCGCCGGGACGCCGGCGGCCGGCACGGCCGGGATCGAAGCCATCAGCCCGCGCGTATAGGGGTGCTTTGGGGCGGCGAACAGCGCTTCGACGCTGGCTTCCTCGACCTTTCGCCCCGCATACATCACGATCACGCGCTGCGCCGTCTGCGCGACGACGCCGAGATCGTGCGTGATCAGCACGAGCCCGGTGCCGAGCTCCTTCTGAAGGTCGAGGATCAGCGCCAGGATCTGCGCCTGAATGGTGACGTCGAGCGCAGTGGTCGGCTCGTCCGCGATCAGCAGCGCCGGCCGGCAGGCCAGCGCCATCGCGATCATCGCGCGCTGACGCATGCCGCCGGAGAGTTGATGCGGATATTCCTTCGCGCGCCGCGCCGGCTCGGGAATGCGAACCAGGCGCAGCATCTCGACGGCGATATTCCGGGCCTCTTTGGCCGGGATGTTCCGGTGCAGCCGCACCGCCTCGACGATCTGGTCGCCAATCCGCATCACCGGATTGAGCGAAGTCATCGGCTCCTGGAAGATCATCGAGATGCGGTTGCCCCTGACTGCGCGCATCTCCGCCTCATCCAGCGCCAGCAGTTCGGTGCCTTCGAGCGAAATCGAGCCGCCGACGATGCGGCCGGGCGGATCGGGCACCAGCCGCATCAGCGACAGCGCCGTGACGCTCTTGCCGCAGCCGGATTCGCCGACGATCGCCAGTGTCTCGCCGCGCTTGACGGTAAAGGAGAGGTCGTCGACCGCCTTGAACAAACCGGAATTGGTGAAGAACACCGTTTTCAGGTTCTTCACTTCGAGCACAAGGTGGGATTTGTCCGTCATCAGCCGCGCTGCCTCGGATCCAGGATGTCGCGCAGGGCGTCGCCGAACAGATTGGCGCCGAACACGGCGAGGCTGATCGCGATGCCCGGGAAGATCACCAGCCACGGCGCGGTGCGGACATACTCGGCGGCGGACTCGGAAAGCATGCGGCCCCAAGACGGATAAGGCTCGGGAATGCCGAGGCCGAGGAAGGAGAGGGAAGCTTCGGTCAGGATGGTCGAGCCGAGCTGCGCGGTCGCGAGTACGATCAGCGGCGCCAGCGTGTTCGGCAGCACGTGGCGGAGCGCGATGCGCACTTCGCTCATGCCGATCGATTTGGCGGCTTCGATAAAGGGGAGTTCGCGCAGCGCCAGCGTGTTGGCACGGATGACGCGCGCAACGGTCGGGATCAGCGGAATGGCAATCGCAATGATCACGTTCGGCAGCGACGGGCCGAGTGCCGCCGTCATCACCAGCGCCAGCACCAGCAGCGGCAGCGCCTGGAGGACGTCGGAGACGCGCTGGAATACGAGATCGACCCAGCCGGAGAGATAGCCGGAGGTGAGGCCGACGATGACGCCGATCGTGCCGCCGAGCGCGGTCGAACCGATTCCGACCGCAAGCGAGATCCGCGCGCCGTGGATGATGCGGCTGAACACGTCGCGGCCGAAGGAGTCTGTTCCCATCCAGTGCGCCAGGCTCGGGCGGGCCAGAGCGCGGGCCGAATCGATCGACAGGGGATCATAGCGCGCGATGAAATCGGCGAAGATGGCCGTGAACACGAACACGGTCATGATGACGAGGCCGGCGGCGCCCAGCACATGTCGCTGTGCCAGAAACAGCACGCGGCGCCAGCCTCCGGTCGCATGCGCGCCGGCCCGCCTCAGTTCAACGTCGAAGTCGATCGCGGCCAAATTGATCTCCTAATCCGTGTACCTGATGCGCGGATCGAACACGGCATAGAGCATGTCGACGATGAAATTCGCGCTCACCACCACGACGGCGATCAGCATCACGAGGTTCTGCACGATCGGATAGTCGCGCCAGCGGATCGCCTCGACCAGGAAGCGGGCGACGCCGGGGATGTTGAACACCGTCTCGGTGACGATCAGGCCGCCGATCAGGAACGCCGCCTCGATGCCGATCACGGTGATGACGGGCAGGATCGCGTTCTTCAGCGCATGCTGATAGTTCACGGCGGCATCGGAGGCGCCCTTGGCGCGCGCGGTGCGGATGTAGTCCTGACGCAGCACCTCCAGCATCGAGGACCGCGTGATGCGCATGGTCAGTGCGGCGCTGCGGAAGCCGACCGCGGCGGCCGGCACGGCATAGGTTGCGAATGCCTCGAGCCAGGTCTGCGGATTCGGGTTGAAGATCGGCATCTGGCCGAACATCGCCACCGACGCCGTGAGAATGAGCAGGCCGAGCCAGAACGAGGGCAGCGACAAGCCGCTGAGGCTGACGACACGCAAGGCGTAATCCAGCCGTGTGCCCTGCTTCACGGCGCTGATGACGCCGAGCGGAATGCCAATCGAGACCGAGAACAACAGCGCGAGGCCGGCGAGCCGCGCCGTGATCGGGATCCGCGGCAATATCTCCTGGAGCGCCGGCTTCTCGGAGACGTAGGAGTAACCGAAATCGCCGCGCAGAAAACCGCTGATCCAGTGCCAATATTGCACGATCAGCGGCTGGTCGATGCCGAGCTCCTTCTCCAGATTGGCCTTGTCGGCGGGATCGACATAGCCGGCCGCGGCGAACAGGATGTCGACGATGTTGCCGGGCACGATGCGCAGCAGGAGGAAGATGACGATCGAGATCCCGAACAGGGTCACGAGCATCAGGAACAGGCGTCGCACCAGATAGGCAAACATCCTTCGCCCTCCGCGAGCCGCTAATCTTCAGCCTGACGTACTACTTGTCGAGCCACACATCCTCGTAGCGGAAGCCGTTATAGGAGCTGTTCGACATGATCGTGATGCCCTTGACATAGGGCTGCCAGCACGTGCCGGCCCGTGCATGGAAGATGATCGGACGGGCGACATCCTCCTGTAGCTTCTTGTCGATATCCCAGACCAGCGGCTTGCGCTTGCTGGTGTCGGTCTCCTGCGATTGCACGTCGAACAGCTTCTCGATCTCCTTGTTGCAGTAATTGGTGTAGTTCCGCTCCGAGCCGCAGGAATAGTTTTCGTAGAAGGACTGGTCGGGATCGTCGACGGAATTGCCGGTCAGATTGAGGCCGAGCATGTAGTCCTTGCGCGCGACTTTCGGGAACCAGTTCGCGGTTTCGACGACGTCGAGCTCGCCGTCGATATAGATGCTCTTGAGCTGGTCGATCAGGATCACGGCGGGGTCGCGATATTCCGCGAGATTGCGCGTCGAGACCTTTACCGCGAGGTGCTTGTCGGGGCCGTAGCCCGCCTTCTGCATCAGCTTCTTCGCGTCCTCGCGGTTCGCGTTCACGTCCCTTCCATAGCCCGGAATGGTCTCGAGCTTGTCCTTGGGCATGCCCCAGACGCCTTGGGGCTGTGGCAGCATGGTGCCGCCGATATCGGCCTGGCCTTCGAACAGGATATCGACGAAGGCCTTGCGGTCCAGCGCAAGCGCCACCGCCCGGCGAATATCGATGTTGTCGAACGGGGCCGAGGTCGAATTGACGATGATGTTGGTCGAAACGTTGGTCGGCTCGACGACGCAGGTCGCGTTCGGCGCCTGCGACTTGATGTCCTTCAGGAGCGGGATCGTGATGTGCGTCGGGAAGGTCATGTCGAACTTGCCGGCGACGAACGCCAGGATCGCGGTCGAGCGGTTCGTGATGATCGTGTACTCGATGCCGTCGAGATAGGGCAGGCCCTTCTTCCAATAGTCCGGATTTCGCGTCAGCTTGATCGATTCATTGGCCTTGAACTCGACGAATTTAAACGGACCGGTCCCGATCGGATGGGTGCGCATGTCCGCCGGCGAGACGTGACAGGGATAGACCGGCGTATAGCCGGACGCGAGCATCGCCAGCAGTGACGGCTGTGGCCGCTTCAGGTCGAAGGAGACCTCGAAATCGCCACTCGTCGTGATCTCGTTGACTTCGTTGTACCAGGCCTTGCGCGGATTCTGCCGAAGCTTCTGCTGCGATTTGCCCATCAGCAGATCGAAGCTGCATTTGACGTCGGCCGATGTGAACGGCTTGCCGTCGTGCCATTTGACGCCCTGGCGTAGCTTGAACGTCAGCTTCTTGTTGTCGCTGCTCCAGGACCAGCTTTCGGCGAGCTCAGGCCGCAGGGTCTCAGGACTATTCTGCGCGATGTGCTGGTCGTAAATGACGAGGTTATTGAAGACGCCCATGAACGGCACGTTGACCGAATAGGTCGCGCCCTCGAGGATCGATGCGTTGGCCGGGCTGTCGCGGTGATACATTCGCAGGACGCCGCCCTGCTTGGGCTCGCCGGCGAGCGTGGTGGTTGAGGCCGTCAGCACAGATAGCGCCGCCATTGCGGCGAGCGCCCACACGCTCCGCATGCTCATCCTCCCTGGACGTCAGTCTTTTGGGCCTTTGCGGCCTGTTTGTCGCGACGATAGCACGCGAATTGAGGGAGGCAACCGGTAAGGCCGCATGCCGCCTCGACAATTCGGATGACCGAAGGCCGCAGGTCTTCATGCTCTCACGATGTGAGAGTGCAGGTGCGAAGAGATGGTTCCGGTGCTGGTGTTGCGCGCAGTCGTATCAACAAGCTTGCCGCCGCGCCCTCACACGATCCGCGACGCCTTGTTCCCCCAATACCGGTCCCGCAGCAGGCGCTTATACAACTTCCCCGTCGGCAGCCGCGGCAATTCCTTCTCGAAATCGACCGAGCGCGGCACCTTCTGCCGCGACAGCGATTCTGCGCAGAATGCGATCAGCTCTTCGGCGAACGCCTCGCCCGGCACGACATCAGGCATCGGCTGTACCACCGCCTTCACCTCTTCGCCGAGATCGGGATTGGGCACGCCGAACACCGCGGCATCGGCGACCTTGGGATGGGTGATCAGCAAATTCTCGCATTCCTGTGGGTAGATGTTCACGCCACCGGAGATGATCATGAAGGTGGCGCGATCGGTGAGGTAGAGAAACCGGTCGGTATCGACATAGCCGACGTCGCCGACCGTGCTCATGCTGCCGTCGGCCGAGCGCGCCTCCTTGGTCTTCTCCGGATCGTTGAAATATTCGAATGGCGAGGCGGTCTTGAACCAGACTTGGCCCGGGGTTCCGGTCGGGCATTCCCGCATGTTCTCGTCGAGGATGTGGAGGTCGCCGAGCAGCACCTTGCCGACGGTGCCGCGGTGGCTAAGCCATTCCTCGCTGTTGCAGGCGGTAAAGCCGAGGCCTTCGGTGGCGCCGTAATATTCGTGGATGATCGGCCCCCACCATTTGATGATGTCGTCCTTGACCAGAGCCGGGCAGGGCGCAGCGGCGTGGATCGCGATCTCCAGTGAGGACAGGTCGTAGCGGCCGCGCACCTCCTCCGGCAATTTCAGCATGCGCGAGAACATGGTCGGCACCAGCTGGGTGTGGGTGATGCCCCACCGCTGGACGAGCTCGAGGTAACGCTCGGGATCGAAACTCTCCATGATGATCACGGTGCCGCCCATGCGGATCGTGAGGTTCACGGCCGCCTGCGGCGCCGAGTGATAGAGCGGGGCCGGCGAGAGGTAGACCATGCCCTCGCGGTAGTGCCAGAGCTTGGTCAGAAAATCGAACAGCGGCAGATTATGCTTCGGCGGCTCCTCCGGCAGCGGCCGCAGAATGCCTTTCGGCCGTCCCGTCGTGCCGGACGAATAGAGCATGGCGGTGCCGAGCCATTCATCCGCGATCGGTGTTGCCGGCATATCGGCGGTGACGTCCGCAAGACCGACGATGCGCTCGCTTTCGCCCGGGCCGTCGGCGACGATGCAGAGCTTGATGTCGGGGCAGGCCTGGATCGCCTCGCGCGCGATGCCGAGCTTGGCCATCGACGTGATCAGGATCTTCGACTGGCTGTTGACCAGCAGATAAGCGAGCTCGCCCGGCGTCAGGAACGAGTTGATGCAGGTGTAGTACAGCCCGGAGCGTTCGCCGGCGCCGCAGGCCTCCAGGTAGCGCGAATTGTTCTCCATGAAGATCGAATAGTGGTCGAGCCGCTTCAAGCCGTGCTTGCGGAACAGATGGGCCAGCCGGTTGCTGCGCGCATCGAGCTCGCGATAGGTGACGGCCTCGCCCGTGGCCGCCATGATGAAGGCGGGCTGCAGCGGGCGTAGGCGGGCATGCTGACCTGGGTACATCTATCCTCCGGCTTTGGATTATGCGGCGAGAAGCAGGATTTCGCGCACCTGCGCCGGGCCTTCGATCTTGCGCGGGTTACGCGGGATCCAGTTGGTGCGCATCGCCTGCTCGGCGATTGTCTCGAAATGCTCAGGCGAGACGCGTACCTCAGTGAGGCTGCGCGGCATGCCGAGCGAGCGGATGAAGGCATCGAGCACGTCGGCGGCGTTGTGGCCGGGAAAGCCCATGGCGGCCGCGACGATCATCTGCCGCTCGGCATTGGCGCTCGCATTCCAGCGCATCACCGCCGGCAGCATGATGCAGGAGGTGTAGCCGTGCGGCACGTCGAAGGCCGCGCCCAGCACGTAGCCGATGCCGTGGCTCGCGCCCATGGGAACGCCGGCCGCAAGCGCGCCCATCGACAGCCATGTGCCGATCTGCGCGTCCATCCGCGCGTCGAGATCGGCGGGGTCGGCTTTCACCCGCGGCAGCGCGTCGGCGAGCATGGCGAGGCCCTTCACCGCTTGCGCGTCGGCATAGGGATGCGTCTCGCGCGAGCAGATCGCCTCGACGCAATGGTCGATGGCGCGGATGCCGGTCGACAGGAACAGCCATTCCGGCGTGTGCACGGTGATCGCGGGATCGAGGATGGTCGCGCGCGGCACGGCGAGCGGATGCCGCAGCATCTGCTTCACATGCGCAGCTCGGTCGGTCACGCCCGCAATGGATGAGAACTCGCCGCCCGCGATCGTGGTGGGCACGCTGACCTGGCGCACGGTCGGCGCCGTCATCTCCGGTGCGACGCCCTTGTGCACGCGGATCCGCTCGATGCCTTCGATATCGTCGATGCCGTTGGCGAGGCAAAGCTGCACCGCCTTGGCGCCGTCGGTGATCGAGCCGCCGCCCACCGTGACGATCAGATCGGCGCCGGCCTCGCGCGCCGCGTTAGTTGCCGCGATCACCGCCTCGCGCGGCGTGTGCGCCGGCATGGCATCGAACAGGCCAGCGCAGCGTGGTCCCAGAGCTTCCTTGATCTTGCTGATTTCGCCGGTCTGCCGGTTCAGTGTGCCCGAAACCATCAGGAAGGCGCGGCGCGTTCCCAGCCGGTCCATCTGCGCGACGATGGCCTCAGTTGCAGGATGGCCGAACACGACCTCCTCGATCGCGCCGAAAACGACACGTCCCTGGTGCACGCCTGTCCTCCCCGGACAATTCGTCTTGTTTTTGTGGAAGTAATCTAGCCGAGCCGCCGGCTCCCGTCATGTGCGAAGGCGCTGGCTAGTTTCCTTACCCTCCCCCTCCAGGGGAGGTGTGGCATCGTGCCTTCGTCACCAGTCTCGCATCGCGTGAGAGAGCTCCACTCACCCCCTGTCAACCCGCCATCCGGTCAGGGCGCGCTTGGAAGCCCTGCACGCGCTTTGGTCTTGAAGTGGTCATCAACTCCACCCATCTTGGGACGCCCGCGGGGAAATGCCTACCCTGCCTTTTCCGCGGCTTTTGACATGCGGACGATGCGAGGACCTGGGATGGCTGGACCGGATGGAAGCGAGCGACTTGTCAAAAAGCACGAATTCGTCCAGCCGCGGCATTACGCACTAGCGGGTCTGCTCGTTGCTTCGTTCGCGCTCACCGGTTGCGGGCAGCCCACCTCGCAAGCGTCTGCGCCGCCGCCGGCGCCCGTGACGGTCGCCCAGCCGGTCAAGCGCACCGTTACCGATTGGGACGAGTTCACCGGCCGCTTCGAAGCGGTGGAGGAGGTGCAGGTGCGCCCGCGCGTCGGCGGCTTCGTCAACTCGGTCGAATTCCAGGACGGCGCCATCGTGCATCAGGGCGACCTGCTCTACGTGATCGACCCGCGTCCGTTCGAAGCGGTGGCCACGCAGGCGGAGGGGCAGCTGTCGGATGCCCGCGCCAAGGTGGAACTTGCCAAGCGCGAGCTCGACCGCGGCCTCAGCCTGGTGCAGACCAGCGCGGTCTCCGAGCAGGTCGTCGATCAGCGCCGTCAGGCCCTGCAAGCTGCGCATGCCGCGGAGGTGCAGGCTGAAGGTGCGCTCAAAGCCGCCAGACTGAACATCGAATTCACCCATGTGACGGCACCGTTGACCGGCCGCGTCAGCCGCCATCTCGTCAGCCCCGGCAATCTCGTGCAGGGCAGCGACACCGGCACCTCGACGCTGCTCACCTCGATCGTCGCGCTCGATCCGATCTACGTCTATTTCGACATGGATGAGGCGACCTTCATCAAATACAGCAAGCTGTGGTTCGAAGGCCGCCGCCCGAGCTCGCGCGACACGGCCAATCCGGTGCAGGTGACGCTGGCCGGCGAAACCAAGCCGTCGCATGAAGGCACCATCAACTTCCTGGACAACCGGCTCGACGTTTCGACCGGCACGCTGCGTAGCCGCGCCGTAGTCAAGAATACCGATCTGTCGATCCTGCCCGGCCAGTTCGGGCGCGTACGGCTGATCGGCAGCGCACCTTATGAAGCATTGCTGATCCCGGATGTCGCGGTTGCGACCGACCAGTCCCGCAAGATCGTGTTCGTGGTGAAACCCGACGACACCGTCGAGGCGCGTCCCGTGGTGCTCGGACCGTTGGATGACGGCCTGCGTGTGATCCGCGAAGGATTGAAGGCCGAGGATCGCGTCATCGTCAACGGCATCCAGCGTGCCCGTGTCGGCGCCAAGGTTGCCCCGCAGACCGCGCAAGCCCCGGCCGGTGGCAAGTCATGAATCTTGGCCGTCTCTCCATCAACCAGCCCATCCTGGCGATGGTGCTGTCGATCGTGCTCCTGATCGTCGGCGCGATCGCCTACACCACGCTGCCGGTCTCCGAATATCCGCAAGTGGTGCCGCCGACCGTCGTCGTCACCACGCAATATCCCGGCGCCTCCGCGCAGACCGTGTCCGACACGGTCGCAGCTCCGATCGAGCAGGAGATCAACGGCGTCGAGGACATGCTGTATCTCTACAGCCAGGCGACCTCGAACGGCCAGCTCACCATCACCGTCACCTTCAAGCTCGGCACCGATCTCGACAAGGCCCAGGTGCTGGTGCAGAACCGCGTCGCGATCGCGCAGCCACGCCTGCCCGAGGAGGTCCAGCGCAACGGCGTCACCACCCGCAAGAACTCGCCCGACATCCTGATGGTCGTGTTCATGCTGTCGCCGGACGACACGTTCGACCAGCTCTACATCTCCAACTACGCGCTGCTGCAGGTCCGCGACCAGCTGCTGCGTCTCGACGGCGTCGGCGACATCCAGATCTTCGGCGCGCGCGACTATTCGATGCGGCTGTGGCTCGACCCTGACCGGATCGCCAATCTCGGCCTGACCTCGGCCGAAGTCCTGGCGGCGATCCGCGCCCAGAATGTGCAGATCGCGGGCGGCCAGATCGCCGAGCCGCCGATCGCCGACCGCGCCTTCCAGCCTAACCTCACCTTCACAGGCCGCCTGAAGGACCAGAAGCAGTTCGAGGACATCCTGATCAAGGCCGGCTCGGACGGCCGCGTGGTGCGGCTGCGTGACGTCGCCCGCATCGAGCTCGGGGCGCTCGCCTACAGCACCAACAGCTTCCTGCTGCGCAAATCTGCGGTCGCCATGCTGGTGACGCAGCGGCCCGGGTCCAACGCTCTCGCCACCGCAAAGAACATTACCGACACCATGACGAGGCTCAAGGAGAGCTTCCCGAAAGGCCTCGACTACAATATCGGCTATAACCCCACCGAGTTCATCGCACAGTCCGTCCACGAGCTGATCAAGACCATCTATGAGGCCATGCTGCTCGTGGTCATCGTCGTGCTGGTGTTCCTGCAGGGCTGGCGGCCCGCGATCATTCCGATCATCGCGATCCCGGTGTCGCTGGTCGGCACCTTCGCGGTGATGGCGGCGCTGGGCTTCTCGATAAACAATCTCACTTTGTTCGGTCTCGTCCTCGCGGTCGGCATCGTCGTCGATGATGCCATCGTGGTGGTCGAGAATGTCGAGCGGCATCTCGAGCATGGCATGAGCCGGCGCGATGCTGCGCTCAAGACCATGGAGGAGGTCGGCGGCGCGCTGGTCTCGATCGCGCTGGTGCTCTGCGCGGTGTTCGTCCCGACCGCGTTTCTGGGCGGTATTTCCGGGCAGTTCTTCCAGCAATTCGCCGTCACCATTGCGGTTGCGACCGCGATCTCCTGCTTCTGCTCGCTGACGCTGTCGCCGGCGCTGGCCTCGCAGATCCTGGTGCCGCACCAGGAGAAGCGGCCGCCGGCAAGCTGGAATGTCATCGCGCGGGCGTGGGGTGCCTTCACCGGGGTCTTCAACCGCGTGTTCGACCGGCTGGCGCATGGCTATGCCGGCCTCGCCAATTTCGTCATCCGGCATGCGGTGGTGATGATCCTGATCTACGTCGCGCTGATCGGAAGCGCCGGCTGGCTGATCGCGACCACGCCGCAAGGCTTCATCCCCGCGCAGGACCGCGGCTACGTCATCGTCTCCGTGCAATTACCCGGAGCGGCTTCGCTGGCGCGCACCACCGAGGTCGTGCGCGAGATCGAGCGGATCGCGCTGGATACGCCGGGCATCGTCCGCGTCGCCGCTTTCGCCGGCTTCTCCGGCGCCACCCGCACCCAGGCCGGCAATGCGGCGGCGCTGTTCCCGGTGTTCGACGAGCCCGAGGCGCGGATCAAGAAAGGATTGACGGCCAACGCCATCACGGGCGAGCTGCGCAAGCGCCTGTCCGCGATCCAGGGCGCCTTCATCATCGTGATCCCGCCGCCGGCCGTGCCTGGCATCGGCACCGGCGGCGGCTTCACCATCCGAATCCAGGACCGTCAGGGCCGCGGGCCTGAGTTGCTCGCCGCGGCCACCGACGAGCTTGTCGCCGCGGCGCGCAAATCGCCCTCGCTGCTCGGCCCCTCGGTGTTCTCGCCGTTCTCGGCCAATACGCCGCAGCTCTTCGTCGACATCGACCGCACCAAGGCGCAGAAGCTCGGCGTTCCCATCTCCAATATCAACGACACGATCCAGAGCTATTTCGGATCGACCTATGTCAACGACTTCAACCTGTTCGGCCGCACCTATCACGTCACCGCGCAGGCCGACTTCCCGTTCCGGAAAGAGCCCAGCGACCTCGCACGCCTGCGCACGCGCAACGCCTCCGGCGACATGGTGATGCTCGGCAGCGTGGTCGAGTTCAGGGATGTCTCGGGTCCCGATCGCGTCGCGCGCTACAATCTCTACGCGGCCTCCGAGCTGCAGGGTGAGCCGGCGCCGGGCACCAGCTCGACCACTGCGCTCAACACCATCAAGAAGCTCGCCGACGACACCCTGCCGAGCGGCTTCACCTTCGAATGGACGGATCTGTCGTATCAGCAGATCACCGGCGGCAATGCCGGCCTCTACGTGTTCCCGATCTGCGTGCTGTTCGTCTACCTCGTGCTCGCTGCGCAATATGGCAGCTGGACCTTGCCGTTCGCGGTGATCCTGATCGTGCCGATGTGCCTGCTCGCGGCCACCATCGGCGTCCGCATCATGGGCCAGGACGTCAACATCCTCACCCAGATCGGCTTCGTCGTGCTGGTGGGGTTGGCGGCCAAGAACGCGATCCTGATCGTCGAGTTCGCGCGCGACATCGAGAACGAGGGCAAGCCGCGGCTCGAGGCGGTCATCGACGCCTGCCGCTTGCGCCTGCGGCCGATCCTGATGACGTCGTTCGCCTTCATCCTCGGCGTGCTGCCATTGGTGATATCGAGCGGCTCCGGCTCGGAGATGCGGCAGGCCGTCGGCGTCGCCGTGTTCTTCGGCATGATCGGCGTCACCCTGTTCGGCCTGTTGTTCACGCCGATCTTCTACGTGGTGGTGCGGAACCTGGCCGAAGGGCGGAATGAGGGGAAGAAGCCGCAGGTGGCGGCCTGACGCTGTCTCTATGGCCATCGACGCCTCCACACCCTCTGCCGTCATCCCCGCGAACGCGGGGATCCATAACCACAGGGAGGAGTTTGGCGCGACACCGGTAACTCCGAGTCTTCGCCAAACCTCTCCCTGTGGCTATGGGTCCCGGATCTGCGCGCGCTTGAGGCGCGCTTGTCCGGGACGACAGCGGCTATTTGGCGCGCAGAATCCCATACTAACGACCAACTTGAAATGGATGGGCAGGCGCGGGGTTCTTCACTAGTATCCGCGCGATTTCAAAACAGAAAACTGCTGGGAGCTAACAGATGAAATCAGCACTTTTGGCCGCCGTCGCAACCTCCGCCCTGGTGCTGGCGGCGCCGGCCTCCGCGCAAGGCGTCAAGATCGGCATCCTCAACGACCAATCCGGCGTCTATGCCGATTACGGCGGCAAATGGTCGGTCGAGGCGGCCAAGATGGCGATCGAGGATTTTGGCGGCGAGGTGCTGGGTCAGAAGGTCGAGCTCGTCACCGCCGATCACCAGAACAAGCCTGACCTCGCGACCTCGATCGCGCGGCGCTGGTACGATGTCGAGAACGTCGACATGATCACGGAGCTGACGACCTCCTCGGTCGCGCTCGCGATCCACGAGCTCTCCAAGGAAAAGAAGAAGATCGACATCGTCGTCGGCGCCGCCACCTCGCGGCTGACCGGCGATGCCTGCCAGCCCTACGGCTTCCACTGGGCCTACGACACCCGCGCGCTCGGTGTCGGCACCGGCGGTGCGCTGACCAAGGCCGGCGGCGACACCTGGTTCTTCCTCACCGCGGACTACGCCTTCGGCTACGCGCTGGAGAAGGACACCAGCGAGATCGTCACCGCCAATGGCGGCAAGGTGGTCGGCTCGGTGCGCGTGCCGCTCAACTCCTCGGACTTCTCCTCGTTCCTGCTGCAGGCGCAGAGCTCGAAGGCGAAGATCGTCGGCCTTGCCAATGCCGGCCTCGACACCACCAACTCGATCAAGCAGGCGTCCGAGTTCGGCATTGTCGCCAGCGGCCAGAAGCTCGCGGGCCTCTTGATGACGCTTGCCGAAGTGAACGGCCTCGGCCTCCAGGCTGCACAGGGCCTGGTGCTGACCGAAGGCTATTACTGGGACGTCAACGACAAGTCCCGCAATCTCGGCGAACGCTTCCTCAAGCGCACCGGCCGGATGCCGAACATGATTCAGGCCGGCACCTATTCGGCGACGCTGAGCTATCTGAAGGCAGTCAAGGCGGCAGGCACCAAGGATCCGGATGCGGTTGCCAAGAAGCTGAAGGAGCTGCCGGTCGACGACGATTTCGCGCAAGGCGGCAAGGTGCTCGAGAACGGCCGCATGATCCACGACATGTATCTGTTCGAGGTCAAGAAGCCCTCGGAATCGAAGAAGCCCTGGGACTATTACAAGCTGCTCGCCACCGTCCCCGGCGACAAGGCCTTCTTCACCGCCAAGGACAGCGGCTGCCCGCTGACGAAGTGAGGCTCTCGTGTCCCAGACGCGCTGCAGCGTGAAACGCTGCTGCGCAGAGCCGGGACCCCCGCTCGTACCACAAACTCTCTGTCGTCCCCGCGAACGCGGGGACCCATAACCCCAGGGGGAAGTTGTCGCGCGGGCTGATAACTCCGAGTCTTCGCCAAACCTCTCCCTGTGAGTATGGGTCCCGGATCAGCGCTCCGCTTCGCTACGCTTGTCCGGGACGACAGCGAAACGTGGGACCGCAGATCATCCCTCACACCAGCCGCAACACCACCGCCCCCAGCGCGCCGGCCCACAGCGCAATGGCGGCGATACCCTGGATCATGAAGCCGGTGCCGCGCTTGGCTGCCGCCTTCGTATAGCCGATGAAATAGACGATGCGGCCGACGATCCAGACCGCGCCGATCCCTGCCGCGATGCTGTCGCCGATATAGATCGCGAACAGCCAGAGCGCCGGCAGGACGATCGGCATCCATTCCAGCGTGTTCATCTGGATGCGGAAGGCGCGTTCGAAATCCGGATGGCCCGACATCGCCGGCACCTTGACGCCGGTCTTGGTGCGCGAGCGCGACACGTTGATGGCGGTGAAGAAATAAAATGCGATCGCCAGCAACGTGACGAGGGCGGTGAGGTGATACATCGCGGAATCCCTTTGAAGAGGTCGCCGCTTCAATACCCGGTCAGCTCGAGATAGCCAACGCCGTCATGCGTCCCGGCAAAGCTGATCGGCCCCTCCCAATAGGAGAAGCCGGTCCCCATCCAGGCCCTGGGATTGAGCGGCTTGCAGTGGATCGAGAACGATCGCGACGGGATCGCGATCTGCCATTCCACCGGCAGCTTGCGTCCCGCAACCTCCGCCGTCGCCTTCGGCGTCATCTGAATGTCGCCGCCCGCGATCATCTGCGTTTCGCCGGCGGCGCTGATCCAGTTGCCGAACGGATAGTCTTTGCCGTCCTTCTGCCGCAGCCGGTACAGCATCAGCTTGTCGCCGGACGACAGATGCAGCGACAGCCAGTCCCAGCCGGTCTGGTCGGCGTCGAGCGGCTGGCTGCCCCATTCGCGGTCCATCCAGGCCTGGCCCGTCACGTCCACCGGTTTGTCGTCGATGGTGAGCGTGCCGCGGGCGCGGTAGAACGGCTGGCTGTAATAATAGGATGCCTGGCCACGCTCCGACTTGCGGCTGAAGCCGCGATCGCCTTGCAGCACCACAGCGCGATCGGCCTCCAGCGTCAGCGCGTAGCTGAACTCCGTGCTGGACGCCTTCAGCGCCAGCGGCGCCAAAGTGCGGTCATCGGTTCGCTCAAGAGCCTTCATCTCCCAATCGTCGATCCAGGCATCGAACGGCTTGGCCGTGACGCCAGCCTGCCCGACCCCGCCGCGTGAAAAGACCTCGTTGAAGCGGTGGGTGTCGGCGCGCGTCACTGCGGCATGCGCCATCCAGATTTGCTGATTGGCCCAGCCTTCGCCTTGCGAACCCGGCTGCGCCGCTTGACGGAACAGCGTCCATTGCAGGCCGCAAGCCGCGCCGCTGCCGTCGATGAGGTTTGCCGTCAGATACCACCACTCGATGCGAAACTCCGGATGCGGCCCGTGATCGCCAGGAAAAGCAAACAGCTTTCCCGGCGTCACCTTCCCAAAGCCGTCCGCGGTCTCACCGAGCCCCGCATAGCCTTGCGCGCTGGCGCGGTGTGCGAGCGCCAGCGCGGCGATGCCGCCGGCGAAGGCGCGGCGCGACATGCGATCAGCGCTCATTGGCAAACACCTTGACGAGATTTTCCGGCTGCATCCGCGCCAGCCGTGCCACGGGCAACAGTGCCGCAAGCAGCGACGCCAGCAGCGCGACTGCGACCAGCTCGACCAGCTGCAGTGGGAACACGTGGAACGGCAGCCGCCAGCCGAACGCCTTCACGTTCACGATCGCGATCAGGCACCAGGCCACCAGGAGCCCGAGCGGTACGGCGAGCAGCGCCGTGAACAGCGCCACCGACAGAGTCTTGGTCAATTCGATCGCGGCAAGGCGCGGCCGCGTGATGCCGATCGCCCATAGCGGCGCGAGGTGCGGCAAACGGGAATTCGCCAGCGTCAACAGGCTCGTGAATAGCGCGATCCCGGCGACACCGAGTGTGAACGCATTCAGCGCCGAGGTCACCGCAAAGGTGCGGTTGAAGATGCGGATCGATTCCGCCTTCACCGTCGCCTGGTCGGCGACACTGCGGTCGTCGAGCGCGAATTGCTTCTGCAAGGCCGCGATCAGGCCGGGGATATTCTCCTTCGCGACGATCAGGCCGATCCGCGTCTGCGGCGTCTGCGGAAACTGCCGGATCAGCGCGGCGACGTTGACGGTCAGCTGCCCCTTGGGGTTGCCGTAATCGGCATAGATGCCGACGATGTCGAGCTGCCATGTCCCGCCCGGCGCCGGCACCTCGACGACGTCGCCGATGCCGACGTTGAGGCGGCGGCTGAGCTGCTCGCTGATGAAGGCGGCATTGCCCGGCACGAGCCGGCTCCAGCCGCGCGGCGCGGTTTCCAGCAGCGGCCAGCGCTCGCGATAGAGCGCGTGATCGGGCAGGCCGAGCAATTCCACCGGCTGGCCCTGAAGCTGCGCCTCCGCGCGGCCGCCCGACAGGATCGCCTGCACGTCGCTGCGCTCGCGCAGCCAGTTGCGGATGGCAACACCTTGCGCATTGTCGGAGGCGCTGACGTAGACGTCGGCTGCGAGCCGTCCATTGAGCCAGCCGAGGAAGGTGCGGCTGAACGTCTCCACCATGGTGGACACGCCGACATTGACGGCGAGCGCGAGCAGCAGCGCCATCAGCGCCAGCGACAATCCGGAAAGCTGCTGCCGGCTGTCCGCCCAGAACCACAGCGCAAGCGGTTTTCTCGCGGCGCGCTGACCCGCGAGCAGGATGATCTCGAGCAGCGCCGGCAGGATCAGGGCCGCGCCGAACATCAGCGCCGCCAGCACGCCAAAGCCCGCGATCAGCGATTGCCCGTACTGAAGCAGCAGCAGCGCGACCGCGAACACGGCGCAGGCCGCACAGCTCTGCAGGATCAGCCAGCGGCGCTGCCGCTGCTGCCAGGCGTGCGGCTGCGCGGTCGCCAGCACCGGCATCCTGATCGCCTTGATCAGGCTGGTCGCCGCCGCAACAAGCGCGCCCGCAATGCTGATGCCGATGCCGGCGAGCCACCATTCAGGCTGTAGGGTCAGCTGCCCCGGGATCTGTGCGCCATAGAGCCCGCGCAGTGACGCCGCGACGTCGGGCAGCAGCACTGCCGCGATGAAATAGCCGCAGACGAGCCCGATCAGGCCGGCGATCAGCGCCAGCGCCACGAGCTCGACCACCAGCACGGCGTTGACCAGCCGCGCCGAGGCGCCGCAGGCGCGCAGCGTTCGCAACATCGGCAGCCGCTGCTCGAAAGCGAGGCCGACGGCCGAGTTGACGATGAACAGGCCGACGAAGAACGACAACAGGCCGAACGCCGTGAGGTTGAGGTGAAAGCTGTCGGTGAGGCGTTCCAGCTCGGTCTCTGCAGTCGGCTCGACCAGCTGCAATCGGTCGCCGACCACGCTTGCCAGCGGCGCAGGCTTGCTCTTGGGCTTGCCGATCAGAAGCCGCGACAACTGATCCGGCTTGTTCAGCAGACGCTGCGCCACGCCGATATCGACCACCAGCACCCCGGGCGCGAGCTGCGGCAGCACGCGCAGCGGCGGCAATTTCGCGCCGTTGCTGATCGGGGGCGCCGCGCCTTCCGTTTCCTGCAAGTCGCTCAGCGTCTCCCGCGCCACCAATGTCTGGCCCGGCGGTGCAACAAAACTGCCTAAATCCGCAGCGCCGAGACGCGGTGCGTTGCCGATTTCGACCGGCAGCGTGACCGGCTCGATCCCGAGCAGCCGCACCGAGCGTCCGTTGATCTGAACCCGACCCTCCAGCGCCGGCGACACCGGCCAGCCGGCGCGGCGGAGTTTGATGAACAGCTCCTGGGGAAATGTCGGGCTAGCAGGCGCGACCAGCATGGCCGTGCGGGTGCCGCCAAAGGTCGCCGCGGCGCGGTCATAGGCGTTGCGGGCCTGCTGGTTGATGGCCTGCACGCCGCTCCACAGCGCGGTCGCCGCGATCAGCCCGACCAGCAGCGTCGCGAACTGCATCTTGTGACGCCGCCAATGGCTGAGCAGAACTGCGAGCACCCATAGCGCGCGTCTCATGCGATCCGCCCCGCATGCAGGGTGAGATGGCGGTCGAGCGTGCCGGCCAGATGCAGGCTATGGGTCACCATCAGGAAGCCGCAGCCGGTGCGCGCGACGAGGTCGCGCGTCAGCGCCAGCACGTTCTCGGCGGTGGTCTCATCGAGATTGCCGGTCGGCTCGTCCGCCAGCAGCAGCGATGGCCTTGTCGCCAGCGCCCGGCCGATCGCGACCCGTTGCTGCTGGCCGCCGGACAATTGCTCGGGATAGCGCTTCAGCAGAGCGCCGAGACCAAGCCGTTCGACCAGCTCTTTGGTCCAGGCCGCATCGTGACGGTCGGCGATCCGCGCCTGAAAGGCCAGATTGTCCGCGACCGACAGGCTCGGGATCAGGTTGAATTGCTGAAAAACCAGGCCGATCCGGTCGCGCCGCAAGCTGGCGCGCCCTGCATCGGACAGCGCGGTGACCTCTTTGTCCTCCAGCCGGATCGTGCCGCCATCGGCGGCGTCGAGTCCCGCGATCAGGTGCAACAATGTGCTCTTGCCGCTGCCGGACTCGCCGGTCAGCGCGACGCGTTCGCCGGCCCTGAGGTCGAGATCGACGCCACGCAGCACATGGACCGGCTCGCCGGCCGAGGAGAAGGTCTTGGAGAGATTCTTGATGCTCAACACGATGAATGGCGCCGGGCGGAATTAGCGGAATTGCTGCGTAGCACACTTGCTGCGGAAATGCCGGGTTGCGTTGGTCTCGAAGCCGTTGTTAGCTCCCAAGACAGCCAAATCAAAAAAGTGCCAAAAGACATCGACGGGGGAGAATGATGAGCGTTGAGGGAACGACGGAGGTAGCCGGCAAGACGATCGGGACCAAGGGAACGCCAAAGGGCGCCTGGACCGTCACCTTTCTCCTCTTCCTCTTCATGGTCGTGAACTTCGCCGACAAGATCGTCGTCGGTCTCGCCGGCGTGCCGATCATGACCGATCTGAAGCTCACCCCGGAGCAGTTCGGCCTGCTCGGCTCCTCGTTCTTCTTCCTGTTCTCGATCGCCGCCATCGTGGTCGGCTTCATCGTCAACAAGGTGCCGACGCGCTGGGTGCTGCTCGTGCTCGCAGTGATCTGGGCGCTGGCGCAGTTTCCGATGGTTGGCACCGTCTCCTTCACCACGCTGCTGATCTGTCGCATCGTGCTGGGTGCCGGCGAAGGCCCGGCCTTTTCGGTCGCCGCGCACGCGATCTACAAATGGTTCCCCGACGAGAAGCGCACGCTGCCGACCGCGATCCTGTCGCAGGGCTCGGCCTTCGGCGTGATCCTGGCGGTGCCGGCGCTGAACTGGGTCATCGTCAATCATTCCTGGCACTATGCCTTCGGCGCGCTCGGCGTCGTCGGCCTGATCTGGGTTTGTGCCTGGCTCGCGCTCGGCAAGGAGGGCCCGCTGGAGGACACGCAGGTCCTGGCCGCGACCGAGCAGAAGATCCCTTACTTGCAGCTTCTCACCTCTCGCACCTTCATCGGCTGCGTCGCCGCGACCTTCGGTGCCTATTGGGCGCTGTCGCTGGGCCTGACCTGGTTCACGCCGTTCATCGTCAAGGGGCTCGGCTTCTCGCAGAGCCAGGCCGGCTTCATCTCGATCCTGCCCTGGGTGTTCGGCGCCACCATCGTCATTCTCACCGGGTGGATCTCGCAGGTGATGATGGCGCGCGGCTACAACACCCGCGTGGCTCGCGGCGTGCTCGGCTCGGTGCCGCTGGTGATCGGCGGGCTGATTCTGGCGATGATGCCGCATGTTCAGGGCGCGGGCTTGCAGATCGCGCTGCTCGTGGTCGGCTCTGGCCTGTGCGGGGCGATCTATGTGGTCTGCCCGCCGATGCTCGGCGAGTTCACGCCGTCGTCGCAGCGCGGCGCGATCCTCGCGATCTACGGTGCGCTCTACACGCTCGCCGGCATCATCGCGCCCGCCGTGATGGGGGCGATGATCCAGCGTGCCGGCAGCACGGTCGATGGCTACATGGCCGGCTTCACCATCAACGCCGTGATCATGGTCGGCTCCGGCTTGCTCGGCCTGCTGCTGCTGTGGCCGAACTCGGAAAAGGCCAGGCTGACGCGCGGTGCGGCCCCGCAGGCCGCTGCGTTAAAGGGCGTGGTGTCGCCGACGTAAGGGGGCTGTTCTCTTACCCTCCCCAACTACCGCTGTCGTCCCGGACAAGCGCGCCCAAAGCGCGCGCAGATCCGGGACCCATAGCCACAGGAAGGCAATTGGCGAAGACTCGGAGTTGCCAGTTTAGCCCCATAACCGCTCCCTGTGGTTATGGGTCCCTGCGTTCGCAGGGACGACACAGAGAATGAGGCGCGGACTTCGCGCCTCACTCACCGTCAGCTGCTAATTCACCCCCTGCGCGCCGCGAATCAGCTTCCCCGGCCGCCTGCCCGTGGCCTCGCCATGCCGCCGCGTCACCACGCCTGAGACGATCGTGGCGTCGTAGCCGTCGACGTCCTGCAACAGCCGCCGCCCGCCGACCGGCAGATCGTAATGCACCTTCGGCGGATGCAGGTGCAGCCGGTCATAGTCGATCACATTGACGTCGGCCTTGTAGCCGGGCGCAATCAGCCCGCGATCGGTGAGGCCGACCGAGAGTGCGGTCTTGCGCGACTGTGCCGCGACCACGAACGGGATCGACAGCTTTTCGCCGCGCGTGCGGTCGCGCGTCCAGTGCGTCAGCAGATAGGTTGGGAAGCTGGCATCGCAGATGATGCCGCAATGCGCGCCGCCGTCGGACAGGCCCGGCACCGATTGCGGATCGATCAGCATCTCGCGGGTCGCGTCGAGATTGCCGTCGGCATAGTTGAGGAACGGCACGTAGAGCATGCCGCGGCCCTCGTCCGACAGCATCGCGTCATAGGCGAGCTCTTCCGGCTGACGGCCCTGCTTGCGCGCCTGCGGCCCCAGCGCGTTCTCCGGCGGCTGCTCGTAATCGGGGGGATCGCCGAGCAGGAACATCTTGTCGTAGTTCGGACGGAAGAACAGCGGATCGTCGGTGGCGGTCGCCGTCTCGCTCAAAATGGCCTTGCGCACATCGCTCTGATGCAGCCGCGCCAGCCGCTCCTTCAAGGGAAGATGCGCGATCGCCCTGTAGCTCGGATGGGTCTGGAATGGATTGCGCGACAGCTCGAGCCCGAGCAGCAGGCCGACCGGGCGCGCCGCGATCTGCGCGGTGATGGAAAGACCGCGCCGTGCGGCCGCATTGATCTCGTCCAGCGTCTGCCGCCAGCGGTTTGGCGATCTGTCGTTCTGCGTGATCGAGAACGAGATCGGACACTTCGTCGTGTCGGCGACCCGCAACATCATCGGCAAATCTTCGTGGATGGTGGAGAGATCGAGCACGAATTGCAGCACGCTGCGGCCCTGGCTGTGCATCGCCCCGGCGATCGCGGTGAGCTCGTCCTCGCCGGCCTTCAGCGTCGGCGTGAAGTCGCCGGTGGAGGTGCGGTGGTTGAGCGTGCGCGAGGTCGAGAAGCCGAGCGCGCCGGAGCGCACCGCTTCGCCCGCGAGCTTCGCCATCGCGGCATTGTCCTCCGCGGTCGAGGGATCGCGGCGTGCGCCGCGCTCGCCCATGACATAGACCCGCAGCGCCGCATGCGGCAGTTGCGCGCCGACATCGATGTCGAAATCGCGCTTGGAGAGCCAGTTCATGTAGTCCGGAAAGCTCTCCCACGCCCAGGGAATGCCGGCGCTCAGGACAGGCTCGGGAATATCCTCGACGCCTTCCATCAGCTGGATCAGGCGGGTGTGGTCGGCGGGCTTGCACGGCGCGAAGCCGACGCCGCAATTGCCCATGATCGCGGTGGTGACGCCGTTCTGCGAGGACGGCGTGATGTCCTGGCTCCAGGTGACCTGGCCGTCGTAATGGGTGTGCACGTCGACGAAACCCGGCGTCACCAGTTTTCCGCGCGCGTCGATTTCCTCGGCGCTTTTGCCAGAGAGCTTGCCGACCTCGCTGATCCTGCCGCCGGTGATGGCGACGTCGGCCTCGAACAGCTCGCCGCCGCGACCATCCGCAACGGTGCCGCCGCGGATCACCAGATCAGGATTGCTCATGTGTTTCTTCCCGTTTGTTTCTTGTTTCTCGTCGTCGTCCCGGACAAGCGCGCCCTAAGCGCGCGCAGATCCGGGACCCATAACCACAGGGAGCAACTTGGCGAAGACTCGGAGTGACCAGCTTCGCGCGACAATAACTCCCTGTGGTTATGGGTCCCCGCGCCCCGTGCGCAATTGCGCACTAGGCGGGGACGACAGCTCAATTTGTGGCGATACCGGCGACTCAATTTGCCTTGGCCCGCTTCCGCTCCGTGAATGGCGACAGCGCCACCGTCGCCACCATGAAGATCACCGAAGCTCCGAACACCCAGTGCGGCGCGCTCTGATCCATGATCCAGCCGAACAGCAGCGGTGAGATGATGCCGCCGAGATTGAAGCCAGTGGAGACGATGCCGAAGGCGCGCCCCGCCGCGCCGGGAGGTGCCGCATTGCGCACCAGCATGTCGCGCGAGGGAGCGATCACGCCGGAGAGGAAGCCTGCGAGCGTCATCGCCGCGGTCAAAGCCCAGCCGGGCAGCGTCACCAGCGCGATCAGCAGCACGATCGCCGCGTTCACGGCAAAGCAGGCCGCTGCGACATAGCCATGGCGTTCGGTGTGATCGGCGAGGAAACCGCCGGCCAGCACGCCGGCGGCGCTGGCGCCAAGGAATGCCGTCAGCATGACGTTGGCGGCCGAGTAGGACGTGCCATAGCCGCTCATCAGCGCGACGACGCCGAAATTGTTGATACCCGCGACCGAGAGGCTGAGCAGCATGAACAGCGCCGTCAGCGTGATCAGCGCCGGCGTGATGACAGCCTGCTTCGGCGCGTTCTCCGCGCCCGGCTTCTTCTTGCTGGCGCCGGCGTCGGGAATGTTCATGACGAGCAGGAGCAACGCCACCAGAATGCCGATCGCACCCGAGGCGATCAGCGCGCCGACGCCGCCCGACAGGGTGACGAGTGCAGCCACGATCGCCGGCGCCACCGCGCCTCCGAGAAAACCGGCAAAGGTATGGATCGAGAAGGCGCGGCCCATCCGTGCCTCGTCCATGTGCTCGGCCAGGATCGCGTAGTCGGCGGGGTGATAGACGCTATTGGCGAGACCCAGCAGCACGGCGCAGGCGATCAGCGAGGCGTAGCTGAGGTGCAGGCCGAGCAGGATCAGCGCGAAGCCGCCGAGCGTGAGGCCAGCCAGCAGAATTCGCCGCGCGCCAAAATGGTCGACGAGATAGCCGGTCGGCGCCTGCGTCAGTCCGGACACCACCGCGAACACGGTGAGCGCGAAGCCGAGCTCGATATAGCCGACGCCGAGCTGCGCCTTGAGGAACGGGAACAGCATCGGCAGGACCAGCAGATGGAAATGGCTGACCCAATGCGCGATCGAGATTCCGGTCAGCGTGCGTAGCGCGCTGTCCGCCTTGCCTTGCTGCGGTGCGGCGAGAACGTCGACCATTGCAATTCCGGTTTCACTCCCTGGAAGGCGCGCAAACTATCGGGGAGAGCGGTTATTTGTCCATGAACGCAGGCGCATGGCAGGTAGTGCGGGTGGGGGAAGTGAGGGGCGTTGGGGTGCCTCCACGTCGTCGTCCCTGCGAAAGCAGGGATCCATACTGCGTGATGTCTCGATTGTGATCGGTTGCAGTCCCGAACGACGATCTCCCGCAAAACTCCTCCCTGTGGCTATGGCTCCCTGCGCCCGTGCTCAATTGCGCACTAGGCCGGGACGACAGCGGAGTTTGGGGCCACCCTCACAACGACTCGTCATCCGGACCGTAGCGGTCGCGTTTTGGCGTCGCGATGTCGCCGTCCTCGTAATCATCGTCATCGAGAGGAGGCGGCGGTATCTTCACCTTGTCTTCCGCCCGCTTTTTGTCAGCGATTTTGGGCGGCTCGCTTGGCTTGCCGATCTTGGCCATGGCTGTTCCCGGATGGTGATGCTGCATCCGATCCTATCCGGAACATATGTGTAGTTTCTGACCTATCGCAAGCAGGCCGTCAGTGCACCAGCGGCCCGCCCGCCTTCTTCCAGGCATCCATGCCGCCGGCGATATGGGCGGTGTTGGAAAGGCCGGCCGCCTTGGCGGCGGCCACCGCCATCGCCGAGCGCTCGCCGAAGGCGCAGAAGAACACGATGCGGCGGCCGGTGGCGGCGGCGACCTCGCGCAGCATACCGCCGGGCTTGAGGCTCTCCTCGACGGACGGATAGGGCGTATGCAGCGCGCCTTCGAGCATGCCGTGCTTCATCCGCTCGTTGGTCTCGCGCAGATCGACCAGCAGCATGTCGGGCCGGCCGAGAATGCGGATCGCCTCGACCGCGCTGAGCGCGCGGCCTTCCTTCTCCAGTTCCTCCTGATGCAGGCCGACATGCATGTTGGCGGGCACCGCCACGTCCATCATCTTCGGATTGGGCAGCTTCAGGTTGGCCATCAGCTCGATATATTCGTCGACCGACCGCACCTGGAGCCGCGGGTTGTAGCGCTTCTCCTCGCCGATGGTGGAGACGGTGTCACCCTTGTAGTCGTGCGCCGGAAACACCATCGTCTCGTCCGGCAGCTTGAGCAGCCGGTTGAAGATCGAATCGTATTGCGCGCGCGAGGAGCCGTTCTGGAAATCGGTGCGGCCGGTGCCGCGGATCAGCAGCGTGTCGCCGGTGAAGACGCGATCGCCCATCAGATAGGAATAGGAATCGTCGGTGTGGCCGGGCGTGTACATCACGTCGAGCGACAGGCCCTCGATCGTCACCTTGTCGCCGTCGGCGACCCGCATCGCCACCACGTCGGCCTTGGTCTGGTCGCCCATCACGGTCATGCAATGGGTGCGGTCGCGCAGCTCGCCGAGGCCGGTGACGTGGTCGGCATGCAGATGAGTGTCGACCGCCTTGACCAGCTTGAGGTCGAGCTCGCGCAGCAATTGGCAGTAGCGGTCGACCTTCTCAAGCACGGGATCGAGGATCAGCGCCTCGCCGCCGGGGCGGCTGGCCAGGACGTAGCTGTAGGTGCCCGAAACGCTGTCGAAGAGCTGGCGGAAGATCATGGCAAGACCCCGGCGTGGTGTGATTTATAGATTCTACTACGTCGAGAGGCAAAAAGAGAAGTAATTCACTGCGCGAAGAAGAAAATTTGGAAGATTTTTATTCCGCGTGATGTGGGCGAGAGGGCGGGCGGTCCACAAATTCGGTGTCGTCCCTGCCTGGTGCGCGATTGCGCACTAGGCTCATAAATCTGCGACGCCCGCTTTCAGGAGCGAAGCGGACACGCGACCCGGCCTGAGGGATAACGCCTTGTGACCCATTGCCGACATGATCCGTGTCCGACATTTTGGTCGCATGCTTGGGGATGAGAGCTATCTTGAAAGAATTGCTGATCTTGCACCTCAATTGAGAGAAGTGCTCGCTGAGCTAAAGGCCGAATGGTCGACTGAAGTGGTGCCCGTAACCCTCGTGGGTGCCGGATTGGCGGAAGCTCTTGTCGAGCATCTGTCCTTCATCCGCCTTGAGTGGTCTTGATTCTGCCGGTGGCGATGGGGCGGGCTTGAAAAACGCTGTCAGCGGCGGCAATCTCGGCCTGATTGAGACTTCGATCTGACGAATCTCGGCTTATGCCGATCGATGCGAGGATCGACGATGAAGCAGCGGCCGATAGTGTGGCTTGCCGTTGTTGCAGGCGTGGTCCTGGTGCTTGCTGTCGCCTGGGCCGCCGTCCTCTGGACGCGCCCAGAGCCTATTCGCATCGCGTTCGCCAATTCGCTCTCTGGCCCGTCCGCCCCGATCGGGGCGGAAAGCCTGGTCGCGACGCAGCTTGCAATCGACGAGGTGAACGCCAAAGGGGGTGTCAACGGACGGCTGATTGAGCTCGTTCTGTTCGACGACGCAAGCAATCCAGCCGTGGCGCGCGCGAATGCGCAGGCGATTGCCGACAGCCCGTGCGTCGCTGTGCTCGGACATTATCTCAGCTCCGCGTCGCTCGCGGCGGCGCCGATATACAAGGATGCGCGGATACCGGCACTCACGGGAAGCTCGGCTGCCGACGATCTGACAAACAACAGTGAATATTATTTTCGTGCGCTGTCGCCGGTCTCCGTGCAGGCGCGCTCGATCGCGGAGCATCTGCGCGCCGTGATGAGGGAGCCAAAAGTCCGTCTCGTTCACACGCGCGATTCCTACGGCAAGAGTTTTGAGCATGGATTTGCGACGGCCTATCCGGCGGAGCAGCTGCGTGTGTTCGGACTGGACGTCGCAGCCGGTCAGATCGGATCGACGGATGAGGCGCTGGACGCTGCCGCGCAGGAGCCCGGGCCCGGTGTTATTGTCGTCGGCGCGGCAACCGATTTTAGCGCAGACATCGTCAAGGCGCTCCGCCGCCGCGGTATCAAGGGAATGATCATTGCATCCCAAGCCGCGGCCCGCGAAAGCTATTTGCAGAATTTCGCCAATGAGCCCGAGGAAAAAGCGCAGCCGGGTTTCTTCAGCGAGAATCTGTATGCTGCTTCCTCGCTGATGTTCGACAGTGCCGGCGTGGCAGCGCAGGTCTTTGCCGCCGACTACAAAGCGAAAGCGGGAACCCTGCCAAGCTGGGTTGCCGGCGGCTCGTATGACGCTGCGCGCCTGATGATCGATGCGCTAAAACGAGCTGCCGTACATCCCCGGTTTATGGGGCAGGGGATTCAGAAACGATCCGACAGCAAGGTTGCAGATCGCGACCGTGTGCGCGTCGCGCTTGCCGCGATCAACGATCCGAAATCGGCGGTCGTCGGGCTGACTGGGCGGCTCTATTTCAACGCGAACCGCGACATTCCGCGCCCGATTCGACTGGGTTTCTTCCGTTACGGTTTGTTCGTCACTGCGCCGCTGCAACTCGTACGCATCGATCAGCCCAAAGGAATCGATCTCGCCGCGGAACGAGAGGAGGGCCATGTCGTCACGTTCGGCGACCGACACTACTGGATACAGCGCGTCGTTTATACCGGCATCGACATCATTCGCGTCAACCGGATCGACGTGAAGCAAAATTCGTTCAACGTCGACTTCTATCTCTGGATGCGGTTCGCCGGGGACGATGAAGCGCAGGCGCACGTCGAGTTCCCCGCCTTGCTGGATCGCGGGGCGTTCGATCCGGCTCGGCCGATTCAGATTGGACAGGAAGACGGCCTGAGCTATCGGCTCTATCGAATCAACGGCGATTTCAAAGCCCGTTTCGATCTCCATGATTATCCGTTCGACACGCAGGAATTGCGTCTACGTTTCCAGAACACGGAGCAGCGGCGGGAACTCATCACCTATGTCATCGATCGGTTCGGCTTGCGCCTCGCCGACGACGGAAGCTCGCGGGCCGAGGATGGGGCCTATTCCGGACTTCAGCTCTGGCGATTTCTCGGACTGAACTATTTCGTCGAATCTCAGTCCAGCGGATCGACGCTCGGAAAGGCGTCCTCGTTTGGTGCCGAGGCAATGACGGAATTCGCAGGCTTCGATGCGACCATCATGCTGCGCCGCAGCTCCGCCATCTACATGCTGAAGAACCTGTTGCCGCTGTTTCTGCTCGTGCTCGTCGTGTTCGCGACGCTGTTCTTTCCCGAAACCATGTTTCGTGAACGCGTGACGATTCCAGTGACCTCGATCCTGGCGAGCGCGGTGCTGCTCGTGACGGTCGCCAGTCAGGTCGGCGATGTCGGATACACGGTGGTAGTCGAAGAGATGTTCTACATTTTCTTCATACTATGCCTGATGACGATCTTGGCGGGCTACAAACATGAAAAACTTCGAGACGCCGGCCGAAAGCGCGCCGCTATTATCTTGGATCACGCCGCTCGGGTCATTTATGCCGGGACGGTACTCGCTGTAATCGTCGTGCTCTACCGGCGTTATGCCGTGTGAGGCAAGCGTGGATACCTCGCCGGTCCACCACACCTTCTTGAAATTCGCAGCATGAGTCCGGATCTGGCCCTTGGCCGACATGACCAAGCGCGCCTCTTTTGTCCGTTCCCGATGGTCATGCGGACGTCGTCCGCCGGGCGGATTGGGTACACGCGTGTTCGGCGGGACAACGCCCCCTACGGCCGCACCACCGTATACCCGTTCTCCGCCAGGAACAGGATCTGACCCGCGCCCACCTGCACCGGTGTCGCGGCCTGGATGAACTCAGGCCGCTTGCCCGTCTCGCGCTCGATCGTATCGACCGTGTTGAGACAGATGTCGAAGCGCACGCCCTGCGCGATCAGGCTCTCGACCTGCTTGCGACGCTCGCTACCGGACAACAGGAGATCGACGCCGGGGCCGAACGCGACGACCTCGATCGCGATCTTGTCGGGGTCGTACGCCTTCAGAAGATTATTGGCGACGCTTAGCACCAGCGCCTGCTTCCTTGCATCGCCGTCGGAGAGTTGCAGCACGATCTTGTGCTCGGCGAACGGCTTGTCCTGAAGCGGCACCTGCTGCGCAAATGCTGGCGGCACCGCCGCCCAGGCCAGCAGCGTCAGCAGCATCGCGCGAAACAGTTGCGCCCGCATCATCCTTGTCCCGCAATACCCGGATTGTCCTCGACGCCCTTCAGCGTCACGCCGGAGCCGAGCCGCTCCTGAAACATCCGGCCCGAGCGCAGATATTTTCCGACGACGTCCCACACCGGCACGCCTTGCTGGCCGTTGACCGAAGCCCAGCCTGCGACCTTGTAGCGGTGGCTGGCGCTGAGCGCCTTGCCGCCATGGAGCTTTACTTCCGAGATGCGGCCGCCGATCGCGGCGGTCGGCGTACAGGTGTAGCTGAGCCCGCCGGCGCGCACCATGTCGCCGCCCTGCTGATAATAGGGATCGGCGTTGAAGAGGTTGTCGCAGACGTCTTCCAGCACGTCCTTGATCTGGGCTCCCGTCATCTCCTGCACATAGGTCTCGGGATAGGTGATCGCAGTCTCCGCGAGCAGGTCCTCCATGGTCAACGCCTGGCCTGACAACGCGCTGACGCCCCAGCGGAACCCCGGCGACAGCGCGATCTCGGCATCGAGCTCGGTGCGCAGCGCGGTGCAGATCAGCTCGTCGACCGGCCCGGAGAAATTGCCGCGCCGATAGAGCAGGCGGTCGGGCGTTGCGATCTTTGCCGACCAATCGGTCACGTGCGGCGCGCGCAGCCGGCCGATCAGCTCGGCCATGGCAGGATCGGGCTTCAGCAGCTCGGAATAGACAGGCAGCAGATGATAATGAATGTCGCTGACCTTGCCCTTGTCGATCGCGAGATCGACCACGGCGAGGAATTTTCCGTTGGAGCCGGCATTGGTGACGAGCGTGGTCCCGCCGGCGTTCTTCACGGCGATCGGCTGCGGCACGGCGTCATGGGTATGGCCGCCGAGAATGATGTCGATGCCGGTGACGCGGCTTGCGAGCTTGAGGTCGACGTCCATGCCGTTGTGCGACAGCAGGACGACGGCATCGACCTTGTCGGTGCCGCGCAAGGCATCGACATGCTTCTGCAACTCCTCCTCGCGGATGCCGAAGGTCCAGTCCGGCGTGAACCGCTTGGGGTGCGCGATCGGCACGTAAGGGAAGGCCTGGCCGACGATCGCGACCCGATGACCGCCGATCTCCTTGATCATCGAAGGCTTGAACACGCGTCCCGTGGCCTTGTCGAAGGCGGGGGCGTCGTTGAACGCGGCTTCCTCGGTCAGGAACACGTTCTGCGCCAGGAACTCGCCCTTGAAGCGCTCGAGATTGTCGCGCAGCGTCTGCTCGCCATAGGTGAATTCCCAATGCCCGGTCATCGCTTCGATGCCGAGCAGATTGGCGACCTCGACCATGTCGCGGCCCTGCATGACGTTGGCAAGCCCGGTGCCCTGCCAGAGATCGCCGCCATCGACCAGCAGCGAACGCTTCTCGCCGACATCGCCACGCAAGCGATCGACCAGCGTCTTCAGATGGGCAAAGCCGCCGAGCTTGCCGAAGCGGCCTGCGGACTTCTCGAACTCGACGCAGGTGAAGGCATAGGCATCGGCGCTGTCGGGACGGATGCCGAAACGATCGAGGAAGGCGCGGCCGACCAGATGCGGCGGCCGCCCGGCCATCTCGCCGATGCCGATATTGATGCTGGGCTCGCGGAAATAAACCGGGTTGAGCTGCGCATGCGTGTCGGTGATGTGCAGGATGCGCGCGTTGCCGAAGCGCTCGAGGTCGTAAATGCTCGCGGACTCAGTGCCCCGCGCAAGCCGCGGCAGACTGAGCGATGCAGCGGCAAGGCCTGCGCTCTTCAGGAAATCGCGGCGGCGGATCGCCATACCAAAATTCTCCGCGCCCTCAATGTCGCAAGACTGTTTCAGTTGAGGCCAGTCTAGCGGATTTCCATCGCCTTCCAGGCTTCTTTTTCGGACGCCGCCTGGAAGATCGACGCCTTTGCCAGCGCCTCGGCCTCCTTGGCCGCGGCGGTGGCGCGGTCGAAATCGCCGCCATCCGCTGCTTTCTTGGCCGTGGCCAGCGTCGAGACGGTCACGGTCCACTGGTTACGCAAGCCGGCAGCCTCCTTCGAGGCGGTTTCGGCGGCGGCGTAGGCCGCCTTGTAATCTGCTTCATTTGCCGCGCGCGCCACTGACGCGAGGCCGAGCGCCAGCAGCATGGCGAGGGGAAGTGACCGCTTCATGGCCGCGCTCCCGGGCCAGATATCGGCAGGCCATTGGCGACATAGGACAGGAAATACTCGACGTCGCGATATTCGTCCGATTGCGGCTCCAGCGGAACCGCGCGGGTCTGGCTGTTGCAGGTGACGAAGCGGCGGCTGGTCGTGCCCATGCCGCTCCATTCGGAGCGGTAGATCGGCATCGCGTTCACGATGCCAAGTGCCGGCGCCAGGATCTCGGCGCGGATGCGCTCGCCCGGGCTCTGCACATGGCAGCTGGCGCAGGAGAAATTCATCTGGCCGCGCCGCGTGTAGAAATAGCGCTTGCCGTTCTCGAATGCGGCGAGCGCACGGGGATCGTCGGGAATCTTGATGTCCATCGGCTTGCCGCGCGAGGTGAAGGCCATGTAGGCGGTGAGCGAGGCCATCTCGTCCTTGACGTAGGAGTAGGGCGCCTCGCCATTGGCCTCGCGGCAGCGGTTGAGCGCGAGCTCCAGCGTGACGACCTTGCCCTCCTTCTCGTCGAAATAAGGATAGTTCTGGCGGATGCCGACGCCGCCGTTGGGGAAGCAATCGGCGTAGGTCTTGCCGTTCTTGAACGGGGTGGCGAACATCTCCTTGCCGGCATCGAGCGCGAACTCATAAGGAGGGAATTCCTCCTTCTCCTGCCACTGCCGCTTCATGTCCGCGTTCATGGAATACGGACCGTTGACGAAGTCCTCGTGCTTCACATCGGGAAACTTCTGGAAGAAGAAGTTCTGGAACGCCTTGGCGTCGGCAACGGGATCGACCTTGTCGGCCGCGACGACGCGCGGAGAGGTGAGGGCGAACGCCACCAGCGCGGCGCTGAGCGAGCCAAGCAGCAGGGCAGACCGGGTCTTCATCACGCGATCTTCGCGGTGGTCGTATCCGACGCACCCTTGTTGTCGGTCCAGGAGATCTTGAGGTCGTCGCCCTTCTTGGCGCCCTTGAAGCTGAACTTCACATAGGGGTCCTTGGAGACTGCAGTGCCCCAATCGGCGACGAAGATGTCCTTGCCGTTACATTCGAACTTCAGCTCCTGGATGTAGTGCGCGGGGATCGGCTCGCCCTTGGAATCCTTGACCAGGCCGGTGTCCATGGGGTGCTGGATCAGCGCCTGCACCTCGGTGATGTCGCCATTGGATGTTGCGCGCACGCGAATGCTTGATGCCATCGGACCGATCCTCCTAGCCGCCGCAGCCGCCGACGGTGACCTTCACTTCCTTGATCGCGCTGTAGAGTTTGCCGTCAGCCTCGACGATGGCGACCAGTTTGGTGGTCTTGGCCATTTTCAGCCGGTTGGCGACGCCCGGAATGGTGCCGTCGGCGATCTTGTAGGATGCTGCGAGCGCGTACGGGTTCTCGGTCACGAAGAACGAGATCGAGCTCACCTTGTCGAGCGTCGTCGTCACCGACACCGGCACCACGCCGCCGTTCTCGGCGATCTCGGGCGCATCCAGCTTGACCTTGTCGGAGGGCTCGGCGGTCTTGCCATAGAGCGCCTTGATCGCGTCGGCCTCGTTCTTCTGCTTGAAGGCCTCTTCCGGATATTTGTCGTTGGCCGCGGCGCGCGCGGGCGCCGCCGCGAACGGCAGATTGCCAAGGCCGAGCAGGGCGACAGAGGCCGCGCCCTGAAGGATCAGGCGCCTTGTCGCAAGCGGGCCGGTGGTCGTGGTCATTTCAAGTCTCCTGGGCAGCCTGCCGTTACAGGGTCTGCAGAAAATCAACGATCGCGCTGATCTCCTGTTCGGTCAAAATCCGGTTCCGGCCGAACGGCGGCATCATGGTCTGCGGATTGCGCTTGGTCTCGTCGAAGATGATCGCCACCAGCTCGTTGCGATCGGGGTATTTGGCTTTGAGGTCCTTCAGTTCCGGCCCGATTGTTCCCGGCAGGTCGCCGCCCTTGATGACGTGGCAGGTCAGGCAATTGCCCTTGCCGCGATCGAAAGCGAGCTTCCGGCCGTCGGCGACAGCGGATTGTGCCCGCGCCGGAGCCACAGCCGCGCCGGTGGAGAGGACCAGCGCCGCCAGGACGGCGAGCTTGCAAGGAAAGGCGGTCAAGGCATCGTCCCAAGCGTTATGTCGATGATCTCGTTTGCGGAAATATAAGCGTTCCAAAGCACAAAGGGCATCGTCTGACAATCAAGACTATGCACGCGGCAAAATGGAGTTAATATCCTGCGCATTGCAACCGATGAGATGGTTTGTTCATCTAAAAGGTCGGCACTAGCAAATTATTCTAGGGCGTTTGGCCCTTACGGCCGTCTTTGCTGTTTCACATTCATTGGGGACTGACTTGGCTGAATATGTCGTCGAATTTGGCAGGGATGGCGGACGGGTCGAGCCGGATGGGCGGCTCGATGCACCCGCGTTCCATCGCAACCATGTGCCGATCTGGGCGGCGCTGGAAAAGCACCTCACTGGCCTGACCGGCAACGTGGTCGAGCTCGGCAGCGGAACCGGCCAGCACGTGGTCCATTTCGCCCGCCACACGCCCGGCCTGATCTGGTGGCCGAGCGACCTCAACCAGCGCCACCTCAAGAGCATCGAAGCCTGGCGCGTCCATACGGGCCTCGCAAACATCCGCAGCCCCCTGCGGATCGATCTCACCGATCCCGACTGGTGTCCGGAGATGAAAAGCGGACAGGCGCCGACGAGCCTTGCGGCGGTGTTCTGCGCCAATGTCATCCACATCGCGCCCTGGGCCGTGGCCGAGGGCCTGTTCGCCGGCGCCGGCCGCTACTTACGCCCCGACGGCAAGCTGTTCCTCTATGGCCCGTTCAAGCGCGACGGCAAGCACACCGCGCTCAGCAATGCGGTGTTCGACACCTCTCTGCGTGAAGGCAATCCCGACTGGGGTGTGCGCGACATCAGCGATGTCGAGACGCTCGCGAAGGCCGCGGGTCTTCGCCTCGTCGAGACGATCGACATGCCCGCGAACAATCTGACGCTGGTGTTTGAGCGGTAAGCCGCGCTGACGGTGCGCTCCCTCTCCCGCTTGCGGGGGAGGGTTGGGGTGGGGGTATCTCCGCAACGGGACATCCTCCAGAGGAGAAAGCCCTCACCCGCCGCGCTCTTCGAGCGCGTCGGCCTCTCCCGCAAGCGGGAGAGGCAAGGACCGCCCGTGGCTATCACCTTGCAAGACGCCTCACGCCTCCCCATCCCTCCACCCGATTTTCTCCTTCAAGAACCGGAAGCCGAGCACCTCGAAGCCGGCTCGCTCCTTGTTGTCCTTGCCATAGCCGTGGCCGCCGGCTTCCGGCTCGTAGAACCAGGCCTCGTAGCCCATGGCCTGCAGCTTGGCCGTCATCTTGCGGGCGTGGCCCGGATGGACGCGGTCGTCGCGCCGCGTGGTGGCGATCAGGATCGGCGGATAGGTCTGGCCAGCCTTCACGTTGTGATAGGCCGAGTAGGTTTGCAACCACTCCCATTCTTCGGCCTTGTCGGGATCGCCATATTCCGCGATCCAGCTCGCGCCCGCGAGCAGCTTCGTGTAGCGGCGCATGTCGATCAGCGGGATGGTGCAGAACAGCGCGCCGAAACGCTCGGGGTAGCGCACCAGCATGTTGGTGATGAGGATGCCGCCGTTCGAGCCGCCTTGTGCCGCAATGCGCTTCGGCTGCGTCACGCCGCGGCGGACGAGATCGGCCGCAACCGCGGCGAAATCATCGTGCGAGAGTTTCTTGCCGGCGAGCCGGCCGGCATCGTGCCAGCGCGTGCCGAACTCGCCGCCGCCGCGCAGATTCGCCTGCACAATGGTGCCGCCGCGCTCCAGCCAGAGCTTGCCGAGCGAGGCGTTGTAGTACGGCTTCACCGAATGGGCGAAGCCGCCATAGGCGCTCATATAGACCGGCGCATCGCCGGTCTCGCCTACCGGACCTGTCTGCACATAGGGAATGCGCTCGCCGTCAACAGAGACCGCCTCGTGCTGGGTCACCACAAGGCCGTCGGCGGTGAACGTCTTCGGCGCTTGTTTCAGGACGATCGGGCCGGCGACGCCGCGCTCCATCAAGAGCAGCGAGGGCGGGGTGAGCGGATCCTGCACATTGGCGAGCAGATCGCCGTTGCTCTCGCTGGGATGACGATCGAGCGGCCAGACGTCGACGACGCCGATCTCAGGCAGGCCGGGAAGCGTCTCGCGGCTCCAGCCGGCGGCCGACGGCGTGTAGATCTCGAAGCGTGGGCGCAGCTCGTCGAGGATCGACAGCACGAGCTTGCCCGCCGCCCAGAACAGGCCTTGCAAAGCGCGCCGCGGCGCCGGCTCGAACAGCACCGCAAAATCGCGGCTGCCGTTCAGGAATGCCGACAGTGAGATGCCGAGCACGGTGTCGGTGGCGTAGGTCCGTCCGCCGGCCGTCCAGTCCTTGCGCAGCTTCATCGCGAACCAGTCGCCATGGGCCTGCAACCAGATCCCGGTCGGCAGGTCGAGCTTCGTCATGCGACCGGCCGCATCGCGCAGCCAGACCGCGTGATTGAAGAAGTCGATCTGCTCGACGATCCAGACCCGCGGCTCAGGTCCGGTGTCGTCGGCGCCGCCATAGATCATCATGCGATCGGCGGTGGTCTCGATGATCACCTCGGCCTGATCGACCGGCTGGCCGCGCCGCCACAGGCGAACCGTCCGCGAGTATCCGGAGTCCGTCACCATGCCCTCGCCATGCGCGCTCGACAGCAGCAGCGTGTCGGCATCAAGCCAGTCCGCGCCGCCCTTGGCTTCCGGCAGTGTAAAGCCGTCCGCCACGAAGCTCTTCGTGACGAGGTCGAATTCCCGCAACGTCACGGCGTCGCTGCCGCCGCGCGACAGGCTCAAAATGGCGCGCGAGCTTCCCGGCGTCGTGGCGATCCCGCTCAGCAGCCAATCCTCGCCTTCGCGCGCTGCGAGCTTGTCGATATCCAGCATGGTCTCCCACGCGGGAGCAGCTTTGCGAAACTCCGTCAGCGTGGTCCGCCGCCACAGGCCGCGCGGGTTGGCGGCGTCCTTCCAGAGATTGTGCAGGTCGCTGCCGCGCCGACTGACATAGGGAATGTTGTCGGGGCGATCGTAGATCGCTGCGAGGATGTCGCGGTCGTGCTCGAAGACCTTGCCGCCGAACGCCTGCAGCGTCAGGCTGTTCTGCCGCTCGACGAAATCGAGCGCCTGCGTGCCCTCGATCTCCTCCAGCCACAGCCAGGGATCGTCGTCGGGAGCGCTGAGCGTGGGCCTGTCGTCGACGGTCATGAACGAAACTCCGAAAAATAGCGGCGGATAGGATTTGATCGAGCGCAAGCCGTCAAGCGCGCGGCCCGCTATCATCGCATCGATTGCGTCAGAGGCATGGCCTGCGCCCGTTTGCGCCGGTTGCCCGGCCACGCGCGTCCCTCCATAGTGCCGGGAATCAACAAGCCCTTGAGCCCGTTCGGGCAGAAAAAGCCGATGCTTGACGTGACTTCTGCCCATGAGATCGCCGACGACGCCCGCGTGCGCGCCAATGTGGTGCGCCTGGCCGCAGCCCAGGCGCTGACCGGCGCGAACTCGGCCGTGATCTTCGCCACCGGCGCCATCGTCGGCGCCACGCTCGCGCCCGACATGTCGTTCGCGACCGTGCCGATCTCGATGTATGTGGTCGGACTTGCCGCCGGCACGCTGCCGACCGGCGCGATCTCGCGCCGCTTCGGCCGCCGCGTGGCCTTCGTCATCGGCACGGGCCTCGGCACGCTCACCGGCGTGCTCGGCTCGGTCGCGATCCTGCACGGTTCGTTCGCGCTGTTCTGCATCGCGACCTTCCTCGGCGGCCTCTATGGCTCCGTGGCGCAGTCCTATCGCTTCGCCGCTGCCGACGGCGCCAGCGCGGCCTACCGGCCCAAGGCGGTGTCCTGGGTGATGGCCGGCGGCGTGTTCGCCGGCGTGCTCGGTCCGCAGCTCGTGCAATGGACCATGGACGTCTGGCAGCCTTATCTGTTCGCTTTCAGCTTCCTGGTGCAGGCCGCGGTGGCGCTGATCGCGATGGGCATCGTCGCCGGCGTCGACATGCCCAAGCCCGCGCCGGCCGATTTGCACGGCGGCCGGCCACTGCGCGCGATCGTGACCCAGCCGCGCTTCATCGCGGCGGCGCTGTGCGGCGTCATCTCCTATCCCATGATGAACCTCGTCATGACCTCGGCGCCGCTCGCCATGAAGATGTGCGGTCTGTCCGTTTCCGATTCCAATTTCGGCATTCAATGGCACATCGTCGCGATGTACGGGCCGAGCTTCTTCACCGGCACGCTGATCGCCCGCTTCGGCGCACCGAAGGTCGTGGCCGCCGGCCTGCTGCTGGAAGCCGGCGCCGCCGGCATCGGCCTCTCCGGTCTCACCGCGATGCACTTCTGGGCCACGCTGATCGTGCTCGGTGTCGGCTGGAATTTCTCCTTCATCGGTGCGTCCGCGCTGGTGCTGGAGACGCACCGGCCGCAGGAGCGTAACAAGGTGCAGGCCTTCAACGATTTCCTGGTGTTCGGCATGATGGCGATCGGCTCGTTCTCCTCCGGGCAATTGCTTGCCAGTTACGGCTGGTCGGCGGTGAACCTGGTGGTGTTCCCGCCGGTGGTGCTAGGCCTTGCCGTGCTCTCGCTGGTCTCCTGGGCCCGCCGCCGCAAGGCGCGGCTGGAGGCGGCGATGGGCGAGTTCCCGGACGCGATCTGACTGGCAGGAGATTGTCAGCAGCGTTGATACTTCGATCCAGGTCGAAATGATTTTAAGGCGAGGGCTATTTAGATGTCGTCATGGCCGGGCCTGCCCCGGCCATCCACGTCTTAGGTGCTGGGATCGAACAACGTGGATGCCCGGGCATGACGGAGTAAGCGGCGATGCTCGACAATCCCCAAGCCCCAGCGATCGATGAATCCTCCCTTCGTTACGAAGGCTGGCGCATCGTCGCGGTCTGCTTCCTGCTCGCGACCTTCGGCTGGGGGCTCGGCTTCTACGGCCAGAGCGTCTATGTCGCCGAGCTGCAGCGCGCGCGGGGCTGGCCGACCACGCTGATCTCATCGGGCACCACGTTCTTCTATCTGTTCGGCGCGCTGCTCGTCGTGTTCGTCGGCGAAGCCGTGAGGAGATACGGCCCGCGCCTCTGCCTGATCGCCGGCACGCTGGCGATGGCGGCAGCTAGCGTTGCGATCGGCGCGGTGCGCGAGCCCTGGCAGCTTTATCTCGCCGACGCCGTGCTCGCCTTCGGCTGGGCCGGCACGAGCCTCGCCATGATCACCAACACGATCAGCCTGTGGTTCGACCACAAGCGCGGCATGGCGATCAGCCTGGCGCTGAACGGCGCCAGCTTCGGCGGCATCGTCGGCGTGCCGCTGCTGGTGACGTTGATCGGCCATGTCGGCTTCGCCAGCGCGATGTACGCCGCCGCCGGCGCCATGCTGGTGCTGCTGCTGCCGGTGATCCTTCTTGTCGTCGGCCGGCCGCCCGATCACCATGGCTGGCACGCGGCGGCGAAGGCGAAGCCGCAATCATCGACGCAGATTCGCGCATGGGCGCTACGCGACGTCGGCTTCCTCACGGTGACGATTGCGTTTGCGCTGGTGCTGTTCGCGCAGGTCGGCTTCATCGTGCATCTGATCTCGTTCCTCGACCCCGTGATCGGCCGCGAGCGCGCCGCGGTCGCCGTCGCGGTGCTGACTGCGATGGCGGTGGTCGGCCGCGTGCTGTTCTCCCTGGTGATCGATCGTCTCAACCAGCGGCTGGCCTCCGCGCTGTCGTTCCTCAGCCAGGCCGCGGCGCTTCTGGTCGTCATCAACCTGCACAACGACTACGTGCTGATCGCGGCCTGCGCGGTGTTCGGCTTCTCCGTCGGCAACCTGATCACGCTGCCATCGCTGATCGTGCAGCAGGAGTTCGATTCGGCCTCGTTCGGCGTGCTGATCAGCCTCAACACCGCGATCAACCAGGTGACCTACGCGTTTGGTCCGGGCGTGGTCGGCTTTCTGCGCGATTGGTCCGGCGGTTATTCGCTGCCGTTCTATCTCTGCATCGCGCTGGAGTTGGCTGCGGCCGCGCTGATCATGGTAAGATTAGCGAAGCGTAATCCGCCAACTTCACTCCGCATTCGCTGAGACATGGTGGGTTACGGCTTCGCCTAACCCACCCTACGGCATCACGTTTGCCGCTCCCTCAGCAGCCCCTCCACATCCAGCCGCTTCGTGAACATCGCGAGCTTGCCATCCGGCCCGAACGGCCATTGCTCCCTCGGCTTGTCCCAATACAGCTCGACGCCATTCTCGTCCGGATCGCGCAGATACAGCGCCTCGCTGACGCCGTGGTCGCTGGCGCCGTCCAGCGCAATGCCGGCCGAGCGCACGCGGTGCAGCGCATCGGCGAGCGCGGCGCGCGTCGGATAGAGGATGGCGGTGTGATAGAGCCCGGTGGTGCCCGGCGGCGGCGGCGAGCCGCCCTTGCTTTCCCAGGTGTTGAGCCCGATGTGGTGATGATAGCCGCCGGCCGAGATGAAGGCCGCGCCCGAGCCCATGCGCTGCATCAGCTCGAAGCCGAGCACGCCGCAATAGAAACCGAGCGCACGATCGAGATCGGCGACCTTGAGGTGAACGTGGCCGATCCTTGTGCCGGCGGCGACAGCTGGGCTTTGCGACATGGGACTGCTCCGTTGAAAGCATGCACATAGGGCGGGCTCCGGGGCGGTGCTACGGCCCTTCCCGAAACCCAGCGTTTCCTGATGCGCAATTGCGCATCAGGATCGGAAACTAAGCCAGTTCCGGCACCTCGCCCTCCGGCAGGCCGAACTCGAACGTGTTCAGCGTCATCGACACCATCGCGTAATAGCCGCACAGCCCGATCACCTCGACCACGCCGCGCTCACCGAGAAGCTTCACCGCCTCATCATAGAGGCGCTTCTCGACGCCGTGGCCCTCGTGCAGCGATTTCGCCATATCGTAGATCATCCGGCCCTTGGGATCGTCGAACTCGGGCGTGCGGCGGTCGCGGATCGCCTCGATGATCTTGGGATCCATGCCGCCGGCGAGCGCCAGGCGCTTATGCGCATACCATTCGTAATGCGCGGTCCAGTGCCGCGCCGTCACCAGGATCGCGATCTCCGAGAGCTTTGCCGGGAATATCGTGTCATAGCGCAGCACCTCGCCGAGCCGCGTGGCGTGACGGGCCATGTCGGGGCTGTTGAGCCAGGCCATCATCGGCGCGGGCGGCTTGCCGCGCTTGCCGGCAATCGACTCGTCATAGGTCTGCCGCTGGCTCTCGTTCATTTCGCCAGGCGAAAGAAGTTTCAGGCGCATCGTCGTTTCCTCTTTGTTTTCAGGCACCGTCTTGGTCGTGACTATAGCGGAATGCGGGTCGCGGAAGTGGTTGAATTCCGCGGGAGCTTGGCCCAGAGTCGCGCCCAACAAGTCGATTGATTGATGGAAACGACCAATGACTGACTCCAAAACCAGCGAATCTGAAAACGCCGATCTCGAATCATTCCGCAACGAGACGCGCGCCTGGCTGGAAGCCAATTGCCCGCCGGAGATGCGCAAGCCCGCGACGTCGGATGCCGACGTGTTCTGGGGCGGGCGCAATGCAAAATTCTCGTCCGAGCCGCAGCGCATCTGGTTCGAGCGCATGCGCGACAAGGGCTGGACCGTGCCTGACTGGCCGAAGGAGTATGGCGGCGGGGGTTTGAGCGCCGCCGAGCACAAGGTGCTGCGCGCCGAGATGGGAAAAATCGGCGCGCGTCCGCCGCTGTCGAGCTTCGGCATCTGGATGCTCGGGCCGGCGCTGCTGAAATACGGCAATGATTCCCAGAAGAAGGAGCACCTGCCGAAGATCGCGGCGGGCGAGATCCGCTGGTGCCAGGGCTATTCCGAGCCGAACGCCGGCTCCGACCTTGCTTCGCTGCAGACCCGCGCCGAGAGCGATGGCGACGATTTCGTCATCACGGGTTCGAAGATCTGGACCTCCTACGCCAACTATGCCGACTGGATCTTCTGCCTCGTGCGTACCGATCCCGCCGCCAAGAAGCATGACGGCATCAGCTTCATCCTGTTCGACATGACCTCGAAGGGAGTGACGACCAAGCCGATCCTGCTGATCTCCGGCTATTCGCCGTTCTGCGAGACCTTCTTCGACGGCGTCCGCGTGCCGAAATCGCATGTGGTCGGCACTGTCAACCGCGGCTGGGACGTCGCGAAATACCTGCTGCAGCATGAGCGCGCGATGATCTCGGGCATGGGCGAGCGCGGCGTCGGCCGTCCGCTCGGCCAGATCGCGGCAGACTCCGTCGGCACCGATGCGCAGGGGCGGCTCGATGATTCCATGCTGCGCGGCAAGATAGCGACGTTCGACGTCGATGAAGCCGCACTTGCGGCCTGCGCCGAGCGCGCGGTCGATCTCGCCAAGGCGGGACAGGCGCATCCGGCGTTCTCGTCGGCGATGAAATATTACGGCACCGAACTCAACAAGCGCCGCTACGAGATCCTGATGTCGGCCGGCGGCGTCGATGCGCTGGAATGGGAGAGCGAGCGCTCCAAGCAGGGCGCCCGCCCGCGCGCCTGGCTGCGCACCAAGGCCAATTCGATCGAGGGCGGCACGACCGAGGTGATGCTCGGCATCGTCGCCAAGCGCATCCTGGATTTGCCCGGGGCGTAACTCCACCGTCGTTCCGGGCGGTCCGTAGGACCGGGCTCGCGCTATCGCACGCCCCGGAATGACACCAACAGATTTGCAAGACTTAGAGACTCAAGCACATGGCCCTCGTCCTCACCGAAGAACAATCAATGCTCCGCGATAGCGCGCGCGGGCTGATCAGCGACAAGGCGCCGGTGTCGCACCTGCGCCATTTGCGCGACAGCAAAGACCCCACCGGCTTCTCCAAGGAATTTTGGCATTCCTTCGCCGAGATGGGCTTTGCCGGCCTTTTGGTGCCGGAAGAATTCGGCGGCAGCGGGCTCGGCTATGTCGAGGCCGGTGTCGTGATGGAGGAGATCGGCCGCACCTTGATGCCGTCGCCCTTCCTCGCCACCAGCGTGGTTGCGGCCTCGGCGCTGAACCGCGGCGGCAATGCTGCGCAGAAGTCGGAATATCTGCCGAAGATCGCGAGCGGTTCGCTGCTCGCGACGCTCGCGATCGACGAAGGCGCGAAGCATCGCCCGCTCCAGACCAATCTGCAGGCCGTGCGCGCGGGCAACGGCTTCAAGCTCTCGGGCGCCAAGGCGCTGGTCGTCGATGGCCACGTTGCTGATTTGCTCATCGTCGCCGCGCGCACGGCCGGTTCCGCCGGCGAGCGCGAAGGCTTGACGCTGTTCCTGGTCAATCCCAAAGCCAAGGGCGTTGCGATCGAGCGCACCATCATGGTCGACGCGCACAACGCGGCGCGGATCGAGCTCACCAATGTCGAGGTCAATGCCGACAGCGTGCTCGGCGAGGTCGATCAGGGCGCCGCGCTGCTCGACGGCGTGCTCGACATCGGCCGCGGCGCGGTCGCCGCCGAAATGGTCGGCCTCAGCGAAGAGGTCTTCAACCGTACCGTCGAATACCTCAAGAACAGAAAGCAGTTCGGCAAGCTGATCGGCGAATTCCAGGCGCTGCAGCATCGCGCCGCCGAGCTCTATGTCGACATCGAGATCACCCGCGCCGCCACGATGAAGGCGCTGCAGGCGCTGGATACCGATGTTGCCAAAGCCGCGTCAGCCGTCGCCGTGGCAAAGGCGCGCGCCGGCACCACCGCCACCCGCGCGGTGCAGGAGGGCGTGCAGATGCATGGCGGCATGGGCATGACCGACCAGTTCGACATCGGCTTCTTCATGAAGCGCGCGCGGGTGTGCGAGGAATTGTTCGGCGACGCCAATTACCACGCCGAGCAGCTGGCGCGGGCGCGGGGGTATTGAGGCGGTAGACGTGAGACGCGAGCGCGCGCCTCACCCCTGGTGTCGTCCCGGCGAACGCCGGGACCCATAACCCCAGGGAGTAGTTTGGCGAAGGCTCGTAGTTAAAGAGCCTTCCCCCGGTACTGTCACCTGTGCTTATCGATAGATCACGCGGTATGGGTCCCGGCGTTCGCCGGGACGACACGCGTGAGGCCTACCGCATCGGCGGCGCGTACTGCACGCCACCCGCGTTCCACAGCTGGTTCATGCCGCGCGGGATCTTCAGCTTCGACTTCTCGCCGATGTTGCGCTCGTACATCTCGCCGTAATTGCCGACGTGGCGGATGATGCGAACGGCCCAGTCCTTGGTGAGGCCGAGCTGCTCGCCGTAATTGCCTTCGGTGCCGACGAGCCGCATCACTTCCGGCTTCTTCGACTTCAGCGCCTCGTCGATGTTCTCCGAGGTGACGCCGAGCTCTTCGGCGTTGATCATCGCATAGAGCGTCCACTTCACGATCATCATCCAGTCGTCGTCGCGCTGGCGCACCACGGGGGCGAGCGGCTCCTTGGAGATCATGTCCGGCAGGATCATGTGGTCGCCGGGCTTCGCCAGGTTGATCCGCAGCGCGTAGAGTTGGGAGACGTCGGCGGAGAGCGTGTCGCACTTGCCGGTGTCGTAGGCCTTCACGACCTCGTCGAGCTTGTCGAACTTCACCTCGTCATACTTCATGTTGTTGGCACGGAAGTAATCGGTGACGTTGAGTGCCGTCGTGGTGCCGGCCTGGACGCAGACCTTGCTGCCGGTCAGGTCAAGCGAGGTCTCCTTGTTGCGCGAACGCGGCAGCATGAAGCCCGCGCCGTCGTAATAGGCGACCGCGGGGAAATAGAGGTCGTAGTCGAGCTCGCGCGCCATGCTCCAGGTCGAGTTACGCGAGAGGATGTCCACCTTCCGGCTCTGCAATTCCTTGAAGCGCTCGCCGGCATCGAGCGGGATGAACTTCGCCTTGCCCGGATCGTTGAAGATCGCCGCCGCCACCGCGCGGCAGAAATCGACGTCGAAGCCGGTCCAGTTCTTGTTGTCCTCGGAGTACGAGAAGCCCGGCAGGCCCTTGTTGACGCCGCACAGCACCTCGCCGCGGCGCACGGTGCGCTTCAGCGTACGGGTGTCGTAGAACTCGTAGATGATGGCCAGAACGGCGACCAGCACGGCGACCGCGAGCCCGATCAGCAGGCCGCCTCGAAAAGTGCGCATCATGTTGCTCTCTCGAAAAATCGGGAAAAGGAATCAGGAGGGAAGGCGACGAGCATGGTCCGGAGGACCATGCCCGGATCAAAAAACTCAGAGCTCGGGCTTCTGCCGGATCACCACTTTGGTGCCGACGGGGACGCGCTCATAGAGATCGGCGACGTCGTTGTTGACGAGACGGAAGCAGCCCGAGGACACCTTGGTGCCGATCGTGTCGGGGCGGTTGGTGCCATGGATGCGATAGACCGTGGTGCCGAGATACATGGCGCGGGCCCCGAGCGGATTGCCGGGGCCGCCGGCCATGAAGCGCGGCAGATAGGGCTGACGCTGGATCATCTCCGGCGGCGGCGTCCAGTCCGGCCACTCCTTCTTGTTGGTGATGGTCACGAGGCCTTGCCACTGGAAGCCGTCGCGGCCGACGCCGATGCCGTAGCGGATCGCCCGCCCGCCCGGCTGCACCAGATAGAGGTGCCGTTCGGCGGTCGAGACGATGATGGTGCCCGGTGCTTCGGTGGTGCGGAAGTAGACGACCTGCTTCTGCCATTCCGGTTCGAGCTGGTAGCCGTCGTCGGCGACCAGACCCGGCTCGTCGCCGCGATCAGGCTGCTGCGCGATGGCATGTGGTGCGGACAGGATCAGGCCGATCGCGGCCACGAACATCCCGGTCAGGCGACGAAAATCCGTCATTTCAAGCTCTCCCCACTGCCACGGCGCAAATCATTCGGAACCATCAAACCTGAGGGGCATGTTCATGGCAAGTTGATGGCGCGCCGCCCTGATATGTCACGAGAATGCTTTGGTTTTTTGACGCCCGCCTGGCAATGCCACAAACAGGGGATGGCGCGAAAAGCCTAGGATGCTGCGGCTGGGCGGGATGCGCTCCCTCCCCCGCTTGCGGGGGAGGGCTGGGGAGAGGGTGTTTCCGCGATGGGACAGTCCCCAAGAGGAAAGAACCCTCACCCGCGCCTTCGGCGCGCCTCTCCCGCAAGCGGGAGAGGCGCAGACCGAGTTCGCGGAAAGACCACCTCCGACGATGAGCGCTGTGCGCCAATCAGATCTTGTTGCTCTCCGGCGCGATCCCGAGCCGCCTTACAATCTCCGTCCCCACCGCGCGCGCCTCCACCCGCGAGCCGATCCGCGGGCTGCGAAACCGTCGTCCCGAGTGCAGGCGGATCGTGACAATGCAGTGCTCGTCCTCGGACCGGCCGCGGCGCTCGACGGTGATCGTCTTCACGTCGCGCCCCTCGATCTGGTCGGCGCGCGGCGTGCCGTCGCCCCACAGGCGTTCGACGCGGATGTCGTCCTCGCGGATGATCCAGAACGCGCCGGTGACGAGGTTGGCATAGCGATGCACGGCGAACGCCGCGATCACGCCAAGCGGAAGCAGCAGGATATCGACATGGGTGGGCGGCCATCCGCGCCACAACTTGTAGGCATAGGGCAGGGCGGACAATGCGACGGCGATCAGGGACACGATGCGGATGTCCCGCGCGGAAAATGCCTCGAGCGGCTCGCCGAGATGCATCTCGGGATTGCTGGCATCGAGCGGGTTGACGGGCTCCTCGACATTGGGAACCTCGAACTGCGTCGCGATCCGGGCCACGGTATCGCGAACATGGGTGACGTCGGAGATCGGCGGGGACGTCAGTCGCTCTCCCGAACTCAGCGTGAAGACGAGCTGAAAGCGGGCCTTCACCCGCTTGCTGCCGGGAACCTGCAGCCTCGTGATGACGTCCTTTGCGACGATGCGCGTACGCAGCTTTCCGAACGGGCTTTGCCGCCCGATCAGGATCTCGCCAGGCGTGATGATCCACACCACCGCCGGCGCCATCATGATGCCGACGACGAACCCGGCTCCCACCAGCAGCGCCGCCACCGATATGACGATTTCCAGCGTGTCGTGCGTGAACAGGCCCGGCGTGAAGCAAAGCGCGACGGCGGCCGCAAAGCCGGACATCACCAGCCGCTGCGCGATCGAGGCGCCTTCACGAAGGCGGATGTCGTTATTGGGGGGCGTGTCGTCCATTGCGGGCGGCTGATTGCGTTGCCGCGAAACTCCACGGACGGGTCCATGGAGTCAAGCAACAAGGGCGACAGTTGAAACCCGCCGCACCATGCCCGTGCCGCATCAGTTGCTGGCGTTCAGCAGCCGCGCCACGGTGCGGTCGATCTCGTCGTAGCGGCCCTCGCCGGCGTGCTGGAACACGATCTTGCCGCTCTGGTCGATGATGTACTGCGCCGGCCAATATTGGTTGCGGTAGGCGTTCCAGGTCTTCGAATCGTTATCCTGCGCCACCGGATAGGTGATGCCGTGGCGCTTCAGCGCGGCCTGCACGTTCGAGGCCGAGCGCTCGAACGGGAATTCCGGCGTGTGCACGCCGACCACGACCAGGCCCTTGTCCCTGTATTTGGCGTAGAGTTCGGTGACGTGCGGCAGCGTGTTGACGCAGTTGACGCAGCCATAGGTCCAGAAATCGACCAGCACGACCTTGCCGCGCAGTTCGGCCATGCTCAGTGGTTTCGAGTTAAACCAATTGTTGATGCCGGCGAAGTCGGGCGCGGTCTGCTGGCCTGCGGCGGCGGTGACGATTGGCGCGGCGCGCGCGGCCTCCTCGCAGATGCCGGGGATGACAGCGCCGGTAACGGTGAAGCCGATCAGGGCGGCGGAGACGGCAAGCAGCTTGAAAGTCATGGAAGCGTCCTCCGGTGAAGATGAGGGATGATCACAGGCCGATCTGGCCGGTGGGATAGAAGCCGGTGAGCCACGCCACGATCAGCGTGTCGTATTGGAAATAGGCGGCGACCGCGAAGCCGATCACGACGATGCCAAAGCCCTGCTGCAGCCGCGGCGAGATCCGCGCCAGGCTGCGCACGCGTGTGGTCGCGGCCTGCCCGCCATAGGCGATCCCAAGCATCGGGATCGCGGCGCCGATCGCATAGGCGATCAGCAGCGTGCCGGCCCAGCTGAGGTTCTTCGAGGTCGCAACCAGCGTCAGGATCGAGCCGAGCACAGGGCCGGCGCACGGCGTCCAGACCAGGCCCAGTGTGGTGCCGAGGATGAGCCCGCCGAGCGCGCCTTCGCGTTGTATGCCGCTCGAGCCGCCGAGATCGAGCCAGCCGTTGAGCCGGCTCGACAGCCATTCGAACGGCGCCGGCCACAGCATCAATAGGCCAAAGCCGAGCAGCAGGATCGCGGCGGCTTCGCGCAGCACGTTCGGATCGAAATCGAACAGGCGGGTGATTGCGCCGAGCAGCAGCGCGGTTGCAGAGAAGGAAAGCACGAAGCCGAGCGCGATCATCGCCGGACGCAGATGCCCCGCGCGCCCGATCGAGGCGCCAAGCAGGATCGGCAGCATCGGCAGCGTGCAGGGCGCGGCGATGGTGAGGATGCCGGCAAGGACGGCGAAGACAAGTTCGAGCATGGGGCACTCGTGAAGGAGGTCACGAGGGCAGTTCGGGGTGGGGTCGCCGGTCGTTACAGAGCGTCACGGCTTCGTGACGGGGAGCTGCCAATCGCACGGCCGGTGCGCTCCCTCTCCCGCTTGCGGGGGAGGGCTGGGGTAGGGGTCTCTCCGCGACGGGACATTCCCCCAGAGGAAAGAACCCTCACCCGCCGCGCGCGGGACGATGCTTCGCATCGCCCGGGGCGCGTCGGCCTCTCCCGCAAGCGGGAGAGGCGGGAGCCCGCGGCGGCCACTTCAAGCCCAAACACAAAACGACCCGGAGGGGGGCATCCCGTCCGGGTCGCTGGAAGTCTTGGGAGGTTTAACGAAACCGTATGTGAGCTTTATAGGGGGGAAGTTTTTCCGCCTGATGTTGTGCTTTGTTTCAATTGTTTCGTGGGCGGTAACACTTCCGTGTTCCGGGAGAGGGCCAGATCGGCGGCCCTATCCCTTTGAATTCACTGAGCTCAGGCGGCGAAGCGCTCGACGCCGCAGCCCTTAAGCAATTCCGCCAGCTGCTTGCGGGCGTAGAACATCCGCGTCTTCACGGTGCTCTGGGGGATGCCGATGATCTGGCCGACCTCCTCCACCGACTTCTCGTGGTAGTAGACGAGGGTGATGATCTCGCGATGCGCGGGCGATAGCTTCTGCACGCAGGCGCGCAGGATGGCGCTGGTGTCGCTGCGGTCGAGCGAGGTCTCCGGCGTATCGGAATCGTCGGGGATCTGGCGGACGTCCTCCTGATCGATGTCCTCGAAGCGGCGCTGGCGCATCGCAGTCAGCGCCTTGAAGCGGGCGATCGACAGCAGCCAGGTCGAAACCTGGGAGCGACCCTGGAACTGGCCGGCGGTCCGCCACACGTCCAGGAACACCTGGCTGACGAGGTCTTCCGCCGCGGTGGCGTCACGCACGATGCGCAGGATGAAGCGGTACACCCGCACGCTGTGCCGGCAATAAAGGATATGCATCGACGTCCGGTTGCCGTCGGCAATGCTCTCGAGAAGCATGTCGTCCGAAGTCGCCTGAGCGGCGATGATGCTCTGGCTGGCCTGGGCGTTGATGGCGATGACATTCCGCATTGACTGGGCTCCCCGTAGCGCCGCGACCGAGCGGCGTTTCCTTGGACCAAAGTGTTAATGAGCCAACGTTTCGGGACGTCTGCACGAAAAGCGGAAAATGGTTTCGTGCGCCGCCAAATTGTTTCATCGGAAAGGCGGCGACGAAACATTCGCGGCAAAAAATCGTGGAATTTCAATGTACGGGAAATACGGGGGTAGGGGTTTGACGTCGCGCTGAGCCGGCGGGAACGTATTTCGGGGGATTGCGTTCAGTCGCGCGGCACACACTGCTGTCGTCCAAGGGACAGAGGAGCCGGAGAGGTGGTCTCGTCGGGTGGGCAAAGGCGCCCTTGCGCCGTGCCCACGATCTTTCCGATAGGGCGACAGACGCGTGGGCACGCTTCGCTTTGCCCACCCTACGGCACCTGGCGTGCCGCGCTGTTTACGCCTTCTCGCCCGCCGGCGAGAAAAGGTAGCCGCCGCCGCGGATGGTGCGGATCACGGCGGGTTTTGCCGGATCGGGCTCGATCTTGCGGCGGATGCGCATGATGCGGAGATCAACGGCGCGGTCGAAGGCTTCGGCGTCGCGCGCGTTGGCGAGTTCGAGCAGGCGCTCGCGCGACAGCACGCGCTTCGGATTGGCCGCGAACACTTTGAGCAGCCCGAACTCGGAGGCGGTCAGCGGATGTTCGTTGCCCTCGTCGTCGCGCAAGGCCTGGGCTTCGAGGTCGAGCCACTTTGTCCCGAACCGTACCAATTGCTCCTTGTCGGATTTCGCCGCCGCGGCATCGGGCGCTGCGGCCTTGGCCGGCCCGCTCCTGCGCAGCACCGAGCGGATGCGCGCCATCAGCTCGCGCAGCTCGCAGGGTTTTGCCACGTAATCGTCGGCGCCGAGCTCGAGGCCCACTACGCGGTCGATCGGGCTCGCGGTTGCCGTCAGCATGATGACGGGCACGTTGATGCGGCTCTTGAGGTCGCGGATGATCGAGAGGCCGTCTTCCTCGGGCATGTTGAGATCGAGCACGACCAGATCGGGCATGCTGCCCTGGATCGCGGCGCGCAAGGACTTGCCGCCGTCGCACAGCGTCACGGTGAAGCCGTGCATCTTGAGATAATCGCCGACCATCTCCCGGGCCGGGGCTTCATCGTCGACGATCATGATGTGCTGGCTTTGGGTCATGGTCTTGAGATCACGGCATTTCGGTCGCGGGAAGGGTGATGGTGAAGGTCGAGCCCTTGCCGGGCCCTTCGCTGTCGGCGGTCACCTCGCCGCCATGCATGTCGACAATACGCTTGACGATGGAGAGCCCAAGTCCCGTCGAGCTCTCGCCGGCGGTCGGTTTGGCCGACAGCCGCTGGAACCGGCCGAACAGGCGGCCGAGATCTTCCGGTGACAGGCCGGCGCCCTCGTCGCTGACGCGGACGACGGTGTCGCTGCCCTCGTGGCTGACGACCACGTCGATCCTGCCGCCGATCGGTGAGTATTTGATGGCGTTGCTGATGAGATTGTCGATCGCCTCGCGGATGCGGTCGGTGTCGCACATGGTGACGATGTTGGCCGGCGCGGCGACATTGATCGCCTGCTGCTTGTTGACGGCGAGCGGCTGGTTGGCCTCGGCGACCTCCTTGACCAGGGCGGCGACATCGACCGGCTCGCGGCGGATGGTGATGTCGAAGGCGTCGGCCATCGCGTCCGAGATCAGATGGTCGACCATCGTGGTCAGCCGCTTGGTGGCGTCGCGGATGTGGTCGACCTGGGCGACCACGCCGTTTTCCGAGGCGCCGGTCGAGATCAGCTCCTTCAGCATCTCGGTGCGGCCGAGGATGACGCCGAGCGGATTCTTCAGATCGTGCGCGACCGTGCCCAAAATCTCGTTCTTGAAGCCGTTGGCGCGCTGCAGCCGCAGCCATTGCGCGGAGAGGCGGCGGTTGGCCTGCATCAGGGCGCGGGTGCGCTGGGCGACGCGGTCCTCCAGCTGGGTGTTGGCGGCCTGGAGCTGCTGGTAGAGGATGACGTTGTCGAAGGCGATCGAGAGCCTCGAGGAGAAGATCTCGACCAGCGAGCGGTCGGTCTCGGACAGTTCGCGCTCGGCCTGCAGCAGCACCACGACCTCGCGGCCGGATCCGGTGCGCAAATAGATCACGCTGCGGTGGTCGGCGAATTCGTTCTTGCGGCGCTGGAACGCGGCCTCCACCATCTCGCGCAGTTCGGGATCGAGCGCCTTCGACGTCGTGGTGCCGATGAAACGGCTGTAGCAGCCGCTGCCGGCGAGCACCGAGAGTTCGGGGTCGAGGCCGCCATTGTCGCGCAAGACCAGTATACCGGCGCAATCGACGTTGAGCAGCGAGGCGAGCTGGGTCAGCACGCCCTCGGCGAGCCGCTGCATCGACTTGAAGTCGTACAGCGTCGAGGCCGCGTCGATGATGATCTCGAGCCCGCGCCTTGTCTGCACCATGCGCTCGAGCTGCTGATAGGAGCGCAGCGCCGCGGTCAGCGAGGTGAACAGCTTGTCGGCGGTGAGCTCGGTCTTGGCCTTGTAGTCGTTGATGTCGTACTGCACGATCACGCGGCGCTCCGGCGCCTGGCCGGGCTGGCCGGTGCGCAGGATGATGCGCACGGTCTCGTTCTTGAGTTCGTTGCGAATGTATTCGACCAGCTCGAGGCCGGCGACGTCGGTCTCCATGATGACGTCGAGCAGCACCGCGGCGATGTCGTTGTGCGCGGCCATCAGCTTGCGGCCTTCGGCCGCGGAATGCGCCGAGAGGATCTCCAGGCTCTGGCCGTTCAGGCTGTAATCCGAGAGAGCAAAACGGGTGCCGTCATGCACGGCCGGATCGTCGTCGATGACGGCGATCTTCCACTTCCGGGCGTTGGCATCCTCCGACGCGGTACCGGTATCGTCGATCAGGTGGAGGACATCGTCCTGTTCGGCCATTGAGAAGTCCCGTCACTTTCTGTGCTTTGCGCGCCGCCCTTGGCGACCCGGGGCATGATAATGCGAAAAGTGGTGCCTTGTCCCAGCTTGGATTCCAGCATCATGCGCCCGCCGAGCTGCTGGGTGACGAGGTTATAGACGATATGAAGCCCGAGTCCCGTGCCGCCTTCATTGCGCCGGGTGGTAAAGAAAGGGTCAAAGGCCTGCCGCTGCACGTCGGAGGTCATGCCGGCCCCGTCATCGGTGAAGATGAGCTCGACGTCCTCAGTCCCGCGCGGCCGCGCCTGGATGATGATCGTGCCGGCGCGCCCGTCGGCGAAGGCGTGGTTGGCGGCGTTGAGGAAGAGGTTGGTCAGGATCTGGCCATAGGAGCCGGGATAGCCGTCGAGCAGCAGCCCCTCGGGCACGTCCACCTGGAGCGTGATCGGCGAGCGCTTCAGCACCGGGCGCAGGCTGGCGATGATCTGGTCGGTGGCCTCGCTGAGCGAGAATTGCCGCCGCTCGGCATGGGAGCGGTCGACCGCGACCTGCTTGAACGACTGGATCAGCTCCCCGGCGCGCTGGAGATTGGCGACCAGCTGCTGCGAGGCGTCGCGCGAGGACTGCACGAATTCCTCCAGCTGTGAGCGGCGTAGTCCGCCGTCGCCCTTGAGCTGGGCCTCGAAGATCTCGCTGCGCCGGGCAAAGCTCGAAGCGACGGTGAGGCTGATGCCGATCGGGTTGTTGACCTCGTGCGCGACGCCGGCGACGAGACCGCCGAGCGCCGCCAGCCGTTCGGCATCGATCAAATTCTGCTGTGCGGTATTGAGCTCGAGCAGCGCGCTCTCGGCCTTCTCCTTGGACGCGCGCAGCTCGTCCTCGGTCTCGCGCTTGGCGATCGCGTTCTCGCGGAACACCTCCACCGCGCGCGCCATGGCGCCGACCTCGTCGCGGGCCTTGGTGCCCTGCACCTCGCGGTCGAGATCGCCGAGCGTGATCGCACGCATCGCCGCCATGATCTGCTGCAGCGGCAGCCGGATCGACAGCGCGATCATCACGCCGGCGGTGAGGATGATGCCGAGGAAGATCACCGCAATGGAAAGGACACGGCGGGAAATATCCGCCAGCGTGCGGTCAAATGTCTCCTGCGCCTTCTGCTCGCGCTTGCGCATCTTGGTGGAGAGGTCGTCGATGGCGCCGATCGCCTCGGCCTGGCTGGCGTCGATGGTGTTGCGGAGCAGCTCGGTGCGGCTGGCAAGCTGCTCGGAGAGCTTTGCAAAGCCCTCGCGCAGTGCGGCGGTGCGGGCCCCGAGCCTTCGCAAGGCCATCTTCTGCAGGTCGTTGTCGGCGAGATCGATCATCACGGGGATGGTCTTCTCGATCGTCTCGGTGTTGCGGCGCGCGTCGTCGGCCGCGCCCGATGACAGCGACAGATAATAGGAATTGGCCGCCACCAGCATTGCGGTGAAGGCCTCGCGGGATTTGCCGAGCGAGGGCCAGATCAGCGCGTCGCGATGGCCGGTGGCGCCTTCGATGATGGAATAGAGGCCGGCCATGTCCCTGGCCGGGCCCTGCACCTGATCCTCATAGGTCTTGGCGATGGTGGCCTGCACGCTGCGCAGTTCGCCGAAACCGTTGAGGAAGCGGTCGGTGGTGCGCTCCAGCTCCTCGACCGAGCCCGACAGCATCGGGTCCTTGGCGGCGCGGTTGGTCAGCGTGCCCAACACCGCCTCGCGCAACAGCAGGATCTCGGCGAACAGGTCCGGGCTCGGCTGGTTGATGTAGCGGTGGATCAAATTGTGCAGGCGCCCGGTCTCGCTTTCGAGCAGCGCCAGGATCCGGTCGGATTCGCGCACCTGGCGCACGTCGCCCCAGGCCGAGCCCAGCACCTGCGCGCCGTTCCAGATCATCCCCACCAGCACCACCACCACGGCGGAGTTCAGCGCGGCGATCGACAGGATGCGCCAGCGGATCGGCACCGCGCGCAGCACGCCGACCAGCCGTGCGCGCAGCCGTCCGATCGGGCCGGACGGCCGGTCTGGGTGCTCGGTATGTCCAAGTGCAGCCAACGCGGCTCACTCCACCTTGCGAATACGTTCGATCAGCGCGGCCGCGGCGGGATCGCGCCCGGCCTTGGCGTAGATCGGGGCCATCGCGTCCTCGAACGGCTTGCGGTCGATCTCCCTGATGATGGTGACGCCGGCTTCCTGCGCCTTGCGCTGCGACTGCTCCTCGAGGTCGCGCCATTTCTCGCGCATGAACCGGCTGGAGCGCTGCGCGGCCTCCCGGAAGATTTTCTGGTCGTCCGGCGACAGGCTCTGCCAGGCCTTCAGCGAGATCACCAGCACTTCGGGGCTCATCGTATGCTCGGTGAGCGTATAATGGCCGGCGTGCGTGTAATGGTCCGTCGTCACGAAAGATGGCCAGTTGTTCTCGGCGCCGTCGATCAGATGGTTGGCGAGCCCGGTGAGCACCTGCCCATAGGGCATCTCGACCGGCTCGGCGCCGAGCGAGCGGATCATCTGGCTCATCAACTCCGACTGCTGCACCCGGATCCGCAATCCCTTGAGATCCGCGATGGTCTTCACCGGGCGGGCACCGTTGTAGATCGACCGCGCCCCGGAATCGTAGAAGGCGAGCCCGACGAAGCCATAGGGCTCGAAGCTAGCAAGGATCTCGCTGCCGATCGGCCCGTCCAGCACCTTCTGCATGTGCTCGATGGACCGGAACAGGAACGGCATGGCGAGCACGTTCATCGCCGGAACGAAATTGCCGATCAGCGCCACGTTGGTCCGGTTGAGGTCGATCGCGCCGGCCCGGGTCTGCTCGATGGTCTCCTTTTCCTCGCCGAGCTGGCGGGAGTGGAACACCTTGATCTCGTGGCGGCCGCCGCTGCGCTCGGCGATCAGCGCGCCCATGTAGCGCAGCGCCTGGACGGTCGGGTAATCCTCGGTCTGGGTATCGGCGGCGCGAAATTCGCGTGCGACGGCGCCCGTCGCACAGACGGCAAGCAGAAGCGCGACGACGATCACTCCGGTCCGCGAGAGTTCGGCACGGCTCAACACTGGCACACTCAACCCCTCAGTGGTGGAGTCTATGGCGGGGGCAAAAGGTTCAATGCAATCTAGCAGATGGTCGGGGGAAGGCCATCCCGCCCGGCGCGGCCGTGTAATTGTGCGGCGCGGCCGGCGCTCATTCCCGGTTGAAACCGCAAATGCCGCGCCTTAAGCAGGGCAGCCGCCTTTGTCGCGCGGCATGGGAAGAGCCATCGTGACTTCAGCATTGCGCCTTTTGCAGCTCGTCGCCGCCTTGGCGGCTCTCTCATTGGCCGCGCCCGTGCGCGCCGCCACCGACATCGCGTGGTGGCACGCCATGTCCGGCGAGCTTGGGCGGCAATTGGAAAAGCTCGCCTCGGACTTCAACGCCTCGCAGTCCGATTACCGCATCGTGCCCGCTTACAAGGGCAACTACACCGAGACGGTGACGGCGGCGATCTTCGCCTTCCGCTCGCGCAGCCAGCCCGCCATCGTCCAGGTCAACGAGGTCGCCACCGCGACCATGACCGCGGCCAAGGGTGCGATCTATCCGGTGTTCAGCCTGATGCGGGACCAGGGCGAGCCGTTCTCGCTCAATGACTACCTGCCCGCCGTCTCCGGCTACTACACCGATGCGGCCGGCAATTTGTTGTCGTTCCCGTTCAACTCCTCGACGCCGATCCTCTACTACAACAAGACCATGTTCCGCGACGCCGGCCTCGATCCGGAGACGCCGCCGAAAACCTGGCCGGAATTGGGCGCCGCCGCAAAGCGCCTGCGCGACCGTGGCGCTGCGTGCGGCTTCACCACGTCATGGCCGTCCTGGATCCATGTCGAGAATCTCTCCGCTTTCCATAATTTGCCGCTGGCGACGCGCGGGAACGGCTTTGCCGGGCTCGATGCCGAGCTGACCATCAACAATCCGGTCGTGGTCAAGCACATCGCCCAGCTCGCCGAATGGCAAAAGACAAAACTGTTCGACTATGGCGGCCGCGGCCAAGCGGCCGAGCCGCGCTTCCAGAGCGGCGAATGCGGCATCTTTATCGGCTCCTCGGCGACGCGCGCCGACATCAGAGCGAATTCGAAATTCGAGATCGGCTACGGCATGATGCCGTATTGGCCCGACGTGAAGGGCGCGCCGCAGAATTCGATCATCGGCGGCGCCACGCTCTGGGTGCTGCGCGATCGGCCGCGCGAGGAATACAAGGGCGTGGCGCGGTTCTTCGCCTATCTGTCTCAGCCCGGTGTGCAGGCCGCCTGGCACCAGAACACGGGTTACCTGCCGATCACCCGCGCCGCTTCCGAGCTGACGCGCGCGCAAGGTTTTTACGAGCGCAATCCGGGCTCGGCGATCTCGTTCGAGGAGATCACGCTCAATCCGCCGACGGAGAATTCGAAGGGTATCCGGCTCGGCTCCTTCGTCCTGATCCGCGGCACAATCGAGGACGAGCTGGAGCAGGCCTTTGCCGGCCAGAAAAGCGCGCAATCCGCGCTGGATTCCGCCGTCGAGCGCGGCAACAAGCTGCTCCGCCAGTTCGAGCGCGCGAGTCCTGAGCGGTAAGGTGGCTGCGATTGAACACCGCTGTGACCTCGAGTGAGGTGCGCCCCCTCTCCCGCTTGCGGGGGAGGGTTGGGGTGGGGGTGTCTCCGCAACGGGACAATCCCCTGGAGGAAAGTGCTCCCACCCGGCGCGGGACGATGCTTCGCATCGCCCGGAACGCGCCGACTTCCCCCGCAAGCGGGAGTGCACCGTCTTCTTGGCTCGCACTGAACCAACAAGAAGCACCTGAATGACGATCGCTCCATCGCAAACACTGCCGGCCTTCACCGACGCGGAAAGCTTCCGCGCCTTTCGCTCCGCTTCCCCGCAATGGCTTCCGATCGCGCTCGACATTGCGCGCAGCCATGATCTCGATACCAGCGCGCCGCATGTGTTCGCGACCGGCACCAACCTCGTCGTCGGCCTCGGCGAGGGGCCGATCCTCAAAATCTTCCCGCCGATGCTGCACGCGCAATTCGTCTCCGAGCGCGGCTCGCTGATGCAGCTCAAGGGCCATCTCGATCTGCCGATCCCCGAGATCGTCGCCGAAGGAACGCGCGACGGCTGGCCCTATCTCGTCATCACGCGGCTATCAGGCACGCTCGGCTCGGAGGTGTGGCCGCACCTGGCGGAAGCGCAGAAGGAACGCCTGCTGCGCCAGATCGGCGAGACCATCGCCAGCGTCCAGCGCGCCCCGCTCGGGCCGCTGGCGCGAATCGAGCCGCGCTGGGACGATTTCATGCGTGCCCAGATGCAGGGCTGCAGGGCCCGGCACACCCGTCTCGGCCTTGCGCCGAAATTTCTTGCCGGCCTCGATGATCTCCTGCGCGATGCGGAAGAGTTGATTCCGATGGATGCGCCGCCGGTCTTTCTGGTCGGCGAATACATTCCGGAGAACTTCCTGCTCGCGTGCGATGACGGTCAGTGGTCGCTCAACGGCCTGTTCGACTTCGGCGACGTGCTGGCGGGATGGCGCGATTACGACCTGCTCGGCCCCGGCGCATTCATGGCGGCGGGCCGGCCGGGGAGGGTGAAGAGTCTGCTCGAAGGCTTTGGCTATGCGAAGCTCGACTACACGCTGAAGCGCCGGCTGATGGCCCTGATGCTGCTGCACCGCGCCAGCGACCTCAACAGCCACATCTGCATCGAGGGCTGGCAGGAGCAGGCGGAGGATCTGGTCGAATTGCAGGAGCTGATCTGGGCGGGGTGAGCGCCGGCCCAGCATCTCTCCGTCATTTCGGGGCGCCGCGGAGCGGCGAGCCCGGAATCCATGATCCTGTGCGTGCTGCCGCCCGATGGATTCCGGGCTCGATGCTGCGCATCGCCCCGGAATGGCAGCCGTGCTTATTGGGCGGGCGCCAATAAAATTAAGCTCATTGAATAGGCAAATCTGTATCTTTGTATGCAATATCGGGAGATCGAGACGAAGGCCGCGACGTGCCTAAATCGACATTTCATAAGCGATATCAGTTCATTAACTTGATCGCAAACATCCGTTAAGCTCTGGCACGAACCTTGCGAATCCGGTTCCAACCAAAAACGTTGTGTTGGAGCGATTTCATGAAGCGCCGCGATTTCCTCAAGTCCGTTTCCGGATTGGCCGCCGGAGCGGCGCTTCCGGCGATGCCACAGGTGATTTCCTCAGCCTATGCCGACGCCCGGTCGGAGACGCTGCTGATCGTCTCGGAAGGCGGCCCCAACAATCTCGACATCCACGGCGTCGGCACCAACGTGCCCGGCTATGAGGTGTCCTGGAATTGCTACGACCGCCTGATCAGCCACGAGATGAAGAGCGGCCCGGGCGGCGTGCCCTATTACGACCGCGACAAGTTCAAGGGCGAACTCGCCGAGGAGTTCAAGATCGACGACATGTCGGTCACCTTCAAGCTGAAGAAGAACGCCAAATTCCACGACGGCGCGCCTGTCACCGCCAAGGACGTGAAATGGTCGCTCGACCGCGCCGTCAGCGTCGGCGGCTTTCCGACCTTCCAGATGAGCGCGGGCTCGCTGACCAAGCCGGAGCAGTTCGTCGTCATCGACGACTACACCGTGCGCGTCGACTTCCTGAAAAAGGACAAGCTGACGATTCCCGATCTCGCCGTGATCGTGCCCTGCATCGTCAACTCCGAGCTGGTGAAGAAGAACGCCAGCGAGAAGGACCCCTGGGGTCTCGAGTTCACAAAACAGCAGACCGCTGGCTCCGGCGCCTACAAGGTGACCAAGTGGACCGCCGGCACCGAAGTCATCATGGAGCGCAACGAGGATTGGGTCGGCGGCCCCTTGCCGAAGATCAAGCGCGTGATCTGGCGCATGGTGCCGCAGGCCGGAAACCGCCGCGCGCTGTTGGAGCGCGGTGACGCCGACATCTCCTACGAGCTGCCGAACAAGGACTTTCAGGAGATGAAAGCCAACGGCAAGCTCAACGTGGTGTCGCTACCGTTCTCCAACGGCATCCAGTATATCGGCATGAACGTCACCAAGCCGCCCTTCGACAATCCGAAGGTTCGTCAGGCCGTGGCCTATGCGCTGCCCTATCAGAAGATCATGGACGCCGTGATGTTCGGCCTTGCCAACCCGATGTTCGGCGCGGCCAAGGACAAGGCGACCGAAGTCGCCTGGCCGCAGCCGCACAAATACAACACCGACATGGAGAAGGCGAAGGCGCTGCTGACGGAGGCCGGCTACGCCAACGGCTTCGAGACCACGATCTCGTTCGACCTCAATTTTGCCGGCGTCAACGAGCCGCTCTGCGTGCTGGTGCAGGAGAGCCTGGCGCAGATCGGCATCAAGACCACCATCAACAAGGTGCCCGGCGCCAACTGGCGCACCGAATTGAACAAGAAGGAGATGCCGCTCTTCACCAACGTGTTCTCGGGCTGGCTCGATTACCCCGAATACTTCTTCTACTGGTGCTATCACGGCAACAATTCCGTCTTCAACACCATGAGCTACAAGTCGGCGGAGATGGACAAGCTGATCGACGGCGCCCGCACCGCCGCTGCGGCCGGCGATACCGCGACCTACGACAAGGACGTGAAGGGCTTCGTCGATCTCGCCTACACCGACATCCCGCGCATCCCGCTGTACCAGCCCTTCGTCAACGTCGCGATGCAGAAGAACATCAGCGGCTATCAGTACTGGTTCCACCGGCGGCTGGACTATCGCGCGATGGCGAAGGGGTGAGGGTAGCGAATAGCGAGCGCTAGGCAGTCGAACATGATGTTCAAAGGCTTGTCGGCTGGCTCCGTCCGCCTCTCCCGCTTGCGGGGGAGGCCGACGCGCTCGAAGAGCGCGGCGGGTGGGGGCTCTCTCCACAAGAAGACCCCCTACGCGGAAGCACCCCCACCCCAACCCTCCCCCGCAAGCGGGAGAGGGAGCGCAGTTGTGCCTGTTGCGTCATCTCCTCTCATCACGGGGACCGCCCCATGCTGACCATGATCGGCAAGCGCCTGATGTTCGCGATTCCCTCGCTGATCGGGGTCGTCATCGTCACCTTCCTGCTGACGCGAGCGCTGCCGGGTGATCCCGCCGCATATTTCGCCGGTCCCGCTGCGACCAAGGAAGCGGTCGAGCAGATCCGCAAGAAGCTGGGCCTCGACAAGCCGCTGATCGAGCAGTTCTTCCGCTACACCAATGATCTTGCCCACGGCGATTTCGGCAATTCGTTGACGACGGGCCAGCCGGTCGCGGCCGAGATCCGCAACCGCCTGCCGGCCTCGGCTGAACTCACGCTGCTCGGCCTCATCGTGTCCGTCGTCATCGCCATTCCGCTCGGCGTCCTCGCGGCGACGCGGCCGGGATCATGGGTCGACCATTTATGTCGCGTCACGACGACGGCCGGCGTCTCGCTGCCGGTGTTCTTCACCGGCCTCGTGCTGGTCTATGTCTTCTATTTCCGCCTCGGCTGGTCGCCGGCGCCGCTCGGCCGGCTCGACGTGTTCACCAGCGCGCCGCCGACCGTGACCGGCTTCTATCTGATCGACACGTTGATCGCGCGCGACCTCGAGGCGTTCCGCTCGGCACTGAGCCAGCTCATCCTGCCGGCGACGACGCTGGCGATCTTTTCGCTGGCGCCGATCGCGCGCATGACGCGCGCCTCGATGCTGGCAGTGCTCGCATCCGAATTCGTCCGCACCGCGCGCGCCAGCGGCCTGTCGCCGGCAACCGTGATCGTCACCTACGCTTTCCGCAACGCGATGCTGCCGGTGATCACCACGCTCAGCATGGTGTTCTCGTTCCTGCTCGGCGCCAACGTGCTGGTCGAAAAAGTGTTCGCCTGGCCGGGCATCGGCTCCTACGCCGTGGAAGCGCTGATCTCGTCGGACTTCGCGCCCGTTCAAGGTTTCGTGCTGACCATGGCGGTCATGTACGTGTTGCTCAATCTCGTGATCGACATTCTGTACGGCGTGATCGATCCGCGCGTCAGGTTGGAGGGCTAGATCATGATGAGGTTTTGTCCTCTGCAAGCCCCGACGAGGGTGTGCCCCCTCTCCCGCTTGCGGGGGAGGGTTGGGGAGGGGGTATCTCCGCGGGCGAGAGCCCCGCTGTGGAGAGAGCCCCCACCCGGCGCGTTGCGCCGACCTCCCCCGCAAGCGGGAGAGGTAAACCGCCCCCGCGGCTTGCTGGTTCGGCCAAAAAACATCCGGGTGGTCCTATGACGTCCGTTGCGCCTGCTGTTGAACCCGTCGGTCCCGCACGCACTTCGGGACTGACTGCGATCCTCGAACAGACCCGCTATGTCCTCAGCGAGAACAAGGTCACGGGCTTTGCCTTCGCGCTGCTGATCCTGATCCTCGCCGCCGCGATCGTCGGCCCCTATGTCGTGCCGTACGATCCGCTGGCGTCCGACACCGCCGCGGCGTTAAAGCCGCCGTCGGCCGCGCACTGGTTCGGTACCGACCAATTGGGGCGCGACATCTTCAGCCGCGTCGTCGTGGCAACAAGGCTCGATACCTTCATCGCGATCGCCTCCGTCGTGCTGGTGTTTTTGATGGGCGGCCTTGCCGGCATCGCCGCCGGCTATTTTGGCGGCTGGACCGATCGCATCGTCGGCCGCATCGCCGACACCATCATGGCCTTCCCGCTGTTCGTGCTGGCCATGGGCATCGTCGCCGCGCTCGGTAACACCGTGCAGAACATCATCCTGGCCACAGCCATCGTGAACTTTCCGCTCTATGCCCGCGTCGCGCGCGCCGAGGCCAATGTCCGTCGCGACGCCGGCTTCGTGCAGGCCGCGCGCCTGTCGGGCAACGGCGAATTCCGCATCCTGCTGGTGCACATCCTGCCCAATATCATGCCGATCATGATCGTGCAGATGTCGCTGACCATGGGCTACGCCATCCTCAATGCCGCCGGCCTGTCCTTCATCGGCCTCGGCGTCCGTCCGCCCACCGCGGAATGGGGCATCATGGTCGCCGAAGGCGCGGGCTTCATGGTGTCAGGCGAATGGTGGATCGCGCTGTTTCCCGGTCTTGCCCTGATGATCGCCGTGTTCTGCTTCAACCTCCTCGGCGACGGCCTGCGCGACATCGTCGATCCCCAGCGGAGGACGTGATGGCAAAATTTCGGCCGAAATTCCCCAACGATTCCAATGCTGCTCTACTGTGCATGGGGTTGTTTTCGCGTTTTTTGATCGGCAGGCCCGCATGACCGCCCAGCCGCTGCTCGACGTCCAGGACCTCACCGTCGAGTTCTCCACCCGCCGCGGCATCGTCAAAGCCGTGCAGCACGTCAATATCTCCGTCGCCAAGGGCGAGACGCTCGCCATCGTCGGCGAGTCCGGCTCGGGCAAGTCGGTGACGTCGTACGCGGTGATGCGCATCCTCGACCGCGCGGGCCGGATCGCCGAGGGCTCGGTGATGTTCTCCGGCATCGACGTCAAGGCCGCGACCGAAGACCAGATGCGCGATCTGCGCGGCCGCGAAGTCTCGATGATCTTTCAGAATCCGCGGGCAGCACTGAATCCGATCCGGAAAGTCGGCGACCAGATCGAGGACGTCTTGCGCACCCATGTGCAGCAGGCCCAGGTCGCCGATCACGGCGAGAAGGCGATCGAGGCGCTGGAGCAGGTCAAGATCGCCCGCCCGCGCGAGCGCTATCATGCCTATCCGTTCGAGCTGTCGGGCGGCATGTGCCAGCGCGTCGTCATCGCGCTCGCGCTCGCCTGCAATCCGCAGCTGCTGATCGCGGACGAGCCGACCACGGGCCTCGACGTCACCACGCAGAAGGCGGTGATGGACCTGATCGTCGAGCTGACCAAGCGCCGCGCGATGTCGACCATCCTGATCACGCACGATCTCGGTTTGGCCGCCGCCTATTGCGACCGCGTCGTGGTGATGGAGAAGGGCCGCGTAGTCGAGACCGCCAAGGCCGCCGACATCTTCGCCAACCCGCAACACCCCTACACCAAGAAGCTGATGCGCGCGACGCCGCGGCTTGGTGTGAGCTTGCGGGATCTGTTGCCGGAGGAGGAGGGCACCGCTGTCATGGCCGGGCTTGACTCGGCCATCCATCACGCTTCGCAAGATTCATCTCAGTCGATGGACCTCCGGGGCAAGCCCGGGGGTGACGAGACATCAAAGCCCCTCCTCCTCATCGAAAAGCTCGTCAAGGAATACCCGCGCCAGGGCGCCACCGCGACGCTCGGAAAGCTGTTCCGCCGCAAGCCGCCGCTGGAGCCGGATGTGTTCCGCGCCGTCGACGGCATCAGCTTCTCGGTCGGCCATGGCGAGAGCGTCGGCCTCGTCGGCGAGTCCGGTTGCGGCAAATCGACCACGTCGATGATGGTGATGCGCCTCTTGGACCAGACCTCCGGCCTGATCCAGTTCGACGGCGAGGACATCGGCGGCATCGCGCCGGCCTCGTTCGCCCGGCTGCCGCAGCGCAGCCGCATCCAGATGGTGTTCCAGGATCCGACCGACAGTCTCAACCCGCGCTTCACCGCCGCACGCGCGATCGCCGACCCGATCATGCAATTGGGCGACATCAGGGGGCGCGATGCGTTCCGCGCCCGCTGCGAGGAACTGGCGACCATGGTCGGTTTGCCGCACAATCTGCTCGATCGCTTCCCGCACCAGCTCTCCGGCGGCCAGAAGGCCCGTGTCGGCATCGCCCGCGCCATCGCACTGCATCCGAAGCTGGTCATCCTGGACGAGCCGACGGCGGCGCTGGACGTCTCGGTGCAGGCTGTCGTTCTGAACCTGCTCCAGGATCTCAAGGCGCGGCTAGGTATGAGCTATCTGTTCGTCTCGCATGATTTGAATGTGGTGCGCTTGCTGTGCGATCGTGTCATTGTGATGCGGACGGGTCGAATCGTGGAAGAGGGCTCTTCCGAGCAGGTCCTTAGCGATCCCAAGGACGACTACACCAAGGAGCTGCTGACGGCGATCCCGCATCCGCCGTTGCCGGTTCACTGAGAGTGCATTGAGATCAGCTTGAGAGAGTGATGGCCGAGAAGCTGGACGATTATATCGACGCCGTATCGAAAGCGCTGGCATTGCCGATCGAGGAGGCCTGGAGGCCTGCGGTGCGCGCCAACCTCGAGGTCTCGCTGCGGCTCGCCCGCCTGGTCGACGAATTCGCGCTGCCGGACGAGACCGAGCCGGCACCGATTTTCACGGCGTGATGCTGCCATGACCAGCAAACCAGAGATGACGGCCGCAGGAATCGCGAGTGCGGTCGCGGGCCGCAGGATGTCCGCACTCGATGCCACTGAAGCGGCACTTTCGCGCATCAAGCAGCACGACGGCATCCTCAATTCCTTCACCGACGTCACCGCCGAGCGCGCCCGCGCGAAAGCGCGTGCCATCGACGCCGATATCGCCGCCGGCAAGGACATCGGCCCGCTTGCCGGCGTGCCCTTCGCGGTGAAGAACCTGTTCGATGTCGCGGGCCTTTCGACGCGCGCGGGCTCGAAGATCAATCGCGACCTCGCGCCGGCCAAGCGTGACGCCACCTTGATCGAGCGCATGGAAGCCGCCGGCGCCGTGCTGGTCGGCGCGCTCAACATGGGCGAATACGCCTATGACTTCACCGGCGAAAACGTCCATGACGGTCCCTCGCGCAATCCGCACGACACCACGCGAATGACCGGCGGCTCGTCCGGCGGTTCGGGCAGTGCGGTCGGCGGCGCGCTGGTGCCGATCGCGCTCGGCTCGGACACCAATGGCTCGATCCGCGTGCCGTCCTCGTTCTGCGGCATTTTTGGTTTGAAGCCGACCTATGGCCGGCTGTCGCGCGCGCGCTCGTTCCCATTCGTCGCGAGCCTCGATCATCTCGGCCCGTTCGCGCGCTCCGCCACCGATCTCGCGCTCGCCTATGACGCGATGCAGGGCGAGGATGCCGAGGACAGCGCCTGCACGACGCGCGGTCTGGAGCCGACGCTGCCGCTGATCGCCAATCCGGTTTCGGATTTGCGCATCGCAATCGCCGGCGGCTATTTCCAGAAGAACGTGTTTCCGGAAGCGGTCGAGGCCGTCAGTCGCGTCGCCAAGGCGCTTGGCGCAACCAAGGTGGTCGACGTTCCCGAAGCCGCGCGCGCCCGCGCGGCAGCCTATGTCATCACCACCACCGAGGGCGCGTCGCTGCATCTCGATCGCCTGCGCAAGCGGCCGAACGATTTCGATCCGGCCGTGCGCGACCGGCTGATCGCGGGCGCGATGGTGCCGGCGCCGATGGTCGATCGGGCGCAAAAATTCCGCCGCTGGTACCGCGCGCAACTCGCCGATATATTCAAATCGGTCGACGTGCTGCTCGCGCCGGCAACGCCCTGCACGGCGCCAAAGCTCGGCCAGGTGAATTTCAACCTCGACGGCGTCGAGCTGCCGGTGCGCGCCAATATCGGCGTCCACACCCAGCCGATCTCCTTCATCGGCCTGCCGGTGGTGGCCGTCCCGGTACCGCTCGAGCCGCTGCCGATCGGCGTGCAGATCATCGCTGCGCCCTGGCGCGAGGACATCGCGCTCCGCGTCGCCTACGCCCTGGAAAAGATGGGCGTCGCCGCAGCGCCCGCGCCGAGAGGACTCTGACATGGAGATCGATCTCCCCGAGGTGATCGCGGAAGTCAAAGCCGCGTTCGATCGTTATGAGCAGGCCCTCATCAGCAACGACGTGGCCGTGCTCGGCGAACTCTTCCGCAACGATCCCCGCACGCTGCGCTACGGCATCGGTGAGAACCTCTACGGCTACGAGGCGATCAACGGCTTCCGCGCCGCGCGCTCGCCGGTCGGCCTGAATCGCCGCACCGCCAAGACGGTGATCAGCAGCTATGGCCGCGACACCGCCGTGGCCTCAACTTTGTTTTATCGCGACACGGCGCCCGGCAAGGTCGGCCGGCAGATGCAGACCTGGATTCGCTTTCCCGAGGGCTGGCGCGTCGTCGCCGCCCATGTCAGCATGATCGACGGGCCGAAAGAGACCTGACCGCATGACGCTCGACGATCTTCCGCAGGGAGCACTGCCGGCCGAGCCGGTGGTGCCCCGCGTCGACCGTGCCTCGCCATCGCTGCAGAAGGTCACGCGCGCCGAGGAGCTGCGCCTGCAGCTCGCCGACGAGATCGTGCGCGGCGCCCTGGCCCCCGGCGCGCCCCTGGACGAGACCGACATCGCGCGCCGCTTCAGCGTCTCGCGCACGCCGGTGCGCGAGGCATTGCGTCAGCTCGTGGCCAGCGGCCTCGTCGAGGCGCGTGCCCATCGCGGCGCGGTGGTGGCGCAGCCCTCGATCGAGCGGCTCACGAGCATGTTCGAGGCGATGGCCGAGCTCGAGGCGCTGTGCGCCGGCCTTGCCGCCGAGCGCATGTCCGCCGTCGAGCGCCACGGCCTGGAGGCCACCCATGAAGAGTTGCGGGTGCTGAGCTACACCGGCAATCCCGATCGCTTTCACGAGGTCAACGAGCGCTTCCACAACGCGATCTATGCCGGATCGCAGAACGGCTACATCGCCGAGATCACGCTGGCGACGCGGGTGCGCGTGCAGCCGTTCCGCCGCGCCCAGTTCCGCAACCTCGGCCGTCTCGCCAAATCGCAAGCCGAGCACGACCGCGTCGTCGTCGCCATCATGCGCGGCGACAAGCAGGGCGCCGCGGCCGCGATGCGTGCGCATATCGAGCTGGTGCGCGGGGAGTATGAGATTTACGCGGTGTCGGTGTAAGGCGGTGGCGTGTCCCGGACGCGGTGCAGCGCTTCTTCAGCGCTGCTCCGCAGAGCCGGGACCCATCTATCCATTCCGCGAGACGATTCATGGGTCCCGGTTCAGCAGCGCACCACTACGTGCTGCGCTGCGCCCGGGACACGAGACCTCTCACCCCTTCGCCGCTTCCGCCATGAATTTCCGCCATCCCCCATACGCCGTAATATCCCGCGCATCGCCCAGCACTTCGGGCTCGACGAGAAATCCCTTCACGCTGCGACCATCGGCGAGGTGCACCGTGCCGATCGCCATCGGCGAAGGAATCGCATTGACGAACTTGCCGAAGGCGGACGGTGACAGCGACCAGAGCTCCAGCTCGATCGATGCGCCCTTGCCGGCCTCCACGCGCAGCATGCCGGGCTTCGGCGGCGTGGTCTTGAGCGCGTAGAGCTTGTAGTCGGGCGCGGTTCTGGTTGCCTCGATCAGCTTTGCCTCCAGCGCCTTCAATTGGCCGTTGAGCACCATGCCGGACAGATGCGCGCCGACGACCGCGATCGGGATCTCGTCGCCGCTGCTTGCCGGCAGCGGCGACAGCGGAGCTTGCGCCGTGCCCTTCGCGCCGAGGCTCAGCTCGGTATCGGCATGGAAGACGCGGCCGATGCTCGCGAGCCGCGCGTCATGTCCTGCGGGCGCGAGCAGCGTGATGCCGAACGGAATGCCGTCGGCGCGCATCGATGCCGGCACGGCGAGGCCGCAGAGGTCGAGCAGATTGACGAAATTGGTGTAGGTGCCGAGCCGGCTGTTGAGCTCAATCGGATTGGCCAGCACCTGCGCGGTCGTATAGGCCGTCGGCGCCGTCGGCAGCACCAGCGCGTCGATATTGGCGAACGTCCGCTCGGCGATCTTGCGCAGGCCCTGCAGGCGATAGAGCGCCGAGAACGTGTCCGCAGCGGTGAGTCGCGCGCCGGCCGCAGTGATCTCGCGCGTCACCGGATGAATCGTATCCGGCGCGGACGCCAGCAGATCCTTGATCACGAGATAACGCTCGGCGACCCAGGGGCCCTCATAGAGCAGCCGTGCCGTCTCGTAGAATGGCTCGAGGTCGAACTCGACCAGCGTTGCTCCGAGCGCAGCCCAGCGCTTCAGTGCATCGGCGTAGGCGGTTTCCGCCTTCTTGTCGCCGAAGAAGATCAGCTGTCCGTTGCGCGGCACGCCGAGGCGCAGGTTTTCCGGGAACGGCGTGAGCTCACCCAGCGGTCGGTCGCGCGAGAACGGATCGGCCGGGTCGGGACCTGCCATCACGGAGAGCGCCAGTGCGGCGTCGTCGACCGTCAGCGCGAATACCGAGATGCAATCCAGCGTGCGGCAGGCCGGCACGAGGCCAGCATTCGAGATCATGCCGAGGCTCGGCTTGAGCCCGACGATGTTGTTGAGCATCGCCGGCACGCGCCCGCTGCCGGCGGTATCCGTGCCCAGCGACAGCGGCACGAGCCCCGCGCCGACCGCCACGGCGGAGCCCGAACTGGAGCCGCCGGGAATGAGGTCCTCGCGGATCGAATTCTTGGGAATGCCGTAGGGCGATCGCACGCCGACGAGGCCGGTCGCGAACTGGTCGAGATTGGTCTTGCCGATGATGATGGCGCCGGCCGCGCGCAGCCGCGCCACCGCGGTCGAATCGTGTGGGGGCGTGGTGGAGAAGGCCGGGCAGGCCGCCGTGGTCGGAAATCCCAGCGCGTCGATATTGTCCTTCACCGCGACAGGCACGCCGTAGAGTGGCAGGCTGGCGGCGTCCTTCGTAGCAAGCTTCTCGGCCTCGGCGATCGCATCCTTTTCGTCGCGCAGGCTGATGAAGATGGCGGGATCGTTGTGATCGCGGATGCGCTGATAGGTCCGCGCGATCGTCTCTGCCGGCGTCAGCGCGCCCGCGCGATGCGCGGCCACAATCGCGGCGATCGTTTCAGGCTGCTCAGCCCCCATTTCAGCCCTCATGGCGACAAAACTCCGGCAACTGCTTCATCCGGAGTGAAGCAAGCGATGTGCCATTGTGTACATTATCCGGGCAGGAATGCTGCTGCGGATATTATCCGTGTGATCAGTGGCTTGGGGGATATTTCGACAGGCGGGCAGGCAGCGATGTCAGCGCCCTGCGATGGGCATCTGCTCAAATCATAGGCAGTCGAGATCAGGTGAAGCCGGCGAGGATCCGCAGCAGCTGCGCCCGGTTTTCCTTGCCGATCTTCTCTTCGACATGCCGCTCGTGCTCGGCCGCAAGCCGCTTGAATTTCGCCAGCGCCGTCTCGCCCTGGGGCGTGAGATGCAGCGCATGCGAGCGCCGGTCCGCTTTCGATTTGACCCGCTTCACGAGCCTGCGCTGTTCGAGGCTGTCCAGCAGATGCACCAGCCGGGCGCGCTCGATGCCGAGACGTTTTGCCACCGCCATCTGCGACAGGCCCGGATTGGCGCCGATCACCGTCAGCACCGAATATTGCGTCGGCCGGATGTCGACATCGCCGAGCGTCCTGATGAAGTCCTGAAAGATCCAGATCTGGAAGCGCCGCACCGCATAGCCGGCGTGCCCGACCAATGCGTCGAGGCCGATATCGTCGGCCATATCCCGAGGCGCCGCGCCGTTGCCGGCGCGCTTGCGTGCGGAAGTCTGGGCTGCGGTGGCTGTCAAATCGCGTCTCCCTGCCGGACCTGTTGTAGCGTCTCTGTTGCCCGGGCGAAAGATTGTTGTTGACGACAACAATTGCCATGCCCAACATTATGGCCAAAGCAGCCCGGAACGAGGCTGCGGCCGAGCCGGGATCCGGGCGGAGGAGGAAATCATGACAACCGCCGCGCGCGGCGATGCCGCAAGCCTGTTTGCAACGCCAAGGACCGTTGCCGAGCATCGCGCCGACGGCAGCATCGTGCTGCGCTCGCCCGACCCCTTGCGCGATGGCGCGCGCTGCGTCGGCGACTGGCTGGAGCAATGGGCGCGGCAAACGCCGGACACGATCTTCCTTGCCGAGCGCGGCCACGTCGATGCACCCTGGACCACCGTCACCTATGCGCAGGCGCTGCGCCAGGTGCGCGCGGCGGCGTCCTGGATTCTGGCGCAGGGCCTCAACGCAGAGCGCCCGCTCACGATCCTCTCCGACAACAGTATTGACCATGCGCTGCTCGCGCTTGCGGCCCAACATGTCGGCGTGCCCTCGGCAGCGATCTCGCCGGCCTATTCGTTGATGTCGAAAGATTTTGACAAGCTCAAGAGCATGATCGCGTTGCTCGAGCCGGGCGCGATCTATGTCTCCGCCACGAAACCATTTGCGGCAGCGCTCGCCGCGATCAAGCCGCTGCACAAGGCGCAGATCATCAGCGGGAACGCTGACGACGTCGATGCGCTCGCGTTCCACACCATCGCCGCGACGCCCGAAACGCCCGACGTCGCAACGGCGTTCGCCGCGGTAACGCCGGATACGATCGCAAAACACCTGTTCACCTCGGGGTCGACAGGTACGCCCAAGGCCGTCATCAACACCCAGCGCATGCTGACCTCGAGCCAGCAGGCCAAGGCGCAGACCTGGACCTTCCTCGAACAGCGCCGCGGCGATCTCGTCATTCTCGACTGGCTGCCCTGGAGCCACACCTTCGGCGCCAATCACAATTTCAATCTCGTGCTACGCAATGGCGGCTCGCTCTATATCGACGGCGGCAAGCCGGCGCCCGGGTTGTTTGCGACGTCGCTCGCCAATCTAAGAAGCGTAATGCCGACGGTCTATTTCAACGTGCCGCGCGGCTTCGACATGCTGATCGCCGCGCTGCGCGCCGACGAGGAACTGCGTCGCCGCTTCTTCAGCGAGGTGAAATTCGCCTTCTATGCCGGCGCCGCGCTGCCGCAGAATCTCTGGGACGCGCTCGAAGACCTCTCGATCAAAACCATCGGCCGCGCGATGCCGATGGTCTCGGCCTGGGGTTCGACCGAGACGTCGCCGCTCGCGGCCGACTGCCATTTCCTCGCGGAGCGCTCCGGCAATATCGGCGTGCCCATTCCCGGCACCGAGTTGAAGCTCGTCACCTCCGGCGACAAGCTGGAGGTGCGGGTGCGCGGTCCCAACGTCACGCCGGGCTATTGGAAGGCGCCGGAGCTGACCAGGCAGGCTTTTGATGAAGAGGGCTTTTATCTGATCGGCGATGCCGTGAAGCTTGCCGACAGCGCGCGGCCGGAGCGCGGCCTGTTCTTCGACGGCCGCGTCGCGGAGGATTTCAAGCTCAATTCCGGCACCTGGGTCAGCGTCGGCACGCTGCGCGTCGCCGGCATCGCCGCGCTGGCGCCGCTGGCGCAGGACATCGTCGTCGCCGGTCATGGCGGCGACGAGGTGCGCTTCCTGGTGTTCCCGAACATCGCGGCTTGCCGCGCCCATGCCGGCTTGGGCGAGACGGCTGACGTGCACGAGGTGCTTGCGCATGACAAGGTCAGGACCGCCATCGCGCAGGGACTGGCGAAACTCAAGCAGCAGGGCCCCAACTCCGCCGGCCACGCCACGCGCGCGCTGCTTCTCGCCGAGCCGCCGTCGGTCGATGGCGGCGAGATCACCGACAAGGGCTACATCAACCAGCGCGCCGTGCTGACCCGCCGCGCCGATGCGGTGGCGCGGTTGAATGATGATGCGGCGGCGGAGTGGATCGGGCTGTAGTGCCTGCACCCGTGCCCCGGACGCGGCGCAGCACTCCCGGCGATGCGTAGCATCGTCCGGTGTGATGCGCTGCAGAGCCGGGGCCCATCTCTCGTCGTGCACGCGGCTTCTGTTGGGTCCCGGCTCTGCGCAGCAGCGTTTCACGCTGCAGCGCGTCCGGGACACGAGAGAGTATTGTAGGGCGACTAGGCCAGCAACCCTGCCGCAATATATTGCTGATTATTTTGTTGCCTAAGCAACTAATTTATGCGAACCGTTCCAGAGAGCGATGACGGCGGAAGAACCGCCGCGTCTGATCCTGGAGGAAACGATGCTCGGCCCGAACGGTGCCGTCGGCAAGCGCCGGCTTATGCCTGGACGCGACGGAGGACGGTGCCGGAAGCGCGCCCCGTCAGGTCTCGGTGCCGCCGGTGACCGCGCCGAGATTTTCGTGCAACCGGCGGAGCAGGCCGATCAGCACCTCGCGCTCGTCCTTGTTGAGGCAGGACAACAGCCGCCGCTCGCGTTCGAGCGCGGCGGCGATCACCTTGTCATGGGTGGCGCGACCCCTTGCCGTCAGGGAAATCGAATGGGTGCGGCCGTCATTCGGGTCGGTGCGGATCGAGATCAGCCCGCGCTTCTCGAGGCCCGCCAGCGTCCGGCTCACTGGCCCCTTGTCGAAGCCGATGACGTGACAGATGCGCGAGGCCGGAATGCCGGGCTCGATCGCCAGCAGCGACATGACCCGCCATTCCGTGACATTGACGCCGAACTCCCGCTGATAGAACGCGGTCGCGCTGTTCGAGAGCTTGTTGGCGATGAAGGTGACGAAGGCCGGGACGTAACGCTCGAGATCGAGCGTCGGTCCCGCCTCTGCGGGCGCAGGCTTGTGGCGAGGTCTGGTCGAAGGCGCAGGCATGTCGGCGTTCTGTCTCGCGGTGAGGCCACCGACCTAAAGGCATGCGCCGCGCTTTCACAAGATCAAAATGAGAGAGGTCTCCCATGACCGCATCCGGCACCCCTGCATCGACAGGCTCTGTGGCCGTCCCGCATCTCGACGTCGATCCCTTCGACATGAATTTTTTCGCCGATCCTTATCCGACGCATCAGCGGCTGCGGGAGGCCGGACCGGTGGTCTATCTCGACAAGTGGAATGTCTATGGCGTGGCGCGCTATGCCGAGGTCCATGCGGTGCTGAACGATCCCGCGACCTTCTGCTCCAGCCGCGGCGTCGGCCTGTCCGACTTCAAGAAGGAGACGCCGTGGCGGCCGCCGAGCCTGATCCTCGAGGCCGATCCGCCCGCGCACACCCGCACCCGCGCCGTGCTGTCAAAGGTGCTGTCGCCGACCGTGATGAAGCAGGTGCGCGATCGCTTTGCGGCCGCGGCGGAGGAGCGGGTGAATGCGCTGCTGGACAAGCGCAGCTTCGACGCGATCACCGATCTCGCCGAGGCCTATCCGCTCTCGATCTTTCCGGATGCGCTGGGCTTGAAGGCGGAGGGACGCGAGCATCTGATCCCCTATGCGAGCGTCGTGTTCAACGCGTTCGGCCCGCCCAACCAGTTGCGGCAGGAGGCGATCGCGCGCTCGGCGCCGCACCAGGCCTATGTCGCCGAGCAATGCCAGCGCGACAACCTCGCACCCGGTGGCTTCGGCGCCTGTATCCACGCCCGGGTCGACGACGGCGAGATCACCGCGACCGAGGCGCCGCTGCTGGTGCGTTCGCTGCTGTCGGCCGGTCTCGACACCACCGTCAACGGCATCGGCGCGGCGGTCTATTGCCTTGCGCGCTTCCCCGACCAGTGGCAGCGCCTGCGCGCTGATCTGACGCTGGCGCGCAACGCCTTCGAGGAGGCCGTGCGGTTCGAAAGCCCGGTGCAGACCTTCTTCCGCACCACCACGCGGGAGGTCGAGCTATCAGGCGCGACGATCGGTGAGGGCGAGAAAGTGCTGATGTTCCTCGCCGCCGCCAATCGCGATCCCAGACGCTGGGACGAGCCTGACAGTTACGACATCACGCGCCGCACCTCCGGTCATGTCGGCTTCGGCTCGGGCATCCACATGTGCGTCGGCCAGCTCGTTGCCCGCCTCGAAGGCGAGGTGATGCTGACGGCGCTGGCCCGGCGCATCGCGAAGATCGAGATCACGGGCGAGCCGAAGCGTCGCTTCAACAACACGCTGCGCGGGCTCGACAGCCTGCCCGTCACCATCACCCCGGCCTGACCAGGAGCTTTGATGCCCGCCATCACCTTCATCCATCCCGACGGCAAGTCCGAGCGCGTCGAGACCGCGGACGGCGAGAGCGCCATGCAGACCGCGACCCGACACGGTCTGGACGGCATTCTGGCCGAGTGCGGCGGCAACGCCATGTGCGCGACCTGCCACGTCTATGTCGACGAGAGCTGGCTCGCGCGTCTGCCCGGCATGGCCGACGATGAGGATGCGCTGCTCGACGGCACCGCGAGCGAACGGCTGCCCAACAGCCGGCTGTCCTGCCAGATCAAGATCACGCCGGAGCTCGACGGGCTCGTGGTGAAGCTGCCGGAACGGCAGGTCTGAGTCTCGACGCGTCGGCAACGACCGGCGCGGCAAACCATCAAACAGGGGAGGGAACGATGAAACATCTGAAATGGACGCTTGCGCTGGCCGCGAGCCTGGTGACCAGCGCGGCGAGCGCCGAGATCTCGGACAATGTCGTGCGCGTCGGCGTGCTCAACGACATCTCCGGCATCTTCCAGGACACCAACGGCATGGGCTCGGTCGAAGCCGCGCGCATGGCTGCCGAAGACTTCAACGGCGGCGGCAAGAACATCAAGGTCGAGATCGTCTATGCCGACCACCAGAACAAGGCCGATGTCGGCAACGCCATTGCGCGCAAATGGCTCGACGTCGAGGGCGTCGATGCCATCGTCGACGTGCCGAACTCGGCGGTTGGTCTTTCCATCAACACGCTGCTGCGCGACAGCCGCATGACCTTCCTGGCGTCGTCGACCGCAAGCTCGGACCTTACCGGCAAGGCTTGCTCGCCCAACACCATCCAATGGGTCAACGACACCTGGGCCACCGGCAATACCACGGCGGCCGCGATGGTGTCGCGCGGCGGCAAGGACTGGTATTTCCTCACGGTCGACTACGCGCTCGGCAAGGGCATCGAGGCGGAGGCGCAGAAATATATCGAGGGACACGGCGGCAAGGTGCTGGGTTCGTCCAAGCATCCGCTCGGCACTTCCGATTTCGCTTCCTTCCTGTTGCAAGCGCAGGGGTCGAAGGCCCAGGTGATCGGCCTTGCCAATGCCGGCGGTGACACCATCAACGCGGTGAAGCAGGCTGCCGAGTTCGGCATCCAGCAGAACGGCCAGAAGCTTGTCGCCTTCCTGCTCTTCATCAACGACGTTCACGGCATGGGCATCAAGGTCGCGCAGGGCCTCCAGCTCATGGAAGCCTTCTACTGGGACATGAACGATGACACCCGCGCGTTCGCCAAACGTTTCGCGGCGCGGCCGGGCATGAACGGCAAGATGCCGAGCGGCAACCAGGCCGGCGTCTATGCCTCGACGCTCGCTTATCTCAACGCGGTCGCCGCGACCGGCAGCGACAACGCCAAGGACGCTGTGCCCGAGATGAAGAAGTTCAGGGGCAAGGACAGACTGTTCGGCGACACCACCATCCGTCAGGACGGCCGCGTCGTGCATCCGATGTACCTGTTCGAGGTGAAGAAGCCGGAGGAATCGAAATATCCGTACGATTATTACAAGCTGGTCTCGACGATTCCCGCGGACCAGGCGTTCCGCCCGCTGGCGGAAGGCGGGTGCGAGCTGGTGAAATGAGGTCTCGTGCCCCGGACGCAGTGCAGCGCGTAGCGGTGCACTGCAGAGCCGGGGCCCATGACCACTGGGTCCCGGCTCTGCGTCGCGTCATTTCATGCCGCGCCGCGTCCGGGACACGAGAGCATCCCTACACCACCTTGCTGCTCCCCTGCGTAATCAATCTCGCTGCCCGCTGATCCCGCGCGTAGATCCAGAGCCAGCTCAGCGCGACACTGAGGCGGTGGCGCAGGCCGATCAGGAAGTAGATGTGGGCGATACCCCAGATCCACCATGCGATGGTGCCGCGCAGCTTGATGCGGCCGAAGTCGATCACCGCGAGCCGTTTGCCGATTTGCGCCAGGCTGCCGGAGTGCTTGTAGCGGAATGGGCCTGTCGGCTCTCCGCGCAGCCGCGCCTTGATCGTTTCGGCGACGTGACGGCCCTGCTGCTTGGCGGCCGGTGCGATGCCGGGCACCGGCTTGTCCTCCCAGGCATTGATCAAGACGGTGTCGCCGATCGCAAAGATCTCGGGATGATCAGGGATGCTCAGATCGTCCTTGACCTGTACGCGGCCAGCACGATCGGCCGGCGCGTCCAGCCATTCTGCGGCGGGTGAGGCGCGCACGCCGGCCGCCCAGATTCGGGTCTTTGCCTCGAGCAGCTTGCCCCCGAACACCACACCCTCGCGATTGATCTCGGTCACGGCCTGCCCCAGCACGACCTCGACGCCGATCTTCTCCAGCGAGGCCTGCGCATAGGCGGAGAGGTCGTCCGCGAAGCCCGCGAGCACGCGCGGCCCCGCTTCGATCAGCACCACGCGCGCCTTGGTCGTGTCGATGTTGCGGAAATCGCCGGGCAAGGTGTGACGCGCCATCTCGGCGATGGTGCCGGCGAGCTCGACACCGGTCGGGCCGGCGCCGACGATGACGAAGGTCAGCCGCGCCGCGCGCTTTTCCGGATCGCTCTCGCGCTCGGCGCGCTCGAACGCCACAAGGATGTGACGGCGCAGCGTGGTGCCGTCCTCCAGCGTCTTCAAGCCAGGCGCGAATTGCTCCCATTCGTCGTGGCCGAAATAGGCGTGACGCGCGCCGGTCGCCAGCACCAGCGTGTCGTAGGGCACCTCGCTGCCGTCGTCGATCAGCACGCAGCGCCTTGCTGCGTCGACGCCGCTGACGGTCGCGAACAGCGTCGTCACCTCGGGCCTGTCTCGCATCAGGTGGCGGATCGGCCAGGCGATCTCGCTGGTGGCGAGCGAGGCGGTTGCGACCTGGTACAGCAGCGGCTGGAACAGATGATGGTTGCGGCGGTCGATCAGCGTGATCTCGACCGGCGCACCCGCAAGCCGGTAGGTCGTCTCCAGCCCGCCGAAGCCGGCGCCGACGATGACGACGCGATGCGGTGTCGTGGTCATGATGTGCCCTCGAATCTCGCTGCTCCACACCCCCATTTAAGTGCGGATCGGACGCTGCGGTCCAATAGAGGTCATCAATCGCCGCATAGGCCGGATGTATCGATCGGGCGCGAAAAAGTGCCGCAGGCTCGGATCAGGCCTTGGCCGAAGTATGTAGAATTATATTTCTTGCCATCGCCGATTGGGGCGAAATATGGTGCAGCAGCGGCCGCTGAGCCATTGGCGGCGCGACAGATTTTGCGTTCAATAGAGACAGGCCCGGGGCGGCGATCACCCCGTTTTCCGGGACCGATAATAAGGAGGGGAGTGGTTATGAGGACGGCATTCTGGCTGGCGGGCGCAGCGGCGCTGGTGCTGGCGAGCCCGGCATTCGCCGGCGACACCATCAAGATCGGTTTCGTCTCGACCTTCAGCGGCCCGACCGCCGTGATCGGCAACGACATGCGCAATTCCTTCGAGCTCGCGCTGGATCACATGGGCCGAAAGATGGACGGCAAGCCGGTCGAGGTCATCTACGAGGATGACGGGCAGAAGCCCGATGTCGGCAAGCAGAAGACCGAGAAGCTGGTGCAGTCGGACAAGGTCGATTTCATCGTCGGCTACATCTGGTCGAACGTGCTGCTGGCCTCGCTGAAGACGGCGGTCGACTCGCAGACCTTCCTGATCTCGGCCAATGCCGGCCCGTCGCAGCTCGCCGGCGAGCTGTGCAGCCCTTACGTGTTCTCGACCTCCTGGCAGAACGACCAGACGCCGCAGGCTATGGGCCTCTACATGAACCAGAAAGGCGTCAAGAGCGTGTTCCTGATCGGGCCGAACTACGCGGCCGGCAAGGACATGCTCGCGGGCCTGAAGAACACGTTCAAGGGCGAGATCAAGGGCGAGGAATACACGGTGTGGCCAAGCCAGCTCGATTTCTCCGCCGAGCTCTCCAAGGCGCGCGCCTCGGGCGCGGAGTCGATCTTCGTGTTCTATCCGGGCGCCGCCGGCGTGCAGTTCCTCAACCAATATGCGCAGGCCGGCCTGAAGAGCACGATGCCGCTCTACACCGCCTTCACGGTGGACGAGCTGTCGCTGCCGCTGCAGAAGGAGAACGCGCTCGGCGTGCCCGGCGCGCAGGAATGGGTCAACGACCTCCCGAACGAGCAGAACAAGCGCTTCGTCGCCGACTACCGCAAGAAATATCCCGGCCTGCGCCCGACCTATTACGGCGCGCAATCCTATGACGCCGCCCAGCTCATCAACAGCGCGGTGGTCGCTGTGAAGGGCGACACCAGCAAGAAGGATGCGATGAAGGCCGAGATGGAGAAGGCCAACTTCAAATCGCTGCGCGGCGCGTTCAAATACGGCAAGAACCACATCCCGGTGCAGAGCTTCTATCTCCAGGATGTCGTGAAGGACGCCGAAGGCCAGCTCTCGCTGAAGACGGTCGCGACCATCGTGGAGAACGACCAGGATCGTTTCCACGACAAGTGCAAGATGAAGTAGCGACAAGCGACGTTGCCCCTTCTCCCCTTGTGGGAGAAGGTGGCGCGAAGCGCCGGATGAGGGGTATCCCTCCGCAAAGCAATTTCCATCGAGTTCGTGGAGAGAGACCCCTCACCCGTCTCGCCGCCTTGCGGCGAGCCACCCTCTCCCACAAGGGGAGAGGGTAAGAGGCCTACACCCTTGGCATGCTGGCCGGGCGCACTTCTCGGGCCTGGGCTGCGAGCCTGATCCCGGCATTGGCCGCACCGAACCCCTGATAATCCCTGCGCTCGACGATCTCGAAGAAGAACCGCTCGTCGAAAATGTGGGTGTAGACCTGGAAGAATTCGCCGTCGCCCTCGCGGTCGTAGAGGATGTGGTTGGTGCGTAGCTGCGCCATCAGCTCGGGCGCGAGGTCGTATTTGGCTTCGATGTCGTCGTAGTAATTGGCGGGGATATCCAGGAAATCCGCGCCGCGCCTGCGCATCTCCGCGACCGCCGCAAAAATGTCCCGGCACGAGAACGCGACGTGCTGCACGCCCGAGCCGAAGAACTCCGAGATGAAGCGTGCCGGCAATGTCCGGTTGGCGGATGAGCCGTTGAGCACGAAGCGCAGGCTCTGGTCGGCGTTGATGATGGCCTGGCTCTGCACGAGGCCTCGGGGATCGGCGATCTCCATCTGCGGCAGGCGCTTGAGGTCGAGGATGCCGGTGTAGAACAACAGCCAGGACAGCATCTCGTCATAGGGCATCGACTGCGCGATGTGATCGACGGTGAGCAGCGCGTCCGCGGCTGCATCGCTCGGGACAGGCTCGAAATCCGTGTCCCAGTTCTTGCCGGCCTGGTCCAGGAAATACAGCAGGCTGCCGCCGACGCCGTGGATCGCCGGGATCTCTAGCTCGCCCGGCCCGACCGGCTGGTAGAAGGTGCGCGCCTTCAGCATCTCGGCGCGCTGCATGGCAAGGCCGGCATTGTCGACATCGAGCGCAATCGCGCAGACGCCGGGGCCGTGCGTCACATAGTGCGAATGGGCGAAGCCGTCGGTCTCGCTGTTGATGACGAGCTCGACCTTGCCCTGCGACCAGCGCTCCACCGCCTTGCTGCGATGCGCGCCGGTCTTGCGGAAGCCGAGCTGCGCAAACAGGCGGGCGAGCTCGCTGGCCTTGGTCTCGTTGACGGCGAACTCGATGAACCCGGTGCCGCGGCTCTTCGCTTTCGGTGCCAGCGGTTCGGCGGCGAATCTCGGCCAATCCGGCGCAAGCTGGTCCTCCAGCAGGATCAGCGAGCGCAGGCCGTCGAGCGCGGTCTGCGCGGCCGAGCCGGCGCGGAACTGGTCGTTGAAGATCTCCAGCGACAGCGGGCCGGCATAGCCGGTCGCCGCGACCGCCGCCATGAACTCGCCGACCGGCAGATCGCCCTGGCCGGGGAAGGAGCGGAAGTGGCGGCTCCACGACAGGATGTCGAGCTCGAGCTTCGGCGCGTCGGCAAGCTGGACCAGAAAAATCTTGTCGCCGGGAATCGAGGCCATCGCACGGGTCGGAAAGCCCGGTGCCAGCGCATGGAAGCTATCGAGGATGACACCGATCGCGGGATGATCGGCGCGCCGCACGATCTCCCAGGCGTCGCGATAATCGTTGACGTGGCGGCCCCAGGCCAGCGCCTCGTAGCCGACGCGCAAGGAGCGCTTGGCCGCGCGCTCGCCCAGCTCACGAAAATCGTCCGCGGCGCGATCAATGCCGCCGAGCGAGGCGGGTGAGACGTTGGAGCAGATCAGCAGCAAATCGGTGCCGAGCTCCTGCATCAGATCGAACTTGCGTTCCGCGCGGGCAAAGTTGCGTGCGCGCTGCGGCTCCGGCATGCCCTCGAAATCGCGGAACGGCTGGAACGCGCAGATCTCGAGATTGAGATCCTTGCAGAGCTTTGCGATGTCGCGCGGGCCGGCGCCGAACGACAGCAGATCGTTCTCGAAGATCTCGACCGCGTCGAACCCGGCCGATGCGATGGCGCGGAGCTTCTCGTCGAGGGCGCCTGAGAGGGAAACGGTGGCGATCGATCGCTTGTTCATGCTGCATTGTCCTCCATGGCGCCGCCGAGGAAGAGCTGGCCGATGCGCGGATCGTTCAGGATGCGCTTGGCGTCGTCGACCATGCGGGTCTGGCCGAGCTCGAGCACGATGCCGATGTCGGAGATCTCCAGCGCCGAGCGCGCGTTCTGCTCGATCATCAGGATGGTGACGCCGCGGTTGCGCAGGCTCTTGAGGATGTCGAAGGTCTGCTGCACCATCAGCGGCGACAGGCCGATCGAGGGTTCGTCGATCAGCACCAGTTTTGGTTCGAGCAGCAGCGAGCGGGCGATCTCGAGTTGCTTCTGCTCGCCGCCGGACAGCGTGGAGGCCTGCTGCGTCGACTTCCGCCGCAGCGCCGGGAACAGGTCAAGTGCGGCCTCGATCCGCGCGGGCAGGTCGAGGCCCTTGCCGGCGGCGACGCCGCCGAGCTCGATATTGTGGCGCACCGACAGCTCGGGGAAGATGTTGCGGCCCTGCGGCACATAGCAGATGCCGGCATTGAGCAGCGCGCGCTGGCTCAAATTGGTGACGTCGCGGCCGGCAAAGCTGATCTTGCCCTCGCGCAGCTTCAACAGGCCGAAGATCGCCTTGAACACGGTGGACTTGCCGGCGCCGTTCGGGCCGATGATGGTGGTGATCGTGGCTTGAGGCACGGCAAAGGTCGTGCCGTTCAAGATCGTCATCTTGCCGTAGCCGCCGACGAGATTGTGAACCGAGAGGATGGGCTCGCTCATGATCGGCTCCTCAATGTCCGAGATAGGCTTCGATGACGGCAGGGTTCTTGCGGACCTCGTCGGGCCGTCCCATCGCCAACACCTTGCCCTCCGCCATCACCATCACGCGCGAGCACAGCGACATCACGAATTCCATGTTGTGCTCGATCACGACGAAGGTGGCGTTCTTCTCGCGGTTGATTGCGACGAGGCGGTCCTTCAGGTCCGCCAGCATCGACGGGTTGACGCCGCCGGCGGGCTCGTCGAGCAGCACCAGGCGAGGGCCGCCCATGAAGGCCATGGCGGCGTCGAGCAGCTTTTGCTGGCCATAGGACAATGCGCCGGCCGGCTCGTCGGCGAGATGATCGAGCTTGAAGAACCCGATCATCTGGTTGGCGGTATCAGTCAGTCCGGCATCGGAGCGGCCGACCAGGCGCGAGGCCATGTTGCCCTGATGCTCCTGGCCCGCGAGGATCAGGTTCTCGCGCACCGAGAGTTTTGGAAACACCTGCAGCAGCTGGAAGGTGCGGCTGACCCCTAACTTGTTGAGCTCGGAGGGGCGGAGGCCCGTGACGAGCTTGCCGTCGAGCTTGACCTCGCCGCCTGACGGGGTGAGCTGGCCGAGGATGCAGTTGAACAGCGTGGACTTGCCGCAGCCGTTCGGACCGATCAGGCCGAGGATCTCGCCCTCGCGCACGTCGAAGGAGACGCCGTCGACGGCGCTGATCCCGCCAAAGTTCTTCTTGATATCGGTGACTTCGAGAACCGCACTCATTGCACCGTCTCCAGGCGGGATTTTGCGACGGCGCGCAGCGCGGAGGCAGCCTTGGTGCGGCGCTCGGCGAGATAGCGGTCGAGGATTCCCAAGATGCCGGTCGGCGACCAGATCAGCAGCAGCATCACCGCCACCGCGTAGAGCATCAGATAATAGCCCTCCGTGAAGCGCAGCCATTCCGGCAGCAGCACCGCGATCATCGCGCCGAGGAAGGGACCGAAATAGAAGCCCGCGCCGCCGACGATCACCATCATCAGAAGGTCGAGCGAGAGCGACAGATTGAACGGCACGGGGTCGATATATTGCGTCAACGGCGCATAGAGCGCGCCGGCGATGCCGCCGAGCGCCGAGCCGATCGCGAACGCCATCAGCGTGTAGCGCCTTGTGTCGATGCCGAGCGATTGTGCGCGCAACGGGTTTTCGCGCAATGCCATGAAGGCTCGGCCCCAGGGAGAGCGGATCAGCCACCACACCGCCAGCGACACGATCGCGAGCGAGCCGAGGCAGACGTAGTAGAACGGCAGCGGCTTGTTGGTCGCGAACCCGAAGATATGCGGACGCGGGATGTTGGAGATGCCGTAGATGCCGCCGGTGAGCCAGCTCTCGTTGCGGAACACCAGGAAGGCGAGGGTGGAGAAGGCCAGGGTGACGAAGGCGAGGTAGTGATGCTGCACGCGCAGCGCGGGATAGCCGAGCACCCAGCCGACCGCGAAGCTGAGCACGATGGCGACGACGATCGCCGCCGGCAGCGGCCAGCCATGGGTGGTCATGATCGCGGCCGCATAGGCACCGATGCCGACGAAGGCGCCCTGCGCCAGCGAGACCTGGCCGGCATAGCCGAGCGTGAGGTTCAGTCCCATCGCAGCGATGGTCATCACCGCCCATTGGCTCAGGATGAACAGGCCGTAGCGGTTGAAGTTCATGGGGACGATGATCAGGCCGGCGATGACGATCAGGCCGAGCGCGATCTTCAGAGGTTTACCGAAGCTGATCATACCGTGCGCTCCTCGGCGCGGCCGAGCAGTCCTTGCGGCCGGAACAGGATGACGACGATCAGGAAGATCATCGGCAAGGCGGCGCGGTACTGCGTCGAGACATAGGCGGCCGCGAGATTGTCGAGCACGCCGATCAAGAGGCCGCCGGCGATCGCGCCGCGGACCTGGTTGAAGCCGCCGACGATCGCCGCGATGAAGGCGGCCTGGCCCAGCACCTCGCCGGACGAGAATTTTGCGAGGTAAATCGGCGTGATCAAAAGCGACGCCAGCGCGACCAGGAAGGCGTTGATCAGGAAGGTCAGCAGGATCATCCGCTCCACGGGCACGCCGATGATGCGCGCCACCGTCGGGTTCTGCGCCGCCGCCTGCATCTGGTGACCGAGCGAGGTGCGATTGAGCAGCGCAGTCAGGCCGAACACGGCAACAATGGCGACGACGAGCACGCCGATGCTTTGCAGCGAGACCGCGTGGCCGAGGATGGAGATGTCGCCGGTCGGCACGATTGACGGGAAGGGCGAGGCCTCGGCGCTGAAGAATTGCTTGACGGCTTCCTTGAGGCCGATCGCCAGCGCCATGGTGGCGATCGCCAACGGCAGCACGCCGTGGCGCATCATCGGGTCGACCAGCAGCAGCTTGAAGCCGAGGCCGAGCAGGATCATCGACAAGAGGATGCCGAGGATGATCGCGAGCCAGAACGGCGCGCCGGCATGCATCGCCGCCAGCATCAGGAACGCCGGCAGCATCACGAACTCGCCTTGCGCGAAATTGATGGTCTGCGAGGTCTGCCACAGCAGCGTGAAGCCGACCGCCACCAGTGCATAGATCGCGCCGGTGGCCAGTCCCGCGACCAAAAGATCGAACAGATTGGACATTTTCCCCTCTCGTGTCCCGTCTCCCTCGCCCCGCTTGCGGGGAGAGGGTCGGGGTGAGGGGAAGTCTCCGCGAGGTCGCTGATGGTTGGACTCGTGGAGGCTCTCCCTCACCCGGATCGCATCTTCGATGCGATCCGACCTCTCCCCGCAAGCGGGGAGAGATGAAAGACCGCGCGCCTCACTTCAACTTGGGCAGCACCTGCTTCACCACCTGCTTGCCTTCGACCACCTCGACCAGGAAGCTTTGGCGGTCGATGTCGCCGGTGTCGCTGAAGGTGACGTCCATCAGGATGCCCGGCTCGTCCGCGGCCTTGATGGTGAGGCCGTGCAGCGTCTCGGCAAACTTCTTCGGGTCGACCTTGCCCATCTTCTCGGTGGTGGCTTTCACCATGTAGACGGCGAGATAGCCCTTCAGGCCGTTATGATCAGGCACGTAATTGTACTTCTTGGAGAACTTCTCGCGGAACGCCTTGATCAGGTCGACCGGCGCATCGGTGGTGAGGCCGACATGACCGCGCGCGCCGTTGGCGGCGTCGCCGGCGAGCTCGATCACCTTCTGGCCGATCAGCGTGGTCTCGCCCATCAATGGCGCGGTGACGCCTTGGCGCTTCAGCTCCTTCAGGATGCGCGCGCTCTCTTCCTCGTTCAGGTAGACGAACACGGCATCGGGATTGGCTGCCTTGATCTTGCCGACGTCGGCGGCGAAATCGGCCTGGCCCGCCTCGGTCGAGAGGTCGGCGACCACCTTGGAGCCGAGTCGGTCGAGCTCCTTGACGACGACGTCGCGCCCGCCGCGGCCGAAGTCGTTGTTGACCCAGACCACCGCGACCGTTTTCGCCTTCATCTCGTCGTGGATGTATTTCGCGACCTTCGGCATCGAGGATTGCTGGCCGAACGAGGTGCGGAACAGGAATTTGTTGCCTCCTTGCGTCAGCTCGGCGGCTTCGCCGCCCATGATCTGCGCGATGCCCGCTTCGGCCGCGAGCGGCGCGGTGACCTTGACCGAGCCGGAATAGCCGGGCCCGAGCAGCACGTAGGGCTCGGCGTCGAGCGCCTTCTGCACCTGGGCGCGGGCGACGCCGGGGTTGGATTGCGAGTCGGCATGGCTGACTTCCAGCTTGCGGCCGAGCACACCGCCCTTGGCGTTGATCTCCTCGATCGCGAGATCGATGCCGTTCTTCCAGTTGGTGCCGACGGTGGCGCCGCCGCCCGAGAGCTCGGCGACGTTGGCGAGCTTGATGGCCTGGGCGTGGACGCTGGTTGCAGTCGCGAAGGCAAGCAGGGCGCCTGCCAGCAGGGTCGATTTCATGGTTTCTCCTCCCATTTTTCGTCGAGATTGTCCGCGGCCTTGTGCCGGCCGCTTCGGTTACGCTGCGTGATAGGCCGAGCTTCGTGCCGCCATCACCTCGTCGAATGCCTCTCCCATGATCTCGGTCGACGGGGCAAGGCCCGTGAACAGTTCGAAGGCGTCGGCCGCCTGATAGATCGCGAGCTCCCGCCCAGTCATGATCCGCGCGCCCTTAGCTTGTGCCGCCGCCAGCAGCGGTGTGATCAGCGGCGAGTACACGGCGTCGGCGACCCACAGGTTTTCGCGCAGCAGCGAGGCTGGGACCGGGATGTCCCGGTTCGGCAGCATGCCGACCGGCGTGCCGTTGACGAGGCCGGTTGCGCCACGAAGCGCGTCTTCCACGCTCGTAGCCACCCGCGCGCCGCCATGCCTGGCCAGCAGCGCGGCGAGTTTTTCGGCGCGTGCCGGCTCGCTGTCGAAGATTCGGAGGTCCGTCACTTTCAGGCTCGCCAGCGCAAAGGCAATCGCCTTGCCGACGCCGCCGGTGCCGATCACGGCCACCGCATTTCCGGAAGACGCCAGCAGCGGCGCGACGGCGCGGGCAAAGCCGGTCGTGTCGGTGTTGTGGCCGATCAGCCGGCCGTCTCTCACGACGACAGTGTTGACCGCCGCCATGGTCGCCGCAGCCGGTGCCAGCTCGTCGAGCAGCGGCACCACGGCCTCTTTGTAGGGAAAGGTGACGTTGACGCCGGCAAAGCCGAGCCGCCGCACGCCCTCGAGCATCATGCGAAGCCCCGCCGCATCGGCGCCGGCGACCTCGATGAGCTGGTAGTGGCCGCGCAGGCCGAGCGCTTCGGCGGCGCGCTCATGCATGGCGGGGGATGCGGAATGCGCGATCGGTGCGCCGATCAGGCCGGTGAGGAGCTTCTTGCTGGCGGCGTATCCGCGCTTGGACATGGTTCGCTATCGTCTCAAAGGGAACGTTCGATCCCGGCCATTAGCGGGGAAATTCCCGCAAGTCCAAGGCAGTTCCTGGGGCGACGATAGCCTTTCCCTCGCCTAACACAATTACCCTTTTGTCCGGCAAACCTAACATGATGTTATTTCTTCCGTCCGCGCGCGCCGCCGGCCTTGCCGTTGCCGCGGGACGGCTCGACCGCGCGCATCTCGGCGCGCAGCGACTCGATGAAAGACTCGGCATGGAGCGACAGCGGCGCGCCGCGCTTGACCGCGATGTAAGTATCGAACCGGGTCGGCTCGGTGATCTTCAGAAGCTCGATCCCGGGATAGCCGCCGTGGGCCACCGTGAACTGATCGATGATGGCGATGCCGAGGCCCGCCTTCACCAGCGCGCAGACCGTGGTGCCGAAGCGCGCCCGGATGGTGATGTTGTAGGCGAGACGGTTGCGCGCAAAGATCTCGGCCATGATCCGGCCGTAGGGATCGTTGGGATCGATGCCGATCAGCGGATAGCGGGTGATCTCGGCGGCCGAGACCTGCTTGCGGCCGGCGAGTTCGTGCCCCGGCGGCACGATGCAGTACAGCTCGCCCGAGGCCAGCGGCATGAAGTCGAGCCCGGAATGCTCCAGCCGGTAGCTCATCGCCACGCATTCGCCGCGGCCGAGCATGAGATAGTCGATGGCCTCCTCGAGCTTGAGGATGTTGATGTCGATGCCGAGATCGGGATAGCGGCGCCGGACGCGCTCGATCGCGCGCGGCACCATCACCTGCGATATGCTCGGCACCGAGCCGATGCGCAGCTCGGACAAGCCGCCGCGGCCGATCTTGGAGATGATCTCGGAGAGATCGTCGACCTTCTTGTAGACGCCGTTGATCTGCTCGAAGATGTTCTCGGCTTCCGGCGTCGGGAAGTACCGCCCGTTCTGGCGCTGGAAGAAGCGGATGCCGAGCGAGCGCTCGGTGTATTTGACGAGGCGGCTGATCCCCGGCGCCGAGACGTTGAGCAGCTTCGCCGCACCGCCGATGGTGCCCGTCACCATCACGGCACGGATCACTTCAACCTGGCGCAGCGTCATCATATCCTGGACATCCGAAAGACGATCATGGCGGCGATCATCTCACGAGAGCCGTGATGTCATCCAGCGGCAAGTGTGTGGATGTGGATGGGAGGAGGGAAGTCGCTCTCGTGTCCCGGACGCGCTGCAGCGTGAAACGCTGCTGCGCAGAGCCGGGACCCAGGAAGCCAGAGGGTAAGCCGCGGATAGATGGGCCCCGGCTCTGCAGCGCATCGTCAAGGAGACGCTGCGCTGCGTCCGTGGCACGAGAGCCCGGCCGGGCTCGCCGGCTCTCCAATAAGAGTAACTTCGCTGTCAGATTGTTTCGACTAAAATCAGCGCGCTCGAATGGAAGGGCGGCGGGCGCTCGATGGGGTCGTCGGCGCTGCGGCTGTGTTTAGCTCGCCGGCTCTTCCGGCAATACGCTCTCGGCCAGCTCCTCGCGCTCGCCTTCCAGCACCGCGCGCGCGAACTCGATGATCTTATGCTTGTTTGCCGTTTCGCGGACGGCGAAAAACACGCGGTTCAATTCCAGGCCGAGCACGCTGTTGAGGGCGATGTCCTCGTCTTCCATCGTGGTGTTCCCGCTTCGGTCGCTCAGGTGTATCGTGACGTCAATTCTGCCACAAGTAGTTTAAATCTTCAGGCGGATGAGCACCGGGAAACTACGGCCGCAGCGAATTGAGGCAGCCCCCGAATACGTGCTATACGAGGCGGTGTGGGGCAGGAAACGCACCGATGTCCGCCGTAGATTATGGCCGGGAGGCGCTCGACTTCATTGAAGGCTTGGGGACCTATCGCAAGGTGCCCGATGCCATGAATGCGCTCGAGACGGCGTTCGGTCGCTTCGGCTTCGAAACCATCATCGTGACGGGATTGCCCAATCCCGACCAGCGGTTTGCGCAGATGGTGCTTGCCAAGCGCTGGCCGGCGGGCTGGTTCAGCCTTTACACCCAGAACAATTACGACCGCTTTGATCCCGTGGTGCGGCTGTGCCGGCAATCGGTTAATCCGTTCGAATGGTCGGAAGCGCCCTATGACGCCGAACTCGAGCCGAACGCGGCCGAGGTGATGAACCGCGCCACCGATTTTCGCATGTCGCGGGGCTTCATCGTGCCGATCCACGGGCTCACCGGCTATGAAGCCGCGGTGTCGCTTGGCGGCGTTCATCTCGACCTCAATCCGCGCAGCAAGCCGGCACTGCACCTGATGGCGATGTATGGCTTCGACCACATTCGCCGTCTGCTCGAACCGGCGCCTTATCCCTCGACGCGCCTCACCCCGCGCGAGCGCGAGGTGATCTCCTGGGCCTCGCAGGGCAAGTCGGCCTGGGAGATCGGTGAGATCTTGCACATCACGCAGCGCACGGCCGAAGAGCATCTTGCAACTGCCGCGCGCAAGCTCGGTGCCGTCAACCGCACGCATGCGGTGGCGCTGGCGATTCGGAACAAGATCATCAATCCGTAAGCGCCGTACTGGGAAATTTCCCAATATCGAATCCGGCTCTTTTCGCAGACTCTGCTCCCATTGAGGATGAATGGGGGTTTTCATGATTCACGCTATTTCTGCGGTAAATCGCCACCTTTATGAAGACGTGATCGAGCAGCATTTCCGGTTGCGCCACGATATCTTCGTCGAGGAGCGGCGCTGGGAGACGCTGCGCAGGCCGGATTGCCGCGAGATCGATTCCTATGACGACGAGGATACCATCTATCTGCTTGCGCTGGAGGGGCGGCGCGTCATCGGTGGCCACCGGCTCTACCCGACGACCAAGCCCTCGATGATGAGCGAGGTGTTCCCGCATCTGGCGTCGGTGCGCGGCTGCCCCGCGGATCCGCTGGTCTGGGAATGGTCGCGCTACTTCGTCGTGCGTGATCGCCGCGACGGCGCGCTCAACCTGCAACTGATGGCGGCGGTGCAGGAGTTCTGCCTCAATCAGGGGATCGCGCAGGTCAGCGCGATCATGGAGACCTGGTGGCTGCCGCGCTTCCACGAGGCCGGCTTCATGGTGACCCCGCTTGGCCTGCCCGCTCTGGTGGAGAACGCGTGGACCATGGCGGCGACCATCGACATTCGTCGCGAGACCCTCGATGCCCTGCATGATCGTATCGGCATGACCTCGGTCGTGCGCCAGGACGGCCCGCGTCTGGACGCCGTCGCCCGTGCCAACCTTTGCGGCGCTGCTGCCGCGCAACGAAAGAGCGCCTGAGATGTCGAACATGATGCGGGACAGCCAGATCATGGCGCAGATCAGGGACGAGAATCTCGGCTACATGTCCGACATGGCGCTCGAGCTGGCGCAGATGGCGGAAGACACCGGATTGGCGACACTCGCCTATCTGTTCCGGATGGCGGCGCTGGAGGCCTCGACGGCCAACAGCGTGCTCGCCGAACCGGACGATCTTCCCCGGCAGATGACGTCGCACTAGGACGCAATCCTTCCTTACATTCTGACGAAGTCGCATCCTCTCGCCGGCCCGCCGGCGAGAGGGTTGTCGTTTGGGTGCGGCAGGTTGCCCCAGTCGGCACGGCAGCTTTCTTGCAGGAGAGCTTGCAGGAGCGTCTCGACCGCATGCACCCGCATGCAACAAAGTGCATGTTTAGTGTCGAATCGCTCTTGCCTCGGAACGATACTGCCATTACCCATTTTTCCGCCTTGAACAGGCAGGGGGAGCTCTTTCACTGATGGCGAACGTGTTCGAACATCGGCGCGACACCGCGTGCGCCTGAAAGAGTCTTGATGCTGCTCGTCGTCGAACAGTTCTTGAACGGATTGCAGTTCGGCCTGCTGCTGTTCCTGCTCGCCGCCGGCCTGACGCTGGTGTTCGGGATCATGGATCTCGTCAACCTGGCGCACGGCTCGCTCTACATGATGGGCGCCTATTTCGCCGCGACCTTCGCGGCGTGGACCGGCAGCTTCCTGCTCGGGGCGCTGATGGCGCTTGGGGCCACGCTGGTGCTCGGCATCGTGCTGGAGATGAGCGCGCTGCGGCATCTCTATGGCCGCGACCATCTCGACCACGTGCTGGCGACCTTCGGCCTGATCCTGTTCTTCAATGAAGCCGTGCGGCTGATCTGGGGCCCGGCCGGCCTTGCGCTGCCGCTGCCAGCTTGGCTCACGGTGCCGGTGCCGATCTTGCCCGGCATTCACTATCCCGCCTACCGGCTCGCCATCATCGTGGTGGCGCTGCTGGTGGCGCTGCTGCTCTATCTCGGCGTGATGCGCACCCGCATCGGCATGCTGATCCGCGCCGGCGCCTCCAACCGCGAGATGATCGGCGCGCTCGGCATCAACATCAAGCTGCTCTACACGCTGGTGTTCGGCTTGGGCGCCGCGCTCGCCGGCCTTGCCGGCCTGATGCAGGCGCCGATCCTCACCGTGCAGATTGGCATGGGCGAGAACATCCTGATTCTCGCCTTCGTCATCATCGTGATCGGCGGCATCGGCTCGATCCGCGGCGCGTTCCTGGCCGCGATCTTCGTCGGCATGATCGACACGCTCGGCCGCGCCTTCCTGCCTAATTTGTTGCGGCAGGTGCTGAGCGGCGCCGCTGCCTCCACCGCCGCGCCCGCATTGTCCTCCATGCTGATCTACCTGCTGATGGCGATCGTGCTGGTGGTGCGGCCGGAGGGGCTGTTTCCGGCCAACCGTCGATGAAGTCTTTCACTGTGAGCAAGGCCGTCACGGCCCTGATGCTGGCGGGCCTCCTGCTGCTGCCGCTCTATTCGCAGCTCTCCGGCAACATCTTCATCCTGACGCTGTTCACCCGCATCATCATCCTGGCGCTGGCGGCCGCGAGCCTCAACCTCATCATGGGTTTTGGCGGCATGATGAGCTTTGGCCACGCCGCCTATCTCGGCATCGGCGGCTACGCGGTCGGCATGCTGGCGCAGGAAGGCGTCGGCAGCGGCTTCATCCAGTTTCCGGTCGCGCTCGCGGCTTCCGCGCTCTACGCGCTGGTGATCGGCGCGCTGTCGTTGCGGACCCGCGGCGTCTATTTCATCATGATCACGCTCGCCTTCGCGCAGATGGCCTATTACGTCGCTTCGGGGCTGGCGCGCTACGGCGGCGACGACGGCCTCACCGTCTACCAGCGCAGCGACTTCTCCGGGCTGATCAACCTGTCGAACCGCACGCAGTTTTATTATCTCTGCCTCGCCTGCCTCCTCGGCGTCATCTTCCTGATCTGGCGGATCGTCAATTCGCGCTTCGGCCTCGTCGTACAGGGCCTGCGCTCCAACGAGCAACGCATGCAGGCGATCGGCTTCCCGGCAAAACGCTATAAGCTGGTCTGCTTCGTCATATCGGGCACCATGTGCGGCCTCGCCGGCGCGCTGCTCGCCAACAACACCGACTTCGTCAGCCCGGCCGTGATGTACTGGACGCGCTCCGGCGACCTCATGGTGATGGTGATCCTGGGGGGCATGGGCACCCTGTTCGGCCCGATCATGGGCGCGGTGGTGTTCCTGCTGCTGGAGGAGTTCCTGTCGCAAATCACCGAATATTGGGCGCTGATCATGGGCCCGCTGCTGCTGCTGATCGTGCTGTTCGGGCGCGGCGGCATCATGGGCATGCTGGGGAGGGCCGGCCGTGGCTGAACCCTTGCTTCGCGTCGAAAAGCTGGTGCGCCGCTTCGGCGGTATCGTTGCGACGGATAACGTCTCGCTCGACGTCGCCGCGGGCGAGTTGCACGCTATCATCGGCCCCAATGGCGCAGGCAAGACCACGCTGATCAGCCAGCTCACCGGGCATCTCGAGCCGCATTCCGGCAGCGTCTCGCTGGCGGGGCGCGACATCACCTATCTGCCGGCCTATCGCCGCTGCGCGCTGGGTCTGGGGCGTTCGTTCCAGATCACCTCGCTGCTGCTCGATTTCACCGCCGCGGACAACGTCGCGCTGGCGGCGCAGGCTCATGCCGGCACCTCGTTCCGCTTCTTTGCCAATGCGCGCAAGGAGCGATCCTTGCGCGATGTCGCGCATGCCGCGCTCGATCGCGTCGGGCTGTTGCATCGCGCCGATGTCGTGGTGAACAGGCTCAGCCATGGCGAGCGCCGCGAGCTCGAGCTCGCGGTTGCGCTCGCGAGCAAGCCGAAGCTCCTGCTGCTCGACGAGCCGATGGCGGGCTTAGGCGTCACCGAATCCCAGCGGATGGTGAAGCTGCTCCAGGAGCTGCGCAAGGAAGTCTCGATCGTGCTGGTCGAGCACGACATGCCAGCGGTGTTTGCGCTTGCCGACCGCATCACGGTGCTGGTCTATGGCCGCGTCATCGCCTCCGGCGATCCGGCCGCGATCCGTGCCAACGAGGACGTCAAGCGCGCCTATCTCGGCGACCAGCACGTGGTGACGCATCATGGCTGACACGCTGCTCGAGGTTGACGGCATCGAGACCTGTTACGGCCTCTCCCAGGTGCTGTTCGGCCTGTCGCTGTCGATCAGGCCGGGCGAGATGGTCTCGCTGATGGGCCGCAACGGCATGGGCAAGACCACGACCATCCGCTCCATCATGGGCCTGACGCCGGCGCGCGCCGGCAGCATTCGTTTCGCGGGCGCCGAGGTCAGGCAGCTTCCCTCCTACAGGATCGCAAAGCTCGGCGTCGGCCTGGTCCCCGAGGGACGCCAGATCTTCCCGAACCTCACCGTGCGGGAGAATCTGGTCGCGGCCGCCGCCGACCGCTTCGGCAGACCCAATCCCTGGACGCTGGCCGCGATCTACGTGATGTTTCCGCGCCTCGCCGAACGCGCCGCCAACATGGGCAACCAGCTCTCCGGCGGCGAGCAGCAGATGCTCGCGATCGGCCGCGCGCTGATGACCAATCCGAAGCTCCTGATCCTGGACGAAGCGACCGAAGGCCTCGCGCCGCTGATCCGCGAAGAAATCTGGAACTGCCTGTCGCTGCTCAAGAGCCGCGGACAGTCGATCCTGGTCGTCGACAAGAACGTCGACCACCTCGCCCGCATCTGCGACCGCCACTTCATCATCGAGCGCGGCAAGACGGTGTGGAGCGGCACCTCCGACCAGCTGATGGCGGAACCGGATCTCCAGCACAAATATCTCGGCATCTGACGCGCGTTCCTGCCGACCGCGCGTAACGCGCGAGATTCTCTTCGAGCAAATCCAGTTTCGAATCCCTCCAAACCGCGCGCAGCGCTCTTGAGCGCGCCGCCGCCAGCGGTCAAACAAGCCGCGGCGTAAGCGGATTCGATGCGGGACTTCTACGATCAAATTGTCGGACGGCCTCAAGACGACGTCGGTTCCGCACAGCCGGGCGCTTCGACAGCGCAATGGCTGGATTTTCCGGGCTGCGTGTTTGTCAGAGGCGAGTTTCGAGCTGATGCCGACGGCTCTGCGATCGCAGCCCCGGGCCTGTTCATCTCGGTCTCCGTTGATGGTGGCGCAGGCCGCGGCATTCTGACGCGCAGCACCGGCTGCGAAGGGCAGATGACGGCAATTGCCGTGCGCGAAACCTGCGCAGCGGAACGTGCGGTTCATTCCGGCGAGCGTTCCGCGATCGGCCTGGCGTTTCCCCCAACCTCGATCGATGGACTCGGACTCGGCGATGAGTTTCGGGCGCTGTTTGCGAACGACGTCTCGGGCGCGGCCGTCGTCTCTCTGAGGGCGTCTGCGCGCATACAGGCGGTCGCGGCAGAGATGTTTTCGCCGCCGGTCACCGGCAACGCGGCGCAATTGCTGCTGTCGGCGCATGCCGCCGAGATCGTGGTCCACGCCTTGTTCGGCGAGCGCGGCCGGATCGCGACCGATCCCGCCACCGATCTGCAGTGGACCCGGCTGCAATCGGTGAAGCAGCGGATGGATGCCGATCTCGCCTATCCCTGGAGCATCGACGAACTGGCGCGGAACGCGGGGCTGAGCCGCAGGTCCTTCAACCAGAAATTCCGCATGGCATATGGCCAGAGCGCGATCGACTATCTCAGGGCTCAGCGGCTCGATGCCGCACGTGCCTTTTTGATTCATCAGCGCTTGTCCGTCACCGAAGCGGCCTATCGGGTCGGCTACGCCCATCCGGCAAATTTCGCGACGGCTTTCCGCAGGCGCTTCGGCCATTCACCGAGCCGCTATCAGTAAACTCGAAAGCCTCCACGTGGGATCAAAGGTGATTTGCGCGCGCGCAAAGGCGGCCGCCGCTTTGATCTGGTTACACCCGGGTTGTTGAACATGGAACTCGGGGAAGACGATGAGGCGGAACGACGGGCAGACGCTCGGCTGGGAACGGATGGTGAGAACTGGTCTGGGAGCGGCCGGTTTGGGAGTGGTCCTGAACGCGACGCCCTCGGCCGCACAGGTCTCCGGAACCAATTCGCCTTCGACGGCGGGCACATTGCCTCCGGTCACGGTGGAGGCACCGAGCCAGGCGCGTCCGCGTGCCCAATCTGTCCAGCGCGCCTCACAATCGCAGCGCGGCCGCGCCGCGATCCCGCGCAATGCCGGGTCCAGGCAAGCCAATAACCCGGGCACGCGCGAGGCGGGTAGCGGTCGCGTCAACGCGTCGAGCGAGAACAGCTATGTCGCAAGCAGCAGCTCGGCGGGCACGAAGACGAACACCCCGCTGCTGGAGACGCCGCAGTCGATCTCGGTCGTGACCCGCAAGGAGCTCAACGACCGCGCCGTGCAGACGCTGACGGAAGCGGTTGGTTATGAGCCGGGCGTCCGCATCGATGCCTCCGGCTACGATCCGCGCTTCGACGCCATCTCGATCCGCGGCTTCGACATCACCTATAACGGCATCTATCTCGACGGCTTGCGCCTCGTCGGCGCCGGTCTCGGCGTGTTCAAGACCGAGCCTTATGGCGTTGACAGCATCACCGTGGTGCGCGGGCCGAGCTCGGCCCTCTACGGTCTCGGCTCGCCCGGCGGATTGATCGACCTGCAGAGCAAGCTGCCGACAAGCCAGCCGTTCCACGAGGTGCAGACGGTGTTCGGCGACCGCGAGCGCGTTCAGGGCAATTTCGATCTCTCGGGTCCGGTCGATCCCAACGGCCAATTTTCCTATCGATTGACCGGCGTCGTGCGCGACGCCGACGTGTTCGTGCCCGGCGGCAAGGACAATCGTGTCTATGTCGCCCCCGCCGTTACCTGGAAGCCGGACCAATCGACGACCCTCACCATTCTCGGCGCCTACCAGAAATCGAAGACACCGGGGTCGATGTTCACCTATTCCACGGGCACCGGCACTACCACGGACATCTTCACCGGCAGTCCGTCCTACAATTCGCTGGACCAGGAGCAGGGCCGCGTCGGCTATTTGTTCGAGCATGCGTTCAACAACGCGGTGACCGTTCGCCAGAAATTCCGCTATGTCGACGTCGATGCGGTCACGCGCTATGTCGGCTTTCTCGGCGCTCCCGTCGGCAATGTCGTCTCGCGCTACACCGGCTACGTCCACGACACGCTGCAATCGGCCATCATGGACAACCAGGTCGAGGCAAAACTCTCGACCGGTCCGGTGCAGCACACGCTCCTGGTCGGCACCGACTACACGGCATCGAAATTCAACGACAAGCAGGGCTTCGGCTTCGGCGTCTCCGACCTCAATCTGGCCGCGCCGGCCTATGTGCCGGAATCGATTCCGGATCCCGCGATCTCGTCCTCGACGCAGCAGCGGCAGACCCAATCCGGCGTGTACATTCAGGACCAGGCCAAGCTCGATCACTGGATCCTGACGCTGAGCGGCCGCAGCGACTGGGTTCGCACCACGGGCGAGGATCAGTTCGCGCTGACCCGCCAGCAGCAGTCCGAACAGGCCTATAGCGGGCGAGCCGGGCTGACCTATGTGTTCGATTCCGGAGTTGCGCCTTACGTCGCCTATTCAACCTCGTTCTTTCCCAATCTCGGCGTCGATCCCACAGGCGCCTTCTTCAAGCCCACCACCGGCAAGCAGACCGAGATCGGCGTCAAATACCAGCCGCTGGGCACGAGGAGCTTCATCACTGCTGCGGTGTTCGACCTGACCCAGAGCGGGGGCCTCGTCACGACCGGGACCGGCGTCACGGTCCAGCGCGGCGAGATTCAAAGCCGCGGCTTCGAATTGCAGGCGCTGGCGAGCCTCGGCGGCGGTTTCGACATCACATCGTCCTACACCTATCTCGACATGGTCACCAAGCAGGCCGGCGACAGCGCGCAGATCGGCAAGTTTCCGTCGGGCAATCCGCCGCACACCGCGACGCTGTGGGGCAACTATGCCCTGCCGCTGGCCGGCCCGTTTGCCGGGCTGAGCATCGGTGGCGGCGTGCGTTACATGTCCTGGAGCTATGGCGACGATCTGAACACGTTCAAGAACAGCTCAGTGACCTTGGTTGATGCTGCGCTGAAATATGATTTCGGCCAGGCGGCGAAGGAGCTGAAGGGCCTGCAGTTCCAGGTCAACGCCAAGAACCTGTTCAATCTGCACTACACCACGTGCCAGGTCGGGTACTGCTACCGCGGCGCACCGCTGACCGTCATCGCAACGCTCGGCTATCGCTGGTGAGTTTCCCGCGGGACGGAGGCGGCCGGACGATCACCATGGATCCCGTGACGGTGCAGTTCGCGGATGACGCGGGCTTCGCCCGACCGCTGCCGGCGTTTGGCTTTCGGCGCTTTGGTCAACCCGTCTTACCTGGTCCGACCTGCCCGCTGTTAGCGCGATAGACGGTGCGTGCCGATCTCGATCAGGGTGGACCGGCAGGACAAGCGGTAGATCAGACTGAACAATTGATCCCACATGACCGAACTCCACTGTTGATCATGGAGCGGTAATCTAGACCCCGTCTCTTTCCGGCAGTTTTCGAGGCGCATGAAAAACGGCTTCTTCGCAGAGCGGAGTGATGTCGTCGGAACAGGGAGGACGAAGTCGCCTCACGCCGACGTGAGGCATATCCCTATCAAAACACCTCGAAATATTCGCGGTGCTCCCAGTCGGTCACCTCGGACAGGAAGCGGTCGATCTCGGCGTTCTTGATGTGGGTGTAGTAGTCGACGAACTCGGGCCCGAATTTCTCGCGGAAGAACGGATCGTCCTTCAGCGCGCTGACTGCATCGCGCAGCGATTTCGGCAGCAGCGGCGCCTTGGTCTCGTAGGGCGTGTCGGCGGAGGGACCGGGATCGAGCTTGCGGTCGACGCCGTCGAGGCCCGAGAGGATCTGCGAGGCCATGTAGAGATAGGGATTGGCGGCGGGCTCGCCGATGCGGTTCTCCAGGCGCGTTGCGGAATCATTGGCGCCGCCGAGCACGCGGATCATCACGCCGCGATTGTCGCGGCCCCAGATCGCGCGGTCCGGCGCCAGCGAATAGGAGCGGTAGCGCTTGTAGCCGTTGATGGTCGGGGTGGTGAACACGGTCGAGGCACGGGCGTGCTCGAGCAGGCCGGCGAGGTATGAGCGGCCGAAGGCGCTGAGCGGCTCGCCGCCGTCTTTCACCATGAACAGATTCTCGCCGCTCGCGCGCGAGACGATCGACTGGTGCAGATGCCAGCCGCTCGCGAACACATTCGGCAGTTTCGGCCGGCACATGAAGGTGGCGTGATAGCCGTGGCGGCGCGCGATCTGCTTCACGGCGCTCCGAAACAGCACCATGGTGTCGGCGGGCTCGATCCCCTTCCGCGGCGCGAAGGTGAACTCGCACTGGCTCGGCCCGAACTCGACCTCGACCGAGCGCAAGGGCAGCCCGAGCGCGATGATGTCGCGGCGCAGGATCTCCAGCACCGGCTCCATCTGATCGAAGCGCTGCTCGGTGAGATATTGATAGCCGTGGCTGAGCAGGCTCACTGATGGTGGCGTGCCCGGCTGGCCGGCGTCCTCGGGCCGCATATGCGGGTCGTCGAGCCTGAAGATGTGGAATTCGACCTCGAGCCCGGCGACGAAATCGTGTCCGCGCGTGCCGAGTTCGTCCAGCGCGCGCTTGTAGAGCCCGCGCGTCGCGAACGGCACCGGGCGGCCGTCATTGAAGTAGAGGTCGCACAGCACCCAGCCCGTGGTCGGCGCCCACGGCAAAACCCGAAACGTGGTGGGGTCGGCGACCATCAGCACGTCGGCCGCGCCCTCCATCTCCTTCATGCCGAAACCGCCGCCCGCGGTGAACACCGGAAACACCGTGCGGTGCGAGGTGTCCTTGGCGAGCATGGTCGTGGTGATGGAGCAGCCGCTCTCGAGCGAGGCGATCGCCTCGGAGGCGATGATGGTCTTGCCGCGCAGGATGCCGTGCTGGTCGGGGAAGGCGAGGCGAATGACCTCGAGGTTCTTCTCCTCGACGATGCGGCGCATGCGCGACGCCGCGTCCCTCTGCTCATCCGACCACAGCGCATGACGCGCGACGAAAGTCACTTCACCACTCCTTCAGCTGCCGTAGGGTGGGCAAAGCGAAGCGTGCCCACGTAGTCTATCATCTGAACGAAAGCATGGTGGGCACGGCGCTTTGCGCCTTTACCCACCCTACGGGTCCGGTGCATGAACGTCACTCCGCCGCCGTCAGCCGGTGCACGTTGTCCGCGATCTCCTTCGGCACCGGTGCGGCCCAAGGTGCGCCGCGGCGGCGCTTGACGTCGACCTCCATCCAGTAGAGCTCCCACCCCTGGGTCGGCCCGATGCCGTCCATGGTGGCCGGTCCCTGGATGCTGCGAGCTCTGCTCTCGTCCAGGAACAGCATCGGCTTCTCGCCGCCAGAAACCTTCTCGATCTCCTGTCGCAGCAGGCGGCGATATTGCACGATCGCCTTGTCGCTCGAGCCGAGATGCTCCTTGGTGCGGTCCTGAATCGCGCCCATCGATTCCACCGCCCACTGGTCGTGGACGTTGATGTCGGTGCCCATGCCGGTATAGGTCGCGGTCTGCTGCTCGTGTGGATCGAAGCCGTAATCATTGCCGCGGTTCTTGCGCGATTTGTAATCGGGCAGCTCATAGAGCTCGAGCCGCTGGTCGCGCATCTTCTGCTTGTCGACCGGGTTCGAATAGCTGGTGAAGATCGCGTACCAGTAGCAGTTCTCGTCGTCGATCGGCACGTGCCACTGCGAGATCGTCATCTCCGTGCTCATGGGAATGACGAAGCCGTGCGGGAAGAGCTGGTTGGTGACGCGCACATGGGTGCGCTCCTCGTCGATCTCGCGCAGCGCGATCAGCCGCAGGCCGTATTCGGTGTGCTCGACATTGATGATCGGGCGGTCGTATTCGCGCAGGATCTTCGTCATCGGCAGATCGCTGCCGGCGGAGGCGCCGCGGAACTGCTTGCCGTAGGCTGTGGACGTGTCCTCGTCCTCGAAGAAGCGATGCAGGTAGGAGGCGTGCGCGGGATCGATGCCGACCTCGAGCGCCTGCAGCCAGTTGCAGGCCATGTGGCCCTTGAACGCAAAGGTGTGAGTATCAGGGGCGACGAAGCAATCGAGCTCCGGAAAGGCCGGCGGCTCACCCTCGCCGAGATAGGCCCACAGGATGCCGCTCTTCTCCACCACGGGATAGGAGCGCTGGCGAATGTTCTGGCAGAGTTTTGAATCCTTCGGCTCGGCCGGCGTCTCGATGCACTGGCCGGTGGCGTCGAACAGCCAGCCGTGGAAGGCGCAGCGCAGACCGCCATGTTCGAGCCGTCCGAAGGCGAGGTCGGCGCCGCGATGGGCGCAGTGGCGGTCGATCAGGCCGTAGCGTCCGGTCTCGTCGCGAAACAGCACCAGGTTCTCGCCCAGCAGTTTGACGGGTCGGATCGGACGATCGCCTTCGAGCTCATCCACCAGCGCCGCCGGCTGCCAGTAGCTCCGCATCAGCTTTCCGCAGGGGTCCTTCGGACCGGTGCGGGTGATCAGGTCGTTCTGCTCCTGGCTCATCATGGCAGTAGCATCCTTTTGTGGAATGGCGTTTGTTCGCCTATTGAACGAATGGGCGAATTATGACATGCCTTGAAGCAGCAGCAAGCACTATTTTGCAGGATTGTCCCGGGCATGCCCAAGCTGAAGCGCAGTGAGAGCGACGAGCGCGCGACGGATTTTGTCGAGGCCCTCGATCGCGGCCTGCGCCTGCTGCAATGCTTCGGCACGACGGCAGGCCCGATGACGCTGAGCGATCTCGCGCGCACCGCGGACCTGCCGCGTGCCACCGCCCGGCGCATGCTGTTCACGCTGCAGCGCGGCGGTTTCGTCAGCGGCGATGGCAAGCTATTCTCGCTCACGCCGCATGTGCTGACGCTTGCTGCGTCCTACTTGCGATCCAACCAGCTCGTCGCCGTGCTTCAGCCGGTGCTCGATCGCGTTGCGACGGCGGCAAATGAAATATCCTCGCTCGCGGTGCTCGACGGCGATGACGTCGTGTTCATTGCCCGCGGCAGCCCGGCGCGCGTGTTCTCGGGCGGATTGGAGATCGGCTATCGCCTGCCGGCGTCCTGCACCTCGGTCGGCCGCGCCATGCTCGGCCAGCTCGACGATGCCGACCTTGCCGCACGCCTGGAGGCGATGACGCGCCAGGCGCTGACGCCGCAGACGCAGACCGACGCCAAGGCGCTGCTCGCGCGCATCGTCGCCGATCGCGGGCAGGGCTATTCACTGGTCGACCGCGAGGCCGAGCCGCATTTCCGGTCGATCTCGGTTCCGGTGCGCCGCTACGACGACGTGATCGTCGCCGCCATCAACATGGGCGCCCATGTCGACCGTGTGCCGGCGCAGGAATTGATCGATCGATTTTTGCCGCTGTTGCAGGAGGGCGCGGAGTCGGTGCGTTCGCAGCTGCTCTAGCTGTAGCCCGAGTGAGCGTCGCGATACCCCGGGAAGCATCGCAAGACCCCGGATGTCGCTTCGCTGATCCGGGCTACAGGACTATAATGCCCGCAACGCAAGAACCCAGGGAGTATGCCATGCAACACACCATGGTTCCCAGTGATCGCGTCGAACACGTCGCCGTCTATGGGTGTGACGGCACGAAGCTCGGCACGATCGAGCGATTGATGCTCGACAAGGTCAGTGGAACGGTCGCTTACGCGGTGGTCAAGACCGGCAGGTTGCTCGGGACGCATCACCATTATCCCGTGCAGTGGACCGCGTTGAAATATGATCCGGCACGTCAGGCTTTCCAGGTCGACCTGACGTCGGAGCAATTGAGCAGCGGTCCCTGCGAATTCGATGGCGATGAGTTCGACTGGGGAGACCGCTCGCGGCCCTATCAGCATCCGAACTACTGGTCGATCTAGCAAGTAAGACGGCCCGGCCGCCCGCATTCTCGGCGCGGATGCGGCTGGGCTCGAGCCGCGGCCACCGAGCAGTGGCTGACGTGAGCGTCCACCTATCCGGCGAGCGGCTGTTCGCCGACCTTGGGCCAATAGGTGCCAAAGCTCCAGAGGCCGCCCTCCGGATCGCGCGCGGCGAAATCGCGGCTGCCATAGTCGGTTGTGTAGGGCTCCATCTCGATCTGTGCTCCAGCGGCTTTCACCTTCTCATAGAGCGCGTCGGCATCATCAACGGCCAGATAGACGGCATCCGTCCGCCGGCCGCCGATGTCACCAACTTGTTTGCCGTAGGCGTCGTCGCGATGCGCGCCAAGCATGAGGATCGACGATCCGAACGCCAGCTCGGCGTGAATGACCGTGCCCTCGTTGCGGTACACCACGCGTTCGGCGAAGCCGAGAACGTTCTTCAGCCAGGCGATCATCGCCTCCGTATCCTTGCAGCGCATGGTGTGGTAGAGGCGCGGCGCTTCATAGCCGTTCGGCTGGTTCATGAAACTCTCCAGGTTCGGTACAAGCGATGCAAGTGCTTGCAAGCTTGCTGCAGAGCTGACCCTAGTTCGGATCACGGCGGCCGGCTTGAACAAATGGGACTTGACCGTCTCGCGCCGTCTGGCCGCTGTTTTGGCGCTAGCCCCCGCCGTCGCGCATCAGGCGAGGATCGACGACGTCGAGCCGCGCGGCCCATCCGGTCGGCGTCTCGCCGCTGAAGATCCGGAAATCGCGCGCGAGATGTGCCTGGTCGGCATAGCCGGCGTCCGCGGCAATGGCCGCCCAGCCGCCCGTGCCATCCGTCCGGGCCAGCGCGCAGGCTCGATGAAAGCGCAGCATCTGCGCCAGCGTTTTCGGCGCAACGCCGATCTCGTTGTGGAAGCGGCGCGTGAGATGCTTGCGGCTCCAGCCGATGTCGGAGGCGATGTCGGCGATCCTGAGCGCGCCCGCGCCCCGCCAGAGCGTCTCCAGGGCGAAAGCCACCGCAGGCGAGGGCTCGTGCACGGCGCGGCGACGCACGAAGTCTTCCACGATCTCGAATCGCCGCTGCCAGCCGACCGCGTCGGCCACCCTGGCCCGGAGGTTCTCGCCATCCCGTCCCAGAATGTCGTCGAGGCCGACCATGCGCGCGGTCAGATCGGGCACGGCGCCTCCGAAGAAGCGATACGCCCCGAGCGGCGTGAAATCGACCTGAACGCATTCGGCGCGGCCGTCGGATTCGATCACGACCGGCCCGGGAAACAGACCCGCCGCGAAACTCGGCTGCGCGTCGGCACGATCCGGCTGGTGCCCGAGGGCAATACGGAAGGGCGTTCCCAGATTCACCAGGAGAGGCAGCGCAAGCGGCGCGGCGTGCCGGAAGGCCGACAAGCCGAGGCCGCGCTCGCGGTAGAACGAGATGCTGGAGATCAGCCGCGCGAGGCGCGGCGAGGCCGGTCGACGGATGACATCGGCAGGTGCGTCCATCGTGCGTCCCATTCGTTCGCGCGCAGCATGGCGCCAAGTTTATCGGCACGTTTGCAGTGTCGTAGCCCGGGTGAGCGAAGCGATACCCGGGAAAGTCATGGCGAGTCTCGGATGTGGCTTCGCTCATCCGGGCTACGGCTCCGCGCTCTACTGCGCTTCCGCCTCGCGCTCCATGTCGCGGCCGGACAGATCCTCGCCCTGCATGTTGGCGTAATCGCGCGCCATCTCGCGCATCAGGAACTTCGCGGGCACGTCGTGATAGGTGCCGCGGTCGTTGACATATTGCATGTAGGCGCGGCCTTCTCCGTCGAAGGGATGCAGCAGCGCGTCGGTATGGCCGTCGAAATCGAGCGGGGCCACGCCGACCTTGGCGCACAGCGTGTCGTTGAAGGTTGGCGTCGCCTTGCGCCAGGCGCCATCGACATGCACCTCCGTAAAGCCGTGCCAGGTGAAGATGTCCGTGCCCATGCTCGCGCGCAGCTTCTCGGTGGTGAGGTGGTTCTTCACGTCCGCAAAGCCGACCCGTGCGGGAATGCCGTGGACGCGGCAGGCGGCGGCATAGAGCGCGGCCTTTCCGACGCAATAGCCTTGCCCCGCGGCGAGAACGCTCGAGGCACGAAACGTCTCGGCGACACGCATGCTGACGTAGGGATTGTAGCGGATACCGTCGCGCACCGCCTTGTAGAGCACGCTCGCCTTCTCGCGCGCGCTCGCATCCGCGCGCACCGCGTCGGCCGCAAATTGCTGCACGGCCGGATGGTCGCTGTCGATGTACTCGCCGGGATCGGTGTAGAGACGGCGGATAGTATCGGGAAGGATATCGGTCATGCCTGGAGCTTAGCAGGCGATCGCCGCGGAACTCAAATCACGCGATACGGCTCCATGATGCGCCTTCGAATTGCGTCGAGGCGCTGCCATCCTCTCACTGCCGGTTACGCATCCAGTCGGCGAGGCCCGATATCGCCTTGTCGAGCTCCTGCCGCGCCGCCATGTCGGTCACCGTCTCCTCCATCGCGCTGCGCATGCAGAGCATCCACGCATCGCGCTCGGCATCGCCGATGGCAAAACCGATGTGGCGCTGGCGCAGCCGCGGATGGCCCTTCTCGGGCGTGTAGAGGCGCGGTCCGCCGGTCCATTCGCTCAGATAGCGCTTCAGCACGTCCCTGATCAGGCCGAGATCATCCGCATGCATCGCGCGGATGATCGTCGCCTCCGGCAGCGTGTCCATGCGGTCGTAGAAGCGGTCGACCAGAAGGTCGATCGTGGCGCTGCCGCCGATCCGCTCGAACATGGAGGTGGTGACGTCGGTGGAGGTCATTGGTGGTCCGGATGTTTGCTGCTGGGCCTGCATATATGATGATCGCAGCTCGATCACAAATCTCCGCTGTCGTCCCTGCGAACGCAGGGACCCATACCCCCAGAGAGCAGTTTGGCGAAGACTGGTCGTTCGGGATTGGCGGCGCGCGCGACCGATAGATCACGCGGTATGGGTCCCTGCTTTCGCAGGGACGACAGCAGAGCGTTTCGATGCAGCTCGCCTACAGCGCCACGCTGCGCAGGCCGAAGCTGCGGGCCTCGTTCTGCAGCACCGGCCGAACCGCATCGATCAGCCGTGCTGCCGCTGCATCGACGGAGAGGCCCGCGGTATCCACCACTGCCGTCGCGCGCGAGTACAGCGGCTCGCGGCTGAGCAGGATGTTGCGCAGCTCCGCCATTGCGGAGCGATCATCGGCCATCGGACGCAAATCGCCCTGGCGACGGACGCGGGCCATGTGCTCCTCGGGCTCGGCCTTCAGCCAGATCGTGTAGAACGAGGTCAGGATCTGGTCGAACGTCAAAGGCTCGGATACGATGCCGCCGCCGGTCGCCAGCACCATCAACTCGTTGCGCGCGAGCAGCTGTTGCAGCGCTGCCTGCTCCATGCGGCGAAAGCCTTCCTGGCCGTACAGCGCGATGATCTCGGCGACCGAGAGCCCGTTCTGCTGCTCGACCTCCTTGTTGAGCTCGACAAAACTCCAGCCGATCTTCTTCGCCAGCATTCGACCGAGCGTCGATTTTCCGGCGCCGCGCAGGCCGATCAGCGCGATGCCGCAGAACGGCGCACGCCGCGGCGCCGAGGCGCTGCCGCCGGCGAGCAGATCTTTTGCCTGCGCGATCTGCGCAGGCGTGGCCTTGCGCAGCAGGTCGCGAAACATCTGCCAGTCCGGTGTCGGATCGGCACTGGGAAGCAGGTCTTCGAGATGCGCGCCCATCGCGTCGGAGACGCGGCGCAGCAGCACGATGGAGACATTGCCCTTGCCGCTTTCAAGCTGCGCGATGTAGCGCTCCGAGATTCCTGATACCTTGGCCAGCACTTTGCGCGACATGCCGCGCAACGCGCGCATGGTGCGCACGCGCTGGCCGAGCTGTTCGAGGAAGCGGGATTCGGCGTCGGGACTTTCGGTCATGAGCCTTCTTTAAGGGATGTCTTCTTGAAGGATGTCCTGCGGCGCATTTTAATGAAACATAATGCCTGCTAGCATTGACAGCAAGCCGCTACGGTGTCTTTCTATGAATTATAATTCCAAATTCGGGGAGAAGTCCGTGAGCGAGGGATCCTATAACGCGGTGACCTGGCTGCTCGACCGCAACGTCAGGGAGGGCCGTGGCAACAAGCTGGCCTTCGACGACACCGTCTCGCGGCTCACCTATGGCGAGCTGCAGCACCAGAGCTGCCGCGCCGCCAACATGCTGCGCCGGCTCGGCGTCCGCCGCGAGGAGCGGGTGGCGATGATCATGCTCGATACGGTCGACTTCCCGATCGTGTTCCTGGGTGCGATCCGCGCCGGCATCGTGCCGGTGCCGCTGAACACGCTGCTGACCGCGGACCAATACGCCTACATCCTCGCCGACTGCCGCGCGCGCGTCCTGTTCGTCTCCGAGGCGCTCTACCCTGTTATCAAGGACGTCGTCGGCCGCATGCCCGATCTCGAGCATGTCGTGGTCTCCGGCGCCAAGCAGAACGGCCACAAGCAGCTCGCCGAGGAGATCGCGGGCGAGAGTGATCAGTTCACCACCGCCGCGACGCATCCGGATGAGCCGGCGTTCTGGCTCTATTCGTCCGGCTCGACCGGCATGCCCAAGGGCGTGCGCCATATCCATTCCAATTTGCAGGCGACCGCGGACACTTACGCCAAGCAGGTGCTCGGCATCCGCGAGAGCGACGTCTGCCTCTCCGCTGCCAAGCTGTTTTTCGCCTACGGGCTCGGCAATGCGCTGACCTTCCCGATGTCGGTCGGCGCCAGCGTGATCCTCAACAGCGAGCGCCCGACGCCGGCGCGCATGTTCGACCTGATGAACCGCTACAAGCCGTCGATCTTCTATGGCGTGCCGACCTTGTTCGCGGCCATGCTCAACGACGAGGCCATGAAGGCCGAGCGCGGCGGCGGCGCCTTGCGCATCTGCACCTCGGCCGGCGAGGCGCTGCCGGAATCCGTCGGCACCAGCTGGAAGGCGCGTTTCGGCGTCGACATCCTCGACGGTGTCGGCTCGACCGAGCTGTTGCACATCTTCCTGTCGAACGCGCCCGGCGACATCAAATACGGCTCCTCCGGCAAGCCGGTGCCGGGCTATGCGGTGCGGCTCGTCAATGAGGCCGGGCAAGATGTTGCCGACGGCGAGGTCGGTGAGCTCCTGGTCGATGCGCCCTCCGCCGGCGAAGGCTACTGGAATCAGCGCCACAAGAGCCGCCGCACTTTTGAGGGACCGTGGACCCGCACCGGCGACAAATATGTCCGCGACGCTGACGGCCGCTACACCTTCTGCGGCCGCGCCGACGACATGTTCAAGGTCTCCGGCATCTGGGTCTCGCCGTTCGAGGTCGAGAGCGCGCTGATCACCCATCCCGCCGTGCTGGAGGCCGCCGTCGTGCCCGAGGCCGATCCGGAAGGGCTGTTGAAGCCAAAAGCCTTCGTCGTGCTGCGGCCGGGCGCGACGACGAGCGATCTTCAGGAAATGCTGAAGGAGCACGTCAAGCAGAAGATCGGCCCGTGGAAATATCCGCGCTGGATCGACGTGGTGGAGTCCCTGCCGAAGACGGCGACGGGAAAGATCCAGCGGTTCAAGCTGCGGGAAGGGGCGAATTGATGGTGCAGGCGGCGGACGCGCTTGCTTACCCTCCCCTGGAGGGGGAGGGTCGCGTCGCATGGAGCGAAGCGCAATGCGAAGCGGGGTGGGGTGATCTCTCCACACGGGCACCGCATCCGCTGAGAGACTGCCACCCCACCCCGTCTCACATCTCGCTGCGCTCGATGTGAGCCGACCCTCCCCCTCCAGGGGAGGGTGCAGACGAAGCGAACAGGAATAAGACCATGACCCTCACCCCCACCGGCTTCCTCAGCGTCGATGGCGCCAGCCTCGAATATAAATGGCTCGCGCCTGCATCGGCCGACGCACCGACCATCGTCATGCTGCACGAAGGCCTCGGCTCGGTCGGGCTCTGGGGCGATTTTCCCGAGAAGCTGCAGCAAGCCACCGGTGCCGGCATCTTCGCCTATTCGCGCGCCGGCTACGGCCAGTCGAGCCCGGCCGCGCTGCCGCGGCCGCTCGACTACATGCAGCGCGAGGCGCTGGACGTGCTGCCGAAGCTGCTCGATGCGATTCAGTTCAAGCGCGGCCTGCTGCTGGGCCATTCCGACGGCGCCTCGATCGCGACGATCTATGCCGGCGCGCATCAGGATCACCGCCTGAGCGGCCTCGTGCTGATCGCGCCGCATTTCATCGTCGAGGACATCTCGGTGAAATCCATCGCCGCGATCAAGACCAGCTTCGAGACCACGGACCTGAAGGCCAAGCTGGCGCGCTGGCACAAGGATGTCGACAACGCCTTCTACGGCTGGAACGGCGCCTGGCTCGATCCGAAATTCCGCGACTGGGACATCTCGGAATATCTGGCCTATATCCGCGTTCCCATTCTGGTCGTGCAAGGTGCAGGCGACCAATATGGGACACTGCGTCAGGTCGAAATTGCGCAGGAAGAGTGTTACTGTCCGGTAGATTTTAAAGTCATTTCAGACGCGGGCCATTCCCCGCATCGTGAAGCGCCGGGGGCGACGCTTGACGCGATTGAGCAATTTGCAAAAGCGGCCCTGCGCGACGATCAGGGACTCCAGGTACGCGCCGCATGACCATGCGGAGGCACATCCATGAATGTGCCTTCACATGCGACCGGCCGATTGCCATGGCCGCAATGGGCCTATGTCCCGGGGGAGACCGGCGCCATCGAGGCCGATGACGAGACGCTTCGCTTGGCCAAGGCGCTGGTGCCCTCGGCCTTTCGTGGCTACGTGCCGGCCCGCCATCCGGCGTTGCGCTACGGCCTCGCGCTCAACGACCGCGGCTATTTCTGGGAAGCGCAGGAGGTGCTGGAGACGGTGTGGGCCGCAGCCCCGCAGAGCGGCCGCGAACGCATCCTGCTGCGCGCCTGCATCCACATCGCCAATGCCAATCTGCGGCTGCGCATGCAGAAGGCGCATTCGGCCGCGCGCCTGTTCGGCGACGCTCTGACCGAGCTGCGGGCGTTGAGCGCGCGCAAGGTCGCAAGCGGCGGCGACGGCTTCGTCGAGAGCTTTCCGGTCACGGCCCTGGTGGCGCTGCTCCAGGCCAAGATCGGCCGCCCGCAGCTCGCGAAGGCCGACTGGATCGCGCTGGGCGCGATTGTGCGGTCTTGGCTAACTGCATGAAACAAAGTGCATGCGTCGGGGGTTAAGGGCTAGACGCATCCAAAAAGATGCACTATTGTGCATCTAACGGTAAACCAAAACGAGCTCAAGGGTGGCCCATGGCCGGGGAAGATCGGCGCCTCGCAGGCGGCGCGACATTCATCGATTTCCAGACCGAACCGTCCCGCTACAAGCACTGGAAGCTCGCGGTCGACGGTGACGTCGCGACGCTGACCATGGACGTCGACGAGAATGGCGGCCTGTTCGAGGGCTATCTGCTCAAGCTCAATTCCTACGATCTCGGCGTCGACATCGAGCTGGCGGATGCGGTCCAGCGGCTGCGCTTCGAGCATCCGGACGTGAAGGTCGTGCTGATGCGCTCGGCCAAGAACCGCGTGTTCTGCGCCGGCGCCAACATCCGCATGCTCGCGGGCTCGACCCATGCCCACAAGGTGAACTTCTGCAAGTTCACCAACGAGACCCGCAACGGCATGGAAGATTCCTCGGAGAATTCCGGCCAGCGCTTCATCACCGTGGTGAACGGCTCGGCCGCCGGCGGCGGCTATGAGCTGGCGCTCGCGACCGACCACATCATCCTCGCCGACGACGGCTCGTCGGCCGTCGCGCTGCCCGAGGTGCCGCTGCTCGCGGTGCTGCCGGGCACCGGCGGGCTGACGCGCGTCGTCGACAAGCGCAAGGTGCGCCGCGATCATGCCGATTTCTTCTGCACCATCGAGGAAGGCGTCAAGGGCAAGCGCGCCGTGCAATGGCGCCTCGTCGACGAGATCGCGCCGAACTCGAAGTTAGAGGCCAAGATCGCCGAGCGCGCCAAGGAGTTCGCGACCGCCTCGAAGCGCAAGGGCAGCGGCAAGGGCGTCGCGCTGACACAGCTCAAGCGCATCATCGACGAGAACAGCATCCGTTACAGCTTCGTCACGGTCGACGTCGATCGCACAGCTCGCATCGCCACCATCTCGATCAAGGCGCCGGAAACCGCGCCGCCCGCCGATATCGACGGCATGATGGCGCTAGGCGCGTCGTTCTGGCCGCTCCAGGTCGCGCGTGAGCTCGATGACGCCATCCTGCACTTGCGCATCAACGAGCTCGAGATCGCCATGCTGGTGTTCAAGAGCCATGGCGACCGCGCTCATGTGCTCGCGCACGACGCCTTCCTCGAAGCCAACAAGGCGCATTGGCTGGTCAACGAAATCAGACATTATTGGAAGCGCGTGCTGAAGCGCATCGACGTCACCTCGCGCACGCTGGTGACGCTGGTCGAGCCCGGCTCCTGCTTTGCCGGCACGCTCGCCGAGCTCGTCTTCGCCGCCGACCGCTCCTACATGCTGATCGGCACGCGCCAGGGCGATAACCGCCCGCCGCCGTCGATAGAGCTCTCCGCCATGAATTTCGGCCCGTATCCGATGAGCCACGGCCTGACGCGGCTGGAGTCGCGCTTCCAGGCCGATCCGTCGGATGTGGAGCGCGCGGAAGCCACGATGGGTACCGCGCTCGACGCCGAGCAGGCGGAAGAGCTCGGCCTCGTCACCTTCGCGCTCGACGACATCGACTGGGACGACGAGGTCCGCGTGTTCCTGGAGGAGCGCGCCAGCTTCTCGCCCGACAGCCTCACCGGCATGGAAGCGAGCCTGCGCTTCGTCGGCCCGGAGACGATGGAATCGAAAATCTTCTCGCGCCTCACCGCATGGCAGAACTGGATCTTCCAGCGCCCCAACGCGGTCGGCGAGGAAGGCGCGCTGCGCCGCTACGGCAGCGGCCAGAAGCCGAAATTCGATATGACGCGAGTCTAGCGAGTAGGGAGTGGCGAATGGCGAATAGGAGTTTCCATTCGCTACTCGCCATTCGCCATTCGCCCCTTTAACGAGCTAGTCCCCCACGGGAGGTCCACATGAACATGAACATCATGAACGTCGACTACTCGACCAAGATTCCGAACAACGTCAATCTTGCCGAAGATCGCCAGGTGCTCAAGGCGCTCGAGGGCTGGCATCCCGGCTACATGGATTGGTGGAGCGACATGGGGCCGGAAGGTTTCCAGGAATCGCTGGTCTATTTGCGCACCGCTTACTCCGTCGATCCGCGCGGCTGGGCCAAGTTCGACTATGTCCGCATGCCCGACTATCGCTGGGGCATTCTCCTCGCGCCGCAGGAGGAAAATCGCGTCGTGCCGTTCGGCGAGCACTACGGCGAGCCGGCCTGGCAGGAAGTCCCGGGCGAGCATCGCGCCATGCTGCGCCGCCTGATCGTGATCCAGGGCGACACCGAGCCGGCCTCGGTCGAGCAGCAGCGTCATCTCGGCAAGACCGCGCCTTCGCTCTACGACATGCGCAACCTGTTCCAGGTCAATGTCGAGGAGGGCCGCCACCTCTGGGCGATGGTCTACCTGCTGCAGAAATATTTCGGCCGCGACGGCCGCGAGGAAGCAGATGACTTGCTGCGCCGCCGCTCCGGCGATGCTGATGCCCCGCGCATGCTGGGCGCCTTCAACGAGGCGACGCCGGACTGGCTGTCCTTCTTCATGTTCACCTATTTCACCGACCGTGACGGCAAGATGCAGCTGCACTCGCTCGCGCAGTCCGGCTTCGATCCGCTGTCGCGCACCTGCCGCTTCATGCTCACGGAAGAAGCGCACCACATGTTCGTCGGCGAGACCGGCATCACCCGTGTCGTGCAGCGCACCTGCGATGCGATGCGCGAGGCCGGCATCACCGATCCCACCGACATCGCGAAAGTCCGCGCGCTCGGGGTGATCGATCTTCCGACCATCCAGAAGAAGCTGAACCTGCACTACACGCTGTCGCTCGATCTGTTTGGCTCGGAGGTCTCGACCAACGCGGCCAACGCCTTCAATGCCGGCATCAAGGGCCGCTATCACGAGACCCAGATCGAGGACGATCACCAGCTCAAGAACGCCACCTATCCGGTGCTGAAGTTCATCAACGGCGAGATCAAGCTGGTCGACGAGCCGGCGCTGACCGCGCTCAACATGCGCCTGCGCGACGATTACAGCCAGGATTGCGTCAAGGGCATGCTGCGCTGGAACAAGGTGATCTCGACCGCGGGCTACGACTTCAAGCTGACCTTGCCCAACGTCGCCTTCCATCGCCACATCGGCGAGTTCAAGGACGTGCGCGCGACGCCCGACGGCCTCCTGATCGACGATGCCACCTGGGCGAAGCGCAAGGACGAATGGTTGCCCTCGACCGCCGACGGCGACTTCATCACCTCGCTGATGCAGCCCGTCACCGAGAGCGGCAAGTTCGCCTCGTGGATCTCGCCGCCGAAGGTCGGTATCGACAACAAGCCCGGCGATTTCGAGTACGTGAAGATCGAGTCGTAGAGGCTGGCGAGCAGCGAGTAGCGAATGGGGCAATAAACTCCATTCGCCATTCGCTACTCACCATTTGCCCCCTCAGCTATCCCACCCGCTCCCCTTGATCCCCGGATTGGCGTAGACGATGCCGCCGTCCACCGCGATGGTCGCGCCCACCACGTAATCGCCCGCGCGCGAGGCGAGATAGATTGCGGCGCCCGCCATGTCCTCGTCGGTGCCGATGCGCCCCGCGGGCACGCGCGTTGCGACTTCGTCGCCATGGTCGCGCGCGGCGCGGTTCATGTCGGACTGGAACGGGCCCGGCGCGATTGCCGTGACCACGACGTGGTCGGAGATCAGCTTCACCGCCATGCGCCGGGTCAAATGGATCAGCCCGGCCTTGCTCGCGGCGTAGGAATAGGTCTCCATCGGATTGACGAAGATGCCGTCGATCGAGGCGATGTTGATCACCTTCGCCGGCCGCTCCGCGCTTGCGGCTGCGCGCAGCGGCGCGGCCAGCGCCTTGGTCAGGAAGAACGGCGCCTTGACGTTGAGGTTCATCACCTTGTCCCAGCCGCTCTCCGGAAACTCGTCGAACTCCGCGCCCCAGGCGGCACCCGCATTGTTCACGAGGATATCGAGCTTCGGCTCGCGCTTGCTGAACTCTGTTGCCAGCAGCTCGGCGCCGGCGAGCGTCGAGATGTCGATCGGCAGCGCGATGCACTCGCCGTCATATTGCGCGGTGAGCGCCTTGGCGGTCTCCTCGCACGGTCCCGCCTTGCGCGCGGTGATGTAGACCTTCGCGGCGCCGGCGCCGAGAAATCCCGCCGCGATCATTTTGCCGATGCCGCGCGAGCCGCCGGTCACCAGTGCGACGCGGCCTTTGAGCGAGAACAGATCGTTGAACATGATGCCTCCCTGGGTTGACGAAGTTTTGGGCGGGCGGGGGAGGGGAGTCAAGAAAGGCTGGAATTAGATCGCCGTGTGGCGTGACGCCGGTCGAACCTACTCGGTGTCGTCCCCGCGAACGCGGGGACCCATACCCACAGGGAGTAGTTTGGCGAAGGCTGGTCGTTCGGTACGTCTACCAATCGCAATCGATAGATCACGCGGTATGGGTCCCTGCGTTCGCAGGGACGACGGCGGCTACGCCGCCGCGATCCGGCGGAAGCCGTTCCACATCGCGGTCGCCGCGCCCGAGGTCAGAACGGGGAGGATTCTTGCATCCTGGTAGTTGCCGTTGAGGGAGACGCGCGGCAGCGCCGTCATGTGGGCGGCATTGTCGGCGAACAGCATGCCGGGCCGCGTCGTCACCGCAGTCTTGAAGCCCGCCGTTGCAGCAAGGCCGAATTCGCGCATCCCCGCGGCCTCGCGGTCGCCATAGGGATAGGCGAGATGCAGCACGGGCCGCTGCAGCGCCTGCTCGATCCGCGCGCGGCTCGTGGCGATCTCCTGCGCGGCGACGTCTTCGGCCACCTTGGCGAGGTTGCAATGGCTGACGCTATGCGCGCCGATCGTGACCAGCGGATCGGCGGCAAAGCTCTTCACCTCGGCCCAGGACAGGCAGAGGCTGCGGCACAGCGCTGCCATGTCGACGTCGTATGTCGCGCAGAGCGCCTCGATCTCTCGCGCCAGATCGTGCTCGCCCGGTAGCGCGCGCAGCCAGTCGTGGAGGCGGTCGAACGTTACCTGCTTGGCCGCGGGCGTCGTCGCATCGAGCCGCAGCGCGGAATTCCCGATTCTGACGTCGACCTGATCGGTCTTGGCGATCACGGCCTCCAGCGCCGCCCACCACAGCCGTCCAGTGCCCTCGGCAAAATCGCTCGCGACATAGACCGCCAGAGGCGCGTCAAATTCGCGCAGCACGGGCAGCGCATAATCCAGATTATCGCGATAGCCGTCGTCGAGGGTGAAGGCAGCGAAGCGGCGGTCGAACCGGCCCTGCACCAGCCGCTCATGCAGCTCGTCCATGCTGACGATGTCGATGTCGCGCGAGCGCAGATGGCACAGCGTCGCGCGCAGGAACTCGGGGGTGACTTCGAGATGCCGGTTCGGCTGGAACGCGGCCTCACGGGCCGGCCGTACGTGGTGCAGCATGAAAATGGCGCCGACGCCCGACAAAAGCGGGCGCAGCAGATGGTGCGCCCCGCTGAAATAGAGTGCTTCCAGCCCGGCGCGGATGACGTTGTTACGCAGTTGTTTCATGACCCGCTGGCGGACTCTGGCATTCCGCTTTCAACTTACGGAAGAACCCTTGAAGAAAAAGTTATTCCGATTGTCCAGGCGGGCCCTTCGCAACAGCACCATTTCCGGTTTGACAGCCTGCCAAGGGTTTGTTTTGTCTCCGGTTCCAGAGTTCGGGTCGTCGAATGAAGAAGCTTTTCAAGTGGGCCAGCAAATGGTGGCCGGGGCTGATCCCCTTGGCCGTCATGTGGGGATTTGCGGCCTGGAATAATACCTTACCGGTCGAAGCCGACCTGTCGGCGCGCAGCTCGGCTGCGCTGAAGGACACCGTGCTGGACAAGACCCGGATTGCGGTCGATGGCCGCGATGTCAGCCTGGCCGCGGACGCCTTCTCCGAGGAGGGTCGGCGGGATGCCGTGATGGCGGTCGAGACCGTCCCCGGCGTCCGCCTGGTCGACGATCGGACCCGCCTTGTTCCCGAGGCCAAACCCTTCGTCTGGAACGCCGAGCGCGACGTGGTGCGGGTGACGCTGTCAGGCTCCGCGCCCTTGCCGTCGATGAAGGGCCGGCTGACCGAGGCGGCCCGCAAGGAGGTCGGCGGGGTCGAGGTGGCCGACCAGATGGGGCTGGCGCGCGGTGCGCCGCCGCGGTTCGAGGCCGCAGCGACGCTGTTGCTGGACCAGATCGGCAAGCTGAAGGACGGCAAGATCACGATCACGGACACCAAGGTCAATCTGTCGGGCATGGCGCGCGATCTCGGCGGCCGCGAGGCGATCGTGGCGGCGCTGAAGAACCTGCCCGAGGGCTTTTCGATCGCCGCCAACGACGTCAAGGCGCCGCCCTATATCTTCCAGGCCTACAAGGATCCGGTCGCCGCGACCGTGACGCTGACCGGCTATGTTCCCGACAACACCATCCACGCGGCGATCGCCACCAGCGCCGCGCGAAAATTCTTCACCGAAAAGGTGGTCGACAATCTCAAGGCCAGCATCGGCGCGCCCGGCTCCTTCAACACCGCCGTGATCGCAGCCCTCGGCGCGCTGTCGCGACTGTCGACCGGCACGCTCGTCGTCTCCGACCGCGAGGTGAAGCTGTCGGGCGATGCGCTCTACGAGGGGGCCGCCAACGACATCCGCGCGGGCCTCGGCAAGGACTTCCCAAAAAACTGGCAGTACAAGCCGGAGATCACCGTGAAGCCGGCGGCAGGCCCGGTCGATGGCACCGTGTGTCAGCAATTGTTCTCCGAGCTCCTGGCCAAGGGCAAGATCCGCTTCGCAGCCAAGCGCGCCGACATCGATCCGGATTCCGCCGCCATCCTCGATCATCTGATCGAAACGGCGCTGCGCTGCCCCACCACCAATGTCGAGGTCGCCGGGCATACCGATGCCGACGGCGAGGACGGCTTCAACCGGGCTCTCTCGGAGAAGCGCGCGCAGGCGGTGATCGATTATCTGGTCAAGGCCGGCCTGCCCGCCAGCCGCTTCACGGCGGTCGGCCATGGCAGCACGCAGCCGCTCGCCGGCAACGACACCGACGAAGGCAAGGCGCAGAACCGACGTATCGAATTCCTGGTGAGGTGACGATGCCCTATCTCGTCTCGTTCCATCTGGGCTGGCTGATCGGCTCGCTGCTGCTGGGCTTTTGCATGGGCTGGATCTCGGTGGTCCAGCGCGGCAACGGCACCTCGAAGGTGACGGCGCGCTGGCTCGCCGCGCTTGCTGCCGCCCTGGTCGCGGCCTCGTTCGCACACGTCGTGCCCGGCCGCTTCGGCTACTGGCTCGACCTCGGCCTGATCATGTTCGCCTGCTATCTGGTCGGCTGCACCATCGGCGCCTGGCTGCGCGACCGCGTGGTCTCGCGCAGCATGCGGACCGGCTGAAGCTCCACCGCCAGGCCCATTTCTGTTCGGACACGTCGTCGAGAGAGGCGTCAAACGCACGACTTGACAATAATACGTACGTACGTATTATCTCTCCATGCCCAAGCCCTCACTCAAAGACGCCATCCTCGACGCCGGCCTCAAGGTCATGTTCCGGACCGGCTATCACGGCACCAGTGTGCGCGATGTCACCACCGCGGCAGGCGCCCCGCAGGGGTCCTTCACCAATCATTTCCGCTCCAAGGAAGCGTTCGCCTCGGAGGTGCTCGATCGCTATTTCGAGATCACGAAGGGATTGGTCGCGGAGGCCCTTGAAGACGCCTCTCTGACCCCGCGGGCGCGGCTCAAGCGCTATCTCGACATCATCTCCGGACGGCTCGAAGCCGACGGCTACGGACGCGGCTGCCTGATCGGCGATCTCAGCCTGGAAGCTGCCGGCAGCAGCGAGATGCTGCGCAGCCGCCTTGCCGAAATCTTTGCCGAGTGGCGCGTGCCCTTCGCGGCCTGCATCAGCGAGGCGCAGAGGAGCGGCGAGATCGATTCCGAATTCGAGCCCGAGGAACTTGCCGATTTCCTGCTAGCGTCCTGGCAGGGCGCGATCCTTCGCATGAAGGTCGACCGCACGCCCACGGCGCTCGAACGCTTCAAGACCATCGCTTTCAAAACCGTGTTCAAGGAGCCGACATGAGCCAGCAAGCCGAGATCCAGATCCGCAGCGCCTCCGTGCTGGGAAGCACGATGGTTTATCGCGACACGGGCGCGCAGGATGCGCCGGTCGCGCTCTTCCTTCACGGCAATCCGACGTCCTCGCACATCTGGCGAAACATCCTGCCGCTGGTATCGCCGGTGGCACGTTGCATCGCGCCCGATCTCATCGGTTTCGGCCGGTCCGGCAAGCCTGATATCGCCTACCGCTTCTTCGATCATGTCCGTTATCTCGACGCGTTTATCGAAGAACTCGGCATCAGCTCAGCCTATCTCGTTGCGCAGGATTGGGGCACGGCGCTCGCATTTCATCTCGCGGCGCGCCGGCCGGCCTTGGTGCGCGGCCTCGCCTTCATGGAGTTCATCCGGCCGATGCCGACCTGGCAGGATTTCCATCAGGTCGAAGCTGCGCGCGAGACGTTCCGCAAATTCAGGACCCCGGGCGAGGGGGAAGCAATGATCCTGGAGGCGAACGCCTTCGTCGAACGCGTGCTGCCCGGCGGCATCATGCGCACCTTGAGCGAAGACGAGATGGTGCCGTATCGCGCGCCGTTTCCGACGCCGGACAGCCGCCGTCCCGTTCTTGCATTCCCGCGTGAATTGCCGATCGCGGGCGAGCCTGCCGATGTCGATCAAGCGCTGCAATCGGCTCATGCGTCGCTCAGAGCGTCTGCATATCCGAAGCTGCTCTTCGCAGGCGAGCCGGGGGCCGTCGTCGCTCCCGAATTTGCCGAGACCTTTGCGGCCTCGCTGCAGCACTGCGCGCTCGTCCGCCTCGGGCCTGGCAGGCATTACCTCCAGGAGGATCATCCCGATGCCATCGGCCGTTCCGTTGCCGGCTGGATCGCCGGCATCGAAGCGGTGCGTCCCCAGCTTGCGGCCTGAAGGAGGACGAGATGTCCGACGTGACCATCATCTATTGCCGGCCGTGCGGATACGAGAAGCGCGCCAAGGAGGCGGCCGCGGCGTTGCGCCGGCAACTCGGGCTGGAAGCGGATCTCGTCCCCGGCACGGGCGGCGTCTTCCAGGTGAGGCTCGGCGACCGGATTGTCGCTAGCCGCAGCAAAGGTCATTTTCCTGACGGGGACGATATCGTCGCGGCCGTCACCGCCGCGCGGGGCTGAGCCAGGAGGGTTTTCGCGATGTCGATTGTCTGGGCCGACGATCTCGCCGGGATCGACTGGGATGAGCTATCCGAGCTCTATCGCATCGCGCCGCTCGGCAACAAGGCGCCGGCCGATCTCGCGCTGGTGTTCGGCAACAGCATGTTTCGCGCCTTCGCGAGGGACGATGGCCGCATCGTGGGCGCGGGGCGCGTGCTGGCCGACGGCCGCGACTGCGCCTATCTCTGTGATGTCGCCGTGCACCTGGACCACCAGGGGCGGGGGCTCGGCCGCGACCTCATCGAGCGCCTGCTTGTGCGTTGCCGCGGGCATCGCAAGATCATCCTCTATGCGGTGCCTGGCAAGGAGGGGTTTTACGAACGCCTGGGCTTCAGGCGGATGACCACGGCCATGGCGATCTTCGAAGATCAGGCCGGCGCCTATGGCCGCGGCTATTTGACCGCGCCTTGAGGCTGCGCCCGGGGCCCGCGACCTTCCGGCGGATCGGATACCCCGTCGAACGGACGCCGGGATTGCCCCCTCTTTCAACAGGCGCGCGCGGGCCATAGATTGACGTCGGCTTAAGGCGTGAAGGAACATTGTGCGGCCGAAATCATCAAAACTTCATGGCGCCTGCGCAGGATCGCCATGGAGATTCGCCTCAAGTCCTGCCGCCGAAGGCGCCAAACCGTGCATCAGGAGCCCGCAACCCTGCCTAAAATATTGAATGCACGTGTTTTTGTTCGAATTGGCGAATTCCACTCCGCCCCAAAACGCGCTAGTGGAGGGCTGGGGGGCATGCGCGATACCGGAGCCGGCGGCGAGGGTTCGTTGAGTGCCAGTGCGTCGTCCGCCTGTTCGCCGGCCACCCTGGCCGCTGAAGCGTTGTTCGAGGTCTAGATGCTGGAAGCCATACGCAGGGCGATGTCGTTTCTGCGCCAGAAGCAAGTCCTGCATAAGCTTGGCGTTGTGATCAGCGTCGCGGTCATCGGCATCGCTTGCTATGTGCTCTACCACATGTTGCGAGGCATCGATTTCAACGAAGTCCTCGAAGCGATCAAGAGCACCGAGCCGACCCAGATCGCGATGGCGGCGCTGTTCGTCACCGCGGGCTATTTCACCCTGACCTTCTACGACCTGTTCGCCGTGCGCGCGATCGGCCATGCCCATGTGCCCTATCGCATCAACGCGCTCGCGGCCTTCACCAGCTATTCGATCGGCCACAATGTCGGTGCATCCGTCTTCACCGGCGGCGCGGTGCGCTACCGCATCTATTCGGCCTACGGGCTGAACGCGATCGACGTCGCGAAGATCTGCTTCCTCGCCGGCCTGACCTTCTGGCTCGGCAATGCCGCCGTGCTCGGCCTCGGCATCTCCTATCATCCGGAAGCCGCCGCCTCGATCGACCAGCTGCCGCCCTGGCTGAACCGGGCGCTGGCGCTGATGATCATCGTCGGGCTGGTCGGCTATGTGGTCTGGGTCTGGACCCAGCCGCGCGTGGTCGGCCGCGGGCCCTGGACCGTGGTGCTGCCGGGCGGCCCGCTGACGCTGCTCCAGATCGCGATCGGCATCGTCGATCTCGGCTTCTGCGCGCTCGCGATGTACGTGCTGGTCCCGGACGAGCCCAATCTCGGCTTCGTGGTGGTCGCGGTGATCTTCGTCTCGGCCACCCTGCTCGGCTTCGCCAGCCACTCGCCCGGCGGGCTAGGGGTGTTCGACGCCGCCATGCTGGTCGGTCTCTGGCAGATGGATCGCGAGGAACTTCTGGGCGGCATGCTGCTGTTCCGCGTCCTCTATTATCTGTCGCCCTTCGTCATATCTGTAATCTTGCTGACGTTTCGCGAAGTTATCATCGGCGCAAGATCGAAGCGCTTGCAGCAGGCGGCGCTCAAGCTCGACCCCGGCCCGGCGCGTGAAGCCGCTTATGTGAGAGAGCGCAGCGACAGCGGTGCCTGACGGCGCCAAGCCTTATTTGGACAGGCCTTCAGACAAGCCCCAGGAGAAGTCCGCCCCGATGGCGATCGACGCCCCATCTTCTCCCTCCGCCCAGCCCTGGTCCGACCGGCTGCGGCATTCGACCGTGATCCTGATCGCCGCGGCGCTGGCGCTGTCCGTCGTCGTCTCGCTCGGCGAATTGTCGGCGCTGCACGCCGCGATCGTGTTCCTCTGTATCGCGGCGGCGGCGCTGGTCCCGTGGCGGCTGCATGATCCCGCCGCCTCGCGCGACGACGTCAGGCGCATCAACCCGGTCGAGAGCGCGGCAGTGGCCGCGGTCGTCGCCGGCATGCCGGATCCGGCGGTGCTGCTCGACCGCGCCGGCCGCGTCATCCACCTCAACGCCGCCGCCGCCCAGCTCGCGCCGGCGCTGCGCCGGAACGAGCTCGCCCAGTTCGCGCTGCGCTCGCCGGAGATCATCACGGCGCTGCGCGAGGCGATCGCGACCACCGAGCCGCGGCGCGCGACCTATCTCGACCACGTCCCGGTCGACCGCTGGCTGGAGCTCATGATCACGCCGGTGCCGGTGCCGACCAGCTTCGGCGGCGCCGACAAATGCATGCTGATGACCTTCCACGACCAGACGCCGCTGCGCCGGGTGGAGGAGATGCGCGCCGACTTCGTCGCCAATGCCAGCCACGAGCTGCGCACGCCGCTGGCCGCGCTGTCGGGCTTCATCGACACGCTGCAGGGCCAGGCCAAGGACGATCCCAAGGCGCGCGAGCGCTTCCTCGGCATCATGCACAACCAGGCCACCCGCATGGCGCGCCTGATCGACGACCTGTTGTCGCTGTCGCGGGTCGAGCTGTCGGCCCATGTCCGGCCCGACACCCTGGTCGACCTGCTGCCGATCATCCGTCAGGTCGCCGACGGGCTCGAGCCGCTGGCGCGCGAGCGCCAGGTCGAGGTCGAGATCCATCTGCCTGAAGGGGCGGTGATGATCGCGGGCGACCGCGAGGAGCTGCTCCGCCTGTTCGAGAATTTGATCGAGAACGCGCTCAAATACGGTGCCTCCGGCGGACGCGTCATCGTGTCGCTGACCTCAGCCGCAGCCACTGATGGAACTCAGGAAATCCGGATCATGGTCCGCGATTTCGGCCCCGGCATCGCGCCCGAGCACCTGCCGCGGCTGACCGAGAGGTTCTACCGGGTCGACGTCGGCGACAGCCGCTCGCAGGGCGGCACGGGGCTTGGATTATCGCTGGTGAAACATATTCTTAACCGCCATCGCGGCCGGCTTTTGATCGAAAGTGTGCCCCGGCAGGGCGCCACTTTCACCGCCTGTTTTCCCCAGGCTAAGACTTTAGTTTAGACCTGAAACTCACGCGATTCCAATCGCTTGAGTGTGTCATCCGACTGTCACGAAACCTTCGTAAAAGCACAGCCGACCGCTCCTAAAGGGGCGGCGCGGGGAGCGCGATCGGGCGCGGTTGGCGCTTCGCTCCCCCCAATGGAGACCAGCATGAATTTCCTCAAAACGATCGTCGCTGCCGGCATGGTCGCCGCTTCGACGACGGCGGCCTTTGCTGCCGACATCACCGGTGCCGGTGCCACCTTCCCATTCCCGATCTATTCCAAATGGGCTGACGCCTACAAGAAAGAGACCGGCAACGGTCTGAACTACCAGTCGATCGGCTCCGGCGGCGGCATCAAGCAGATCCAGGCCAAGACCGTGACCTTCGGCGCCAGCGACGCGCCGCTCAAGGCCGAGCAGCTCGAGAAGGACGGCCTCGTCCAGTGGCCGATGGTGATGGGCGCCATCGTCCCCGTCGTCAACCTCGAGGGCGTGAAGCCCGGCGAGATGGTGTTCGACGGCGAGACGCTCGCCAGCATCTATCTCGGCAAGATCACCAAGTGGGACGACGCCGCGATCAAGAAGCTCAATCCGAATCTGAAGCTGCCCTCGGACGCCATCACCGTGGTCCGCCGCTCGGACGGTTCGGGCACCACCTTCAACTTCACCAACTATCTCGCCAAGGCCAGCGCGGACTGGAAGAGCAAGGTCGGTGAAGGCACCGCGGTCGAGTGGCCGGTCGGCGTCGGCGCCAAGGGCAACGAAGGCGTGTCGGGCAACATCAGCCAGACCAAGAACTCGATCGGCTACGTCGAGTACGCCTATGCCAAGCAGAACAAACTGACCTACACCGGTCTCGTCAACAAGGCCGGCAAGCCGGTGCAGCCGACCGTCGAAGCCTTCCAGGCGGCCGCCTCCAACGCCGACTGGGCCAAGGCGCCCGGCTACTACGTCATCCTGACCGACCAGCCCGGCGAGAAGTCGTGGCCGATCACGGCGGCGACCTTCATCCTCATGCACAAGTCCGCCACCGACAAGGCGGCCTCGCAGGAAGCCATCAAGTTCTTCCGCTGGGCCTTCAAGAGCGGCGGCAAGGCGGCTGAAGAGCTCGACTACATCCCGATGCCCGAAGGCGTCGTGAGCCTGATCGAGAAGACCTGGGCTGCCGAGATCAAGAGCTAAGTAAGACCCTCGTGTCCCGGCCGCGGTGCGGCCCTGGCGATGCGAAGCATCGTCCAGTGTGCCGCTCCGCGAGGGCCGGAACTACAAGACTTCCGCTCCGGATCGGCGCGCGCCGCGTCCGGAGCGCGAGACCGACAAAAAGACTGACAACAAGCGTATATTATCGGGCACAGGGGATCGGCGTGGCAGAAATGGCCGTTCAGAGCGATGTAATCGACGACGCCGGACCGTATGACCGCGCCAAGGCGTTGAGCGCGTTCAAGCTCGGCGACGTCACCTTCTACTGGATCACGCGGCTGTCCGCGATCTCGGTGCTGCTCATTCTCGGCGGCATCATCGTCTCGCTGATCGTCGGCGCGTTCCCGGCGATGAAGGAATACGGCTTCTCCTTCCTGTGGACGCAGCGCTGGGCGCCGTCGGCCGATCCGCCCGTGCTCGGCGCGCTAGGGCCGATGTACGGTACGCTCGTCACCTCCTTCATCGCGATGCTGATCGCCATTCCCGTCGGTCTCGGCATTGCGATCTTCCTCACCGAGCTCTGCCCGCAATGGCTGCGCCGCCCGATCGGCATGGCGATCGAGCTGCTCGCCGGCATTCCCTCGATCATCTACGGCATGTGGGGCTTCTTCGTGCTGGGCCCGTTCCTGGCCAACACCTTCCAGCCCTTCATGATCAGGATCTTCGACGGCGTGCCCGTGCTGGGTGCGATCTTCGCGGGTCCGCCGTCCTATCTCAGCACGTTCAACGCCGCGCTGATCCTCGCCATCATGGTGCTGCCCTTCATCACCTCGATCTCGGTCGACGTGTTCAAGACGGTGCCGCCGGTGCTGAAGGAGGCCGCCTACGGCGTCGGCTGCACCACCTGGGAAGTCGTCCGCAGCGTGGTGATCCCCTACACCCGCGTCGGCATCATCGGCGGCGTCATGCTGGCGCTGGGCCGCGCGCTCGGCGAGACAATGGCGGTGACCTTCATCATCGGCAATTCGTTCCGCATCTCCTCATCGATCTTCGCGCCGGGCACCACGATCTCGGCGGCGATCGCATCCGAATTCGCCGAGAGCGACGGCCTGCACCAGTCCGGCCTGATCCTGCTCGGCCTCTTGCTGTTCGTGCTGACGTTCTTCGTGCTGGCCGCAGCGCGGCTGATGCTGATGCGGCTGGACAAGAAGGCGGGGAAGTAACGTCATGGCGCTCAATCCGATCTATTCGCGTCGTCGCCGCAAGGACATCGTCATCCGCGGGCTCTGCTTCGCCGCGGCCGCCTTCGGCGTCACCTGGCTGGCGCTGATCCTGATCACGCTGCTCTTCAACGGCCTGGCCGGCCTCAATCTCGAGATCTTCGTCGCGGATACGCCGCCGCCGGGTTCGACCGAAGGCGGCCTGCGCAACGCGATCGTCGGTTCGATCATCATGACGTTGATCGGCGTCGGCATCGGCGCGCCGCTCGGCCTGTTCGCCGGCACCTACCTTGCCGAATACGGCCGCAACGACCGGCTGACCTCGGTGATCCGCTTCATCAACGACATCCTGCTCTCGGCGCCCTCGATCATCATCGGCCTGTTCATCTATGGCGCGGTGGTGGTGCCGATGCGTGGCTTCTCCGCGATCGCAGGCAGCCTGGCGCTCGCCGTCATCGTGATCCCGGTCGTGCTGCGCACCACCGAGGACATGCTGCTGCTGGTGCCGAATCCCCTGCGCGAGGCGGCCTCGGCGCTCGGCCTGCCACGCTCGCTGGTGATCAAGCGTATCGCCTATCGTGCGGCCCGGTCGGGCCTCATCACCGGCGTGCTGCTCGCCACCGCCCGCGTCGCCGGCGAGACCGCGCCGCTGCTCTTCACCGCGCTGTCGAACCAGTTCTTCAGCCTCGGCCTGAACAAGACGATGGCCAACCTGCCGGTCACCATCAACAACTTCGTCCAGAGCCCCTACGCCTATTGGAAGCAGCTCGCCTGGAGCGGCGCGCTGCTGATCACGCTCACCGTGCTTGCCCTGAACATTGGCGCGCGCATCCTCGGCGCCGAGAGGACTGCAAAATGACCGACCTGTCCGTATCCATGAGTTCCAACGCTCATCTGGCCTCGCAGCCGCTGCCGGAAGCCCCGGCCAAGGTGACGGTGCGCAATCTCAATTTCTATTACGGCGAGCACCACGCGCTGAAGAACATCAACCTGACGCTGGGCGCCAACCGCGTCACGGCGTTCATCGGCCCGTCGGGCTGCGGCAAGTCGACCCTGCTGCGCATCTTCAACCGGATGTACGACCTCTATCCGGGCCAGCGCGCCACCGGCCAGCTCATGCTGGACCAGACCAACATCCTCGACCCCAGGCTCGACCTCAATCTGCTGCGCGCCCGGGTCGGCATGGTGTTCCAGAAGCCGACGCCGTTCCCGATGACGATCTACGAGAACATCGCCTTCGGTATCCGCCTCTACGAGAAGATCTCGAAGTCGGAGATGGACGACCGCGTCGAGAAGGCGCTGCGCGGCGGCGCGCTCTGGAACGAGGTCAAGGACAAGCTCAACGCCTCCGGCCTGTCGCTCTCCGGCGGCCAGCAGCAGCGTCTGTGCATCGCCCGCACCGTCGCGGTGCGGCCTGAGGTGATCCTGTTCGACGAGCCCTGCTCGGCGCTCGACCCGATCTCGACCGCCAAGGTCGAGGAGCTGATCCAGGAACTGTCCGAGAACTACACGATCGCGATCGTCACCCACAACATGCAGCAGGCCGCGCGCGTCTCCGACAAGACCGCCTTCATGTATCTCGGCGAGCTGATCGAGTTCGACGACACCAGCAAGATCTTCACGTCGCCGAGCGACCGGCGCACGCAGGATTACATCACCGGCCGGTTCGGCTGAGGAGACGCGACATGGGTACCGAACATACCGCAAAAGCTTTCGACACCGACCTCCAGGAGCTCACCCGCCTGGTCGCCGAGATGGGCGGCATCGCCGAGCGCATGATCGTCGATTCCGTCGACGCGCTGATCCGCCGCGACGTCGCGCTCGGCCAGCGCGTCGTCACCATCGACGCCGAGCTCGACGCGCTGCAGAAGCGCATCGAGGAACGTGCGGTGCTCACCATCGCCCGTCGCCAGCCGATGGCGGTGGATCTGCGCGAGATCGTCGGCGCCATGCGCGTTGCGACCGACCTCGAGCGCATCGGCGACCTCGCCAAGAACATGGGCAAGCGCGTCGCCGCGCTGGAGACCGACTTCCATCCGCTGAAGCTGTTCCGCGGCCTGGAGCACATGACCGACCTCGTGCAGCAGCAGGTCAAGTCGGTGCTGGACGCCTATGCCGCGCATGATCTGCCGGCGGCGATGGCGGTGTGGAAGGGCGACGAGGAAGTCGACGCGATCTGCACCTCGCTGTTCCGCGAGCTCCTCACCTACATGATGGAGGATCCGCGCAACATCTCGTTCTGCATCCATCTGATGTTCTGCGCCAAGAACATCGAGCGGATCGGCGACCACGCCACCAACATCGCCGAGACCGTGTTCTACATGATCGAGGGCCAGGCGATCACCGACAAGCGGCCGAAGGGCGACATGACCACCTTTGCCACGACGGTCCCGAATACCTGAAGACTTGAAGGAGCGACGACCCGATGGGCGCACGCATTATGGTGGTTGAGGACGAGGAAGCTCTCACCGAGCTGCTTCGCTACAACCTCGAAGGCGACGGCTATGACGTCGAGACGGTCATGCGCGGCGACGACGCCGACACCCGCCTCAAGGAGCACATCCCGGACCTGATCGTGCTCGACTGGATGCTGCCGGGCCTGTCAGGCATCGAGCTGTGCCGCCGCCTGCGCACGCGGCCCGACACCAAGCAGCTCCCGATCATCATGCTCACCGCGCGCGGCGAGGAGAGCGAGCGGGTGCGGGGACTTGCGACCGGCGCCGACGACTACATCGTCAAGCCGTTCTCGGTGCCAGAGCTTTTGGCGCGCGTGAAGGGCCTGCTGCGGCGCGCCAGTCCTGAGCGGCTCGCGACGGTGCTGGCCTATGGCGACATCGAGCTCGACCGCGACAAGCGCCGCGTGGCGCGCTCGGGCCGGCCGATCGATCTCGGCCCGACCGAATATCGCCTGCTGGAGTTTTTCCTGGAGCATCCCGGCCGCGTGTTCTCGCGCGAGCAGCTGCTCGACAGCGTCTGGGGCCGCGACATCTACATCGACGAGCGCACCGTCGACGTCCATATCGGCCGCCTGCGCAAGCTGCTCAATCTCGGCCGCGAGCAGGACCCGATCCGCACCGTCCGCGGCGCCGGCTACGCGCTCGACGACCGCTTCGCGAAGGCGGAGCAGACGTAAGGTTTGCAGGCGTTGGGGTTTGGTGGGCTGCCGCCACACCCTCAGTGTCGTCCCTGCGAAAGCAGGGACCCATAACCACAGGGCGTGGTTTAGCGAAGACTCGGAGTGACCATTTCGCGCGACAACTGCGCCCTGTGGTTATGGATCCCCGCGTTCGCGGGGATGACACCGAGTGGTTTGAGCCGTCATCGTGTGACGGCTGCAATCAGTTAGATCAACAAGCTCAGCGCGGACCCGGCTTCGCCGGCGCGCGACGGCGATCCGCCGCCGGCTGATACGCCACGCGCGAATGCTGGGCGCAGTAGGGCAGGCCGGAGAGTGCCTTGCCGCCGCAGAAGAAGAAATCCGGGCTCGAGGGATCGCCGACCGGCCAATGGCAGGTCGCCTCGTTCAGCTCGAGTAGCGACAGCCGCTGGCTCATCGGCACCACGTTGTCGTAGGTGACCGGTTCAGCCTCCACCTCGACCTCGAAGGCCTGCGCCAGCGCGGTGTTGCCGCGCGCGATGGGACGGGTCACCCGCATCATGTGCTGCGCGGGACGCGCCTTGCGCGGCCGGGGCGCTGCCGATGAAGGGCTCTTGGCGCGGCCCGACAGACCGAGCCTGTGCACTTTGCCGATCACGGCATTGCGGGTCACATTGCCGAGCTCAGCTGCGATCTGGCTGGCCGAAAGTCCGGCCTCCCAGAGCTTTTTCAGCTGCTCGACGCGATCGTCGGACCAGGTCAAAACCGTCATTGCACCCTTTCCCTCGCTACGCGCCAGCCATCCTGGGGCCTCGCAGCGATTGCCTAAGTCTTCAAAAACCCGTGCCGCCAGAATCCCTTAAGGCTCGCCGGGCGCGTGACTGACGCCTGAACGTTTACGCCGGTACATGAGGACTCTTGAGATCAGAACCGCTGCACGAGATGTCGTATCTGACAATCCAAACGCTACAATATGGCGTGACTCCCGCGCAAGAGTCCGCCGACTCGCTTCCACATGTTCCGTGGTGAAAACCCGCAAAATCGGCACCGCAAGACTACGGATTCAGCGTTTCCCGAGGCTTTCCGGGCGGCATTGACACCCGTCTTGCCAAGCATAAGATAGTCCCGCGTGCCGCCCTTAAAAGGCGGCACGTTTCGTTTTCCGGGCCGGTCGATGGTGCGTTGCGCAATGCACGCGTCACACCGTCCTCAACATTCAAGTGACATCATGACTAACAGCGCAGCGCCGCATTTGCTCCCCGTTTTCGCCAGAGCCGACCTCGGCTTCGAGCGCGGCGAAGGCTGCTGGCTGATCGCGACGAATGGCGATCGCTATCTCGATTTCACCTCGGGCGTGGCTGTGAATGCGCTCGGCCATTGCCACCCGCATCTGATCAAGGCGCTGCAGGAGCAGGCGACGAAGCTCTGGCACATGTCGAACCTGTTCCAGAGCCCGGATGGCGAAAAGCTCGCCAACCGGCTTTGCAACGAGAGCTTTGCGGACTTCGTGTTCTTCTGCAATTCGGGCGCCGAAGCGCTGGAGGGCGTGATCAAGCTGGTCCGGCATCATCACTTCTCCAAGGGCCATCCGGAACGTTATCGCATCATCACTTTCGAAGGCGCGTTTCACGGCCGCACCCTGGCAACGCTCGCGGCGACCGGCTCTGCAAAATATCTCGAAGGCTTCGGTCCGCCCATGGAAGGCTTCGACCAGGTGCCGCATGGCGATATCGAGGCCGTCAAGAAGGCGATCGGTCCGCACACCGCCGGCATCCTGATCGAGCCGATCCAGGGCGAGGGCGGCGTGCGCTCGGCAACGCCGACCTTCCTCAAGGCGTTGCGCCAGCTTTGCGACGAGAAGGGCCTGCTGCTCGCCTTCGACGAGGTGCAGACCGGCATGGGCCGCAGCGGCGATCTGTTCGCCTATCGGCGCACCGGCGTCGCGCCTGACGTGATGTCGCTGGCGAAGGCGCTCGGCGGCGGCTTCCCGATCGGCGCTGTGCTGGCGACCGCGGATGCGGCGGCCGGCATGGGGCCCGGCTCGCACGGCTCGACCTTCGGCGGCAATCCGCTGGCGATCTCCGCGGCCAATGCGGTGCTCGACGTCATGCTCAAGCCCGGCTTCTTTGACCACGTGCAAAAGATGTCGCTGCTGCTGAAGCAGAAGCTCGCCTCCGTGATCGACCGTCATGGCGATGTCGTCAGCGAAGTGCGCGGCGAGGGCCTTCTGATCGGCATCAAGGCCGTGGTGCCCTCCGGCGATCTCGTCGCGGCACTGCGCAATGAAAAACTGCTCACGGTGGGTGCCGGCGACAATGTCGTGCGTTTCCTGCCGCCACTGATCGTGACCGAAGCCGAGATCGAGGACAGCGTCGGGCGGCTCGAGCGCGCCTGCGTCGCAATCTCGTCCAGCCAGACCAAGCGGGCGGCAAGCTGATGAGCAAGTCCCCGAAGCACTTCCTCGATATCAACGAGCTGCCGCTGTCGGAGCTCAAGACCATGCTCGCGGCGTCCTCCGCCATGAAGGCGAAGCAGAAGGCGCAGCAGCCGGTCAGGCCGCTCGAAGGCAAGACGCTGGCGATGATCTTCGAGCGCCCGTCGACCCGGACACGCGTGTCGTTCGACGTCGCGATGCGCCAGCTCGGCGGCGAGCCCATCATGCTCACCGGTGCCGAGATGCAGCTCGGCCGCGGCGAGACCATCGCCGACACCGCGCGCGTGCTGTCCCGCTATGTCGACGCCATCATGATCCGCATCCTCAACCACGATGCGCTGCTGGAGCTTGCGGCCAACGCCACCGTGCCCGTCATCAACGGCCTGACGCGGCGATCGCATCCCTGCCAGGTGATGGCCGACCTCATGACCTATGAGGAGCATCGCGGCCCGATCGAGGGCAAGACGGTGGCCTGGACCGGCGACGACAACAACGTGCTGGCGTCCTGGGCTCACGCCGCCGAGCGCTTCAAGTTCCAGCTCAATGTCGCAACGCCGCCGGAGCTCGCGCCGAAAAAAGCGATGCGCGACTTTATCAAGGCGACCGGCGCGCCGATCATGCTCGGCACCGATCCGGAGGCCGCCGTGAAGGGCGCCGACTGCGTCGTCACCGACACCTGGGTGTCGATGGGCGACAAGGAAGGCGAGCATCGTCACAACGTGCTCAAGCCCTATCAGGTCAACGGCAAGCTGATGTCGCTGGCCAAACCCGATGCGCTGTTCATGCACTGCCTGCCCGCCCATCGCGGCGAGGAGGTCACGGATGAAGTGATCGACGGTCCGCAATCGGTCGTTTTCGACGAGGCCGAAAACCGTCTGCACGCGCAGAAGGGCATTCTGGCCTGGTGCTTTGACGCGGTGAAGTAAGGACGCTGGAAGCCCGACTGCCGCCGCACGCACAACTGTCGTCCCTGCGAACGCAGGGACCCATACCGCGGAATCTCTCTTGTGGCAGGCTGGCGGAGGCGAGCGGTCTTCGCCAAACAGCGTCCTGTGGTTATGGGTCCCGGAGCTGCGCTTACGCTTGTCCGGGACGAAATCGAATTTGCCGCAACGTTGTGCAACCTTATCGCCCCCGAACCCCCCCACCCCGCGCCCCTTCCATTTCCTACCCACCGACCCCAGATAACGCCCATGGTTTCCCAATCCCCTGAGATGAAAGCCGGCCCCGAAGGCCCGGTTCGCGCGCCATCAGCGGTTCCGATCGATGACGCCGTGTTGCCCTACGAGGTCGACGCGCTCGACGTGCGCGGGCGCCTGGTGCGGCTTGGCCCGGCGCTCGACGAGATCCTGACCAAGCACGATTACCCCGCGCCGGTCGGCAAGCTGCTCGGCGAGGCAATCGTGCTGACGACGCTGCTCGGCTCGGCGCTGAAATTCGAGGGGCGCTTCATCCTGCAGGCCCAGACCGACGGCCCGGTGTCGTTCCTGGTCGTCGACTACATGGCGCCGGATCGCCTGCGGGCCTATGCGCGCTTCGATGCCGCGCGTCTCGGCGATACCAAAGATTCCGGCACGCTGCTCGGCCGCGGTCATCTCGCCATGACCATCGACCAGGGCCCCGACATGAGCCGCTATCAGGGCCTGGTCGCGCTCGACGGCGGCAGCCTCGAAGACGCCGCCCACGAATATTTCCTGCGCTCCGAGCAGATCCCGACGCGCGTGCGCCTCGCGGTCGGCGAAGAGTGGCGCTCCAACGACGGCGGCAAGCATCGCTGGCGCGCCGGCGGCATGCTGATGCAGTTTCTGCCGAAGGCGGCGGAGCGCGCGCGGCAGGCCGATCTGCATCCCGGCGATGCCCCCGATGGCGTCGAGGTGCACAGCGTTGCCGAAGACGACGCCTGGGTCGAGGCGCGTTCGCTGATCGAGACCGTCGAGGACGTCGAGCTGATTGATCCCGAGCTCTCCGGCGAGCGGCTGTTGTTCCGCCTGTTTCACGAGCGCGGCGTGCGCGTGTTCAATCCGATGGTCCTCAAGGCGCAATGCTCCTGCTCGCGCGATGCGGTCGCATCGATGCTGAAGAGCTTCTCGCCCGACGACCGCGCTGCCATGGTCAAGGACGACAAGGTCGTGGTGACCTGCGAGTTCTGCAGCTCGGTGTATGATTTCACGCCGGAAGAGGCGGGCGTGGAAAACGCGTAGCGAACTCTCGTAGGTGGGCAAAGGCGCACTTGCGCGGAGCGCATGATTTCTCGATGACGACCAAAAACGTGGGCATGCTTCGCCTTGCCCACCCTACGGCAGCTTGCTGTGTCGCCCTCTGTCAATCCGCCTTGCTAAAAATATTCCACTTTACCGAAATTCGGTTTCGGCGTATGTGTCGTCCATCCCGGCTCACCCAAGAGGGGCGATCATGTGTCGTCACGCATCGCGAGCCGGGCTTGCGGTGGACGCGGCAGCGTCGGCACGAGAGGTGCGGGCAGGGCGGGTAGTCCCTGTGAGTCCGAAACCGCGTGTAGATGAGCGGCGCTGTTCAGTTCGTCTCGCCACATTCTTTCGGCAACGTCGACAAGGCCGGGA
>NZ_JAVAYO010000134.1:0-263 GCF_054863005.1 Bradyrhizobium sp. 25ACV
GATCAGCCCGCCGACCGCAAAGCTGCTCGTCAAAGCGCTCGAGCCATACAATCCCTTTTTTATTGAGGAGCCCGTACAGTGCCAAAATGTGGACGCAATGGCCGAAATCGCGCGCGGGACGCATTTGCCGATCGCAACCGGTGAACGCATTTTCACCAAATGGGGTTTTCGCGAAATCCTCGAAAAACACGCCGCCATCATTCTCCAGCCTGACCTGTGTCATGCCGGGGGCATTCTAGAAGCGCGATTGATCGCCGGGATGG
>NZ_JAVAYO010000135.1:0-263 GCF_054863005.1 Bradyrhizobium sp. 25ACV
CCCGGCCGAAACCGGAAGCGTGGATGAATTGCGCGTCGGCAACATCGTGGCACGTAACCTCAAGATCGTCACATCGCCGGGCCTGGGCAATCTGGACGTGCTCGGCATGAACTTCCTGTCGAAGCTCCAGTCCTGGCGTGTCGAGGGACAGATGCTCGTCCTCGTCCCCCATCATCCGCAAGAGAGCGCGAGCAACTCGTAACGCCGGATTTGCGTCCAAATCCAGCGGTTGAGCCGATGCCGTCTCGGGAGTATTCCGCAGT
>NZ_JAVAYO010000136.1:0-263 GCF_054863005.1 Bradyrhizobium sp. 25ACV
GTGGAGAGAGCTCACCACATCGTCGCGGCGGCGCGCTCCGGCCAGAGGCGGTCATACTCCGCGCCGCCGACCTTGTTCTCGCTCATCTCGGCAAGGATCTGCCCCGGCGTCGGCAAGGTCTTCGGGTCGACGCGCTTGTCGGGATTCCAGAGGTCTGCGCGGACGATGGCGCGGGCGCATTGGAAGTAGATCTCGTCCACATGCATCACCATGACGCTGCGCGGCGCTTTGCCTTCGACCTTGAACGAAGAGAGCAGCTCCGG
>NZ_JAVAYO010000137.1:0-263 GCF_054863005.1 Bradyrhizobium sp. 25ACV
TTTCTAAAATCGGATAAGAATAATTTTGCATTTGCTCAATTAACTCATCCGGCCGTGACGAGCTGTGAATCAGTTTTAGGTGCGATTCGTTAGAAAACCCTTCTTGAATGCTGTATTTCACCATTTTCATCATTGGTTCAAAATATCCGTTTACATTGTACAGTCCGATTGGCTTTTGGTGGATGCCGATCTGTGCCCAGCACAGCACTTCAAATAATTCTTCATATGTACCGAAGCCGCCCGGCATCGAGATAAAGCCGTCC
>NZ_JAVAYO010000138.1:0-263 GCF_054863005.1 Bradyrhizobium sp. 25ACV
GTACTGTCGTTTTGTGTATCGTGAATTGTTTGTTTTGAAGTACCCCGCGCTTTTTCAAGCATGTGAATCCGCTCTGAAATAGGCAGTAGCTGCTGCTGAAGCACTTGCTGAATAGCTGATTTTTCTCTGCTGGTGGATTTCTCTAATGAAGAGAGTTGATGACGAATCGGCGCAACCACTTGCTCCAGCACTTTTTGAACAGGTTCTTCTTCCCCTGCTTGATCTGCCCTCTGTGTTTCTGCTTGCTGTAAGACGTTTTCGAT
>NZ_JAVAYO010000139.1:0-262 GCF_054863005.1 Bradyrhizobium sp. 25ACV
TAGACCGCGGCGACGTCGTCATAGGCCACGCACAGCAAGCCGTCGCTGTCGCCGATCACCAGATCGCCCGGCGCTATCACCATGCCGTCGATGGCGATGGGGACGTTGATCTCGCCCGGGCCGTCCTTGTAGGGCCCCCGGTGCGTCACGCCGGCGGCAAACACGGGGAAGGCGCCGGCCAGGATGGCAGCCAGGTCGCGCACGGCGCCGTTGATCACGATGCCGCCCAGGCCGCGACGGATGGCGTGCGCCACCATCAGCT
>NZ_JAVAYO010000140.1:0-262 GCF_054863005.1 Bradyrhizobium sp. 25ACV
CTTTCTCGTTGAGCCCTGGTCCTGCGTAGGCGGGAAGATCGTGCTTACTCCAATGGGCGTCGAGACAGACCTTTTCGGCCAGGACCTCACTACAGTCACGGAAAGCGCGCAGGTACAGGATGATGCGGGTTGCTCCGAGCCCTCGCACGGCCAAGTGTACCTGGCGCACAAGGACGGCTACATCGGGCCAGTACCCATCCCCTGGCCCCCACAGTAGCGCGATTACAGAACCCGCAACAAGACGATGCGAACTAGGGCCTCG
>NZ_JAVAYO010000141.1:0-262 GCF_054863005.1 Bradyrhizobium sp. 25ACV
ATCAGCTGGCATTTCCGAAGCGACGACACCGATCACATACTCTTCTAAGGGGATGTTTTCTACCTGTTGATGCGCTGAACGATAGACTGGAATGGAGACGGGTGATTGCTTCAATTTGACTGAACCTTTCACTTCTTTTTTTGCTGATGGTTCTGCTGCTACGTGTTGGCTGGCCGTTGGTTTTCCTTGGAACGTCGGCAACACGAGTAAGGTTGGAATCATTAAAATGATGATGCATATTCCTGCGATTGTCCATATCATT
>NZ_JAVAYO010000142.1:0-262 GCF_054863005.1 Bradyrhizobium sp. 25ACV
GCCGACGATAAACACGATATCGCCTTGCTTGATGCTCAGGTTGATCGGCCCCAGGTGGAACGGCGCGCTACCCTCGACCGCCGGCGGGCTGTAGCTCACATTGCGCAGCTCCAGGCTGTTGACCATCGGTTTGGGCGCCTCGCTGTCGTCCATCAGCAGGTGCGGCTCGGGCGACGAGAAACGCTCGGACAATTCACTGATACGGCCAAAGGCGATCTTCGCCTTGCCCACCACCGGCAGGTAACCCAGCAGATGTTCCAGG
>NZ_JAVAYO010000143.1:0-261 GCF_054863005.1 Bradyrhizobium sp. 25ACV
GTGCCGGGCACGGGCGCTGCGTGAATCCAGCTGCCGCTGTGGCGATCCCAGACCTGTAGGCCGGGGTTCTCGTCCTGCAGCAAGAGCGTCAAGCCGCCGAAATCGGTATGTGCGCCGCATCCCTTCTCGCCGGGCGCGGCATTGGCCGGCTGCGGCGGGTAGTGCAGCAGGCGCAGGGTGCTCATGGAGTCGCGGCAGAAGCTGGCGAAATGTTCCTCCGGCAGTTGCAGCGACAGCGCGATGGCCCCCATCAGCCGATTC